>NZ_SMAK01000014.1 GCF_004346195.1 Tepidamorphus gemmatus | reverse complement strand
AGCTCTCGGCGAAGCTCCTCCGCAAGCTGCGGAAGCTGATCGTCCGACAGCCGACGAAGATCAGCAGGAACGCGTACCGTGTCCAAAAGGGGGGTGGGGCCGGCAAATCGCGCTGCCGACGGAGGCGGGGTTGCGGTCTGCGGTCGCGGGTCCCGGCCGGCTTCCCGAACACGGTTCCGGCCCGCATCCCTCGCGGCGTCACGTCCGCCGGGCAGCTGCGCGCCGGCGCTGAGGGCTGCGGCGTCGATGGGCGCTGCGGTCATGACCTGTCCTCCTCCTCGTCGTCTCGTGCGTTCCTGGCTGCGGCAGGTCGCCGCCCTCGCTCACGCGGCCGCGCGGCGCAGGCCGAGATCGTCCCAGATCGCGCCGAGCGCGCCGATCAGATGGTCGATGTCGGCATCCGAATGCAGCGGGGATGGCGTCAGCCGCAGCCGCTCGGCACCGCGCGGCACCGTCGGATAATTGATCGGCTGGACATAGATGCCGTAGGTCCTCAGCAGTTCGTCGCTGATCCGCTTGCACAGCACCGCGTCGCAGACCATCACCGGCACGATGTGGCTCGGATTGGCCAGATGCGGAATGCCCGCGGCGTCCAGCCGGCGGCGCACCTTCGCCACCCGGTCGCGCTGGCGCTGCCGCTCCAGCTCGCTCGTCTTCAGATGGCGGACGGCCGCGATCACCCCGGCCGCGACGGCCGGCGGCAGTGCGGTCGTGAAGATGAAGCCCGACGCGAAGCTGCGCACGAAGTCGCATAGCGCTGCGGAGGCGGCGATGTAGCCGCCCAACACGCCGAATGCCTTGCCGAGTGTGCCCTCGATGACGGTGAGCCGATGCATCAGTCCCTCACGCTCGGCGACGCCGCCGCCGCGCGGTCCGTACAGGCCAACGGCATGCACCTCGTCGAGATAGGTCATCGCGCCATGTGCCTCGGCGACGTCGCAGATCTCGGCGATCGGCGCGATGTCGCCGTCCATCGAATAGACCGACTCGAAGGCGACCAGCTTCGGCGTCTCCTTCGGATAGGCCGAGAGCTGCCGGTCGAGATCGTCGGGATCGTTGTGCGCGAAGATGCGCCGCTCGGCCCGGCTGTGGCGGATGCCCTCGATCATCGAGGCATGGTTCAGCGCGTCGGAGAACACGACGCAGCCGGGAATCCGCGAGGCGAGCGTCGACAGCGCAGCCCAGTTGGAGACGTAACCGGAGGTGAAGATCAGCGCGGCCTCCTTGCCGTGCAGGTCGGCGAGCTCGCGCTCCAGCAGGACGTGATAATGGTTGGTGCCGGAGATGTTGCGCGTGCCGCCGGCACCCGCACCGCACCGGTCCAGCGCCTCGTGCATTGCCGCCAGCACCGCCGGATGCTGGCCCATGCCGAGATAGTCGTTCGAGCACCAGACGGTGACGTCTGACGTCCCCTCGCCGTGGTGATGGGTGGCGCGCGGGAAGCTGCCGGCGTTGCGTTCCAGATCGGCGAAGACCCTGTAGCGGCCTTCCTCGTGCAGGCCGTCGATCTCGCGGCGAAAGAAGTCCTCGTAGTTCATGGCCGGCTCCAGGGCTCTCGGGAAACGGAGGCACGCGCGGCGGCGGTCGCTGCGGCGACCGCCGCCTGCGCGCCCGCGTGATCGCGTGATCGCAGGCTCCACCGCCACAGGCTTGCGGCCGGCAGCGGCAGGATCAGCATCCAGTGCTCGACGATCGCCAGCGCCACCAGCGCCGCGAGCAGGGTCGCCGCGGCTGCATCGACCGGCAGGGCCGGACCCGATGCGGTCATGACCAGCACGACGAGCAGCACTGTCGCGCCCGTCACCGACAGCGGGAACAGCGGGTTGATCGGTCGGCGGCGGAAATGGCTCGAAAGATAGGCGAGATGCGGCGGCAGCATGTCCTCGGCGTGATTGGGAACACCGAGAAAGACGTTCAGCTTCGCCGACAGCCGCATCGCCATCAGCAGCAGATAGGTCCACAGCGCCACCTGGCCCGCCGGGCCCGAGGCGGCGAGCGCGATGAGGCCGGCGCCGGCGAGGATCGCGATCTCGTGGTAAAGAATCGTCGCGACCGCGAGCTTCAGGCGCCGTCGGCCCGCCGCGCCGGGCGGGCAGGGGCTTCGGTTCGGCCCGGTGACGTAGCCGAGCAGGAACGCCACCTCATTCCAGCCCCAGACGACGATCGCGCAGGTGAAGCCGACATAGGCGCCGGCGACCGAGTCTTCCCCGAATCCGGCGGCGAGCGCTGCCAGCGCGGCCAGGGCGGCGGCGGACGCGCCGGTCAGGGTGACCGGAAAGGTGCGGCGGGGCAGGCCGTCGAGATAGAGGATCAGTCCCGTCGATGCCCACCACAGGCCGAGGGCGTAGAGGACCGCCAGACCGTGTTCCGCCGCCGTCATCGCCGCGCCACTACCAGGTCGGCGCCAGCCGGGGGGAGTCAGGCGCGACATTGCGCTGCGAAGGCAGCAGGTAGAGCCGCACGAAGGTCGCGGCGGCGGCGGCCGCCAGCCCGGCCTTGCGCAACCGCCCGCCGATGCCGCTGCCGCAGGTGGCCATGCCCTCGTTGATCCTGACCAGCCGGTCGAGACCGGCCTTGAATGCCGGATGGTCGAGATCGAGCGTCAGCGGGAAGACCTGCTTGCTGATCTCGGACGTGATCCGGAACACGGTGAAGTCGTAGTCGTCGATGTCGACCCCGAGTGCCTTGTGGAACTCCGGCCGGGCATGGTCGCGGACATACATCGTGGCGAACACGGCGAGCAGGAAGAAGCGCACCCACAGCCTGTTCAGACCCGACAGGACCTCCGGGTTCGCCCGCATCAGCAGCGCGAAGGCCTCACCGTGACGGAACTCGTCGTTGCACCACTTCTCGAACCACTTGAAGATCGGATGGAAGCGCCGGTCCGGATGCTTCTGGAGCTGCCGGTAGATGGTGATGTAGCGGGCATAGCCGATCTTCTCCGACAGGTATGTCGCATAGAAGATGAATTTCGGCCGGAAGTACGTGTACTTCTTCGTGCGGGTCAGAAAGCCCAGGTCGATGCCGAGACCGAAATCCTTGAGGGTGTCGTTGATGAAGCCAGCATGGCGGGCCTCGTCGCGACTCATGTACCTGAACAGTTCGCAGATGTCCGGATTGGTGCCCCTCTTCTTCATCTCCGCATAGAGCACGCAGCCCGAGAACTCGGCGGTCAGCGAGCTGACCAGGAAGTCGATGAACTCCTTGCGCAACCCCTCGGGCAGCTCGTTCAGGTCGACCCTGTCCCATTCCTCGTTGCGCACGAAATGCTTCTTGTTGGGATCACTGCGCATCTCGGCGATCAGCTTGTCCCATTCCTCCCGCACCGGGGTGACGTCCATCCGGTCGAGCGCGTCGAAATCGGTGGTGTAGAAGCGCGGGCTCAGCACCGTGTCCTGCTGCGCAAGACTCGTGGTGTCCTTGGCGGTGATCGCCAGCCGTTCGATGGTCATAGCGCGTTCTTCTCCTTTTCCGAGAAGCTGAATTCGAGCAGTTCCATGAACTCGAGGTCGCCGGTGAGGCGCGTCCATTCGCGCTCGATAAGGCCGGCCTTCACGATCGTTGCCTGGCGTCGGAAGGTGGCCGTCTCGCCGTAGGGAACCCTTACCGGCCCGCCATGCACCTTGACCTCGTCGCCCGGCTCGATGGCGATGTCGCCATCGAGCACGACATGGGCGTGGAGGCTTTCGAAGGTGTTCGAGACCTCGACCGTGCAGGGCACCTCGATCCTGCGTCTGGTGCCGAAGCCCATCATTGCCGTACCTCCCGATGGTTCAGAATTTCCACGAAGGCGCCGACATTGTCCGGCCCGAACGCTTCCAGACTGATCACGCGGCCGGTCGCGGTATCGCTCAGCGTCAGGCGGCCATCCGCGCCAAGCGCGAGCCGGAACGGCGGCCCGGCGCCGATCCCGGCCAGCCGGCGCTCCCGCGCCAGCCCACGCATCACGCCGCGCACGAAGCCATTGGTGCCGGGCTCGTAGACATGCAGCACCCGCCCGTCGGCGGCCGCGGTCACCTCGACGCCGCCGTCGGCCCGGTCGGCGAACGCAACGTCGATGCTCGCGATCGTCTCGACCGGCGGCAGCGCGACTCGCCCGTCGCCGGTGTGGCGCGACCACGCGGCAACGGCGATCGTCGCGGCGATCAGGACGCCGGCCGCCAGCAGCGGACCTCTCGGAAACGGCTCGATCGCGTGGCCATGCATCGTCGTTCCTCCCTAGCCCGCCGCCGCCGTCCGCGCGGTTGCGCCGGAGAGTTCCGGCCGGGCGACGGGCTCGACCGGGCGCGGGCGCTCCGTCTGGCCGGCGGAGGCCGCCAGCGCGGCGCCGAGCAGGCGTGCCACATGCTGCGGTTCCGGTAGCGCCCGCAGCATCGGTTCGGGACTGCGGATGTGCCAGGGCCGCGCCAGCGGCCACAGCGCCAGATAGGCAATGCGGCGTCCCTCGCCGATCTTCACGGCGAGATCGCCGGTGCCGTCGGCATGGGTCTTCAGCGCGGCCGCTTCGATGGCTGCGAACGGCAGATTGAGCGTGACCGACAAGGCAATTCCGTAGCGCAGGCAGATCCGGCGGTCGGTGATCGTGTAGATCGTCGTCCGCCCGGACAGCCAGGCGAGCGCCGTGAGCAGCGCGCAGGCGCATGCCCCAGGCACGATGAGCCAGACGACGGCGCCGAGGATCTGCGCCGGGGGGTGGCCGTCATGGAGATCGACGGTCACGGACCAGGCGATCAGGATGCCGAAATAGACCGCCACCTTGCGCACATGGTAGGCGTGGCGGGCAAGCGAGCGCCAGTCCGGCATGCCCTGCCAGATCAGCCGCTCGCCTGCCGGAAGCGGGCCGGGCAGCCCGGCAATGCCGCGACGGACGCGCGTTGTCATAGCAGCGGCTCCTGTCGCGCCCGGGTGGCGTAAAGCGTGCCGGCACCGTAGTAGGCGCAGATCCGCTCCTCCTCGAGGAATGTCACCGTGTCGGGGGCTGCCGTGCGTGGAACGCCGGCGAACTGCGAGGCCAGGATCGCGTTCACGCGAACCTTGCGGCGCTTCCCGTCGATCCGTGCGAAGTTGACCGGCAGCAGGACGGACCGAGCCGACTCACCGGCAGTGCCTGCGAGCGCCACTTCCAGGTAGCGCATGATGTATTCCGAGCGGTCGATCCAGACGTCGGTCACGTTGCCGGCGACCTTGCCGTCGGCGCCGATCACCTCCATGCCGCGCGGATCGGGGTCGCGCGGCTCCAGATAGAAGCCCGCCGCCGTCCGCAGAGGCACGATCTTCGCCTCGCCGTCGACCGTGAGGTCCGGCTTGTCATGGCGCAGCGCGTAGGATCCCGGACCGACGCCAGCGGTCATCGGATCGCCGGCGGGGATCAGCGGCGCGCCGGGAAAGCGGCCGCCGGGCACGGCATTGACCGGCCGGTGGTCGGCGTTTGGCGCCGGTGCCATCACCGCAGACCCATGGGCGAGCAGGAAGGTCTTCGGCGAGGGCATCGTCGGGAAGCCGACGAAGCCGACCCGGCTCGGGCGCTGCGGGCGCTCGTTGGGCGAGCGCTCCATCGGATAACCTTCGCGCTTGTCCTCGCGCCGCAGGTAGAAGATCAGTCCCGCGAAGAAGATCCAGAACGCGTACAGGACGACCTGTGCGACGTCTATGTGACCTGTGATGGCGCCGGTTGGCATTTGAGACCTCCCGAGTCGGGGACTAGCCAGGGAATTCGGCCAGTCCGAATTGCTGTGGCGCGCGCGGCATCGGGTCGATGCGCACGAGCCGCACCAGCGGTCCGATGGCCGCCAGCGTTGCGAAGAGCAGGACGATTTCGATGGCGTAGACGGAGTTGTAGCCGGTCGCCGGCGTCGTCAGCGCCGGCCCCAGCACACCGGTCGTGCCAAGGCCGCCGATCACATCGCGCAGGATGCCGCCGGCGGCGATGCCGAGGCCGGCGGCGGTGGCCTGGACCGCCCCCCAGGCGCCGAGCGTCATTCCCGCGGTGCCCTCGCCGGCGAGATCCATCGCGGCGATCAGCGTGCCGACCCCGAACAGCCCGGCACCGAAGCCGATCATCGCCGTGCCGGCACGGAACACCGCGGCGGAGTCGATCGCGCCGGCGAGGATGACCAGGGTAAATGCACCGATGCCGGCCAGCGCGCCCAGTGCGGCGATGCGATGCGGATCGCCGCCGCGCCCGAGCGACCGTGCCGCGAGCGCAAACCCGGTCAGTGTCCCGCCTGCCAGCAGGGCGGTCAGCACCGTGGTCGCGCCGACCGACAGGCCGAGGATCTCGCCGCCATAGGGTTCGAGCAGGATGTCCTGCATCGAGAATGCCGCGGTCCCGAGCCCGACCGCGACGAGCAGGCGCTGCGGGCTGGCCGTCCGGGAGAAGCTCGCCCAGGCCTGTCGGAAGGTCGGCCGGACGCGCCCCGGCGCGGTCGCCTCGGGATTGCGCGGCTCCTGCTTCCACAGCGCGATCAGGTTGAGGCCCATCGTCAGCACGGCCGCGCCCTGGACGACCTGCACGAGCAGGGTCGGGCTGAAATCGCGCAGCGCTGCGCCGAAGACGAGTGAACTCGTCACCATGCCGGCCAGCAGCATCACGTAGAGCAGCGCCACAACCCTCGGCCGCGCACGGGCCGGCGCCAGATCGGTTGCAAGGGCCAGGCCGGCGGTCTGCACCGTATGCAGACCCGCCCCGACCAGCAGGAAGGCGAGCGCCGCCCCGATCTGGCCGTAGATTGCGGCGCCGTGCCCCTCGCCGGACAGCACCAGCAGCGCGAACGGCATGATGGCGAAGCCGCCGAACTGCAGCAGCGTACCGAACCAGATGTAGGGAACGCGCTTCCAGCCGAGCAGTGAGCGGTGCGTGTCGGACCTGAAGCCGATCAGCGCGCGGGCCGGGGCGAACACCAGCGGCAGGGCCACCATCGTCGCCACCAGCCAGGCCGGAACGTTCAGTTCGACGATCATCACCCGGTTGAGCGTGCCGTTCAACAGGACGACGGCCATACCGACGGAGACCTGGAACAGCGACAGCCGGAGCAGCCGTCCGAGCGGCAGCTCGGTCGTGGCGGCATCGGCGAATGGCAGGAACCGTTGCCCGACCCCGAGCCACAGCCGTGCAAGGCTGTCGTTGACCCGTCTCATCCCGGAACCAGCTCCATGGCCTGCGAGGTATAGAAGCCGCTGGCGACCCGCGCAGTCCGGCCGATCCGCCAGGCATCCAGCAGGCGGGTCGAGCGGATCGCCCGCCGCAGCGCACGATCGCTGACTGGAACGATCGCGGGCGCGCGGTTGCCGCGCGGGAACAGCCGGCCGACCGCATGCATGGCCGCCAGCACCGGCGTGCGCGGCGCCACCGTGAACAGCACGCCGAAGCGACTGCGGTCCGCGAGCCGGGCCAGCATCTGGGCGAGATCCTCGCTGCGGTAGTGGATCAGCGAGTCCATCGCCACCACGTAATCGAACCGGCCGAAGCGCGCATCGAGCATGTCGCCGACGCGGAAATCGACGCGACCAGCAAGCCGCATGTCGGGCATCCGCTCGCGGCCGATCCGGATCAGTGTTGCCGACAGGTCGACGGCCACCACGTCGGCTCCCCGCCGTGCTGCCTCGATGGCCAGCGCTCCGGTGCCGCAGCCGGCATCGAGCAGCCGGCAGCCAGACAGGTCAGCGGGCATCCAGGCGAGCAGCGTCTGCCGCATTCGCTCCCGGCCCGCCCGGACCGTGGCGCGGATCCGCCCGACCGGCGCGTCCGAGGTCAGCCGCGACCAGGCGTCGGCCGCGGTTCGGTCGAAGTAGGTTTCCAGTTCGCCGCGACGGCAGACGTAGCCTTGGCCAAGCATCAGTCGAACCCCAGGAAATCGAAGATCTCACGGTCCTTCATGGGGCGCGCGTCGAGCGCCTCCGTCCCCGCCCAGAGGCGCGCCGCAAGCCGCAGATATTCGGCCTTAACGGCCTCGAGCGCGGGGGTCGGCTCCATCTCGAACAGGGTCGCCTTCTTCAGGCGGCTGCGGCGGATTTCGTCGAGATCCGGGAAATGCGCGAGCCGCTGCAGGCCGGTGGCAGCGTTGAACCGGTCGATCTCGTCGGTCCCGGCGCTGCGGTTGGCGATCACGCCGCCGACCCGGACGTCATAGTTCCGCGACTTGGCCTGGATTGCCGCGACGATGCGGTTCATCGCGAAGATCGAGTCGAAGTCGTTCGCCGTGACGATCAGCGCCCGCTCCGCATGCTGCAGCGGCGAGGCGAAGCCGCCGCACACCACGTCGCCCAGCACATCGAAGATCACCACGTCGGTATCCTCGAGCAGATGGTGCTCCTTGAGCAGCTTGACGGTCTGCCCGACGACGTAGCCACCGCAGCCCGTGCCGGCCGGCGGTCCACCCGCCTCGACGCACATGACGCCATTGTAGCCTTCGTACACGAAGTCCTCGACGCGCAGCTCCTCGGAGTGGAACTCCACCGATTCCAGCGCATCGATGACGGTCGGCACCAGCCGCTTGGTCAACGTGAACGTCGAATCGTGCTTCGGGTCGCAGCCGATCTGCAGCACGCGCTTGCCGAGCTTGGAGAAGGCGACCGACAGGTTTGACGACGTGGTGCTCTTGCCGATGCCGCCCTTGCCGTAGACGGCGAACACCTTGGCGGTCTCGATCCGGATCGCGGGATCGAGCTTCACCTGGACGCTGCCGTCGCCGTCGTCGCGGCGGTAGCGGGCGGGTCCATAGCGGTCGAGCACGGTGGTCATGCGGCAGCCTCCGCCTGCAGGCCTTCCAGCCTGTCCTCGAGTTCGTCGCCCGCGTCGCGAAGCGCGGACAGCGTCGATTCGTCCGGCGTCCAGTAGGCCCGCTCGTGCGCCTCGATCAGCCGGTTGGCGACCCGCGACGACGCCTTGGGATTGAGCGCGGCGAGACGCGCGCGCATCTTCGGATCGAGCACGAAGGTGCGGGTGAGCTGTTCGTAGACCCACGGCGCGACCTGACCGGTCGTTGCCGACCAGCCCAGCGTATTGGTGACATGCGCCTCGATCTGGCGGACGCCCTCGTAACCGTGCGACAGCATGCCCTCGTACCATTTCGGGTTCAGCGCCCGCGTTCGCGTCTCCAGGGCCACCTGCTCGGCGAGCGTGCGCACCCGTCCGCCGCCGCGCGTCTGGTCGCCGATATAGACGGGCACGCTGGCGCCGCGGGCGCGTGCGATCGAGCGGCTGATCCCGCCGAGACTGTCGAAGTAGTGATCGACGGTGGTGACGCCGAGCTCGACGGATTCGAGGTTCTGATAGGTCAGCTCGACATTGGCGAGGACTGCCTCGAGCAGCTCGGGTTGGCGGACCGGCTTGCCGGTGCGACCGTAGGCGAAGCACTTGCGGGCCGAGTAGGTCTCCGCGAGCTGGTCCTCGTTATCCCAGGAGCCGGTGTCGATCAGGTGATTGACGTTCGAGCCGTACGCACCGTCGGCGTTGGAGAACACGCGCAGCGCCGCCGTCTCGAGGTCGCAGCCCTGGGTCGCCTGGTAGGCGAGGGCGTGCTTGCGGACGAAATTCTGGTCGGGCGGCTCGTCGGCCTCCGCGGCGAGCAGACAGGCTTCCGCCAACAGCCGGGTCTGCAGCGGCAGCAGGTCACGGAAGATCCCCGACAGCGTCATCACCACGTCGATCCGGGGGCGTCCCAGCGCCTCCAGCGGGATCAGTTCGGCGCCGGCGAGCCGGCCGTAGCTGTCAAAGCGTGGTCGCGCGCCGATCAGCGCCAGCGCCTGGGCGATCGGGCCGCCCTCGGTCTTCAGGTTGTCGGTACCCCACAGCACGATCGCCACGGATTCGGGGAGCGTGGCGGTGTCCTCGAAATGACGGGCAAGCAGCCGCTCGGCCTGGCGGGCGCCGTCCGCGACAGCGAAGGCGCTCGGGATGCGGAACGGATCGAAGCCGTGCAGGTTGCGGCCGGTCGGCAGGATATCGGTGGTGCGGATCAGGTCCCCGCCGGGCGCAGGACGCACGAACCGGCCGTCCAGTGCGCGCAGGATCGCGGGGATCTCGTGATCCTCGGCGAGCAGCCGCGCCGTCCTTGCAAGCGCCTCGGCGACGTCCGCTGACACTGCGGTTCCGGCGATGTCGGCGACGTCCGCTGCGCTGCTGCCCGCGGCCAGCGCCTCCGCGGCCTCGCGCGGCAGCGCGGTGCCGTGTGCGGCCTGCGCGACGGTGACGAGCAGATCGGCTCGCTGATCCGGGCTCGCAGGGCGGCCGATCACGTGCAGACCGTGCGGGATCAGCGTGTATTCGAGTTCCAGGAGGCTCGCCCACAGGTCGGCGATCTCCGCCTCGCTGGCTGCCGTCCAGGCCGGCGTGTCGGTGGCAAGATCAAGGGCGGCGGCCTGGGTCTGGATCAGGCCCGCCAGCGCGTCGCGGTCTGCTGCGGCAAGGTCGGATCCCGCCCGCCAGCGCTGCAGCGACGACTTGAGGTCGATCAGCCCCCGATAGAGGCCGGCCTGCGCCACCGGCGGCGTGAGATAGCTGACCAGCGTGGCCGCCGACCGCCGCCTGGCGATGGTGCCCTCGGAGGGATTGTTGGCGGCGTACAGATAGATGTTGGGCAGATCGCCGATCAGCCGGTCCGGCCAGCACGCGGCCGATAGGCTGACCTGCTTGCCCGGCATGAATTCGAGGGCGCCGTGGGTGCCGAAATGCAGGACGGCATGTGCGGCGAAGTCCTCGCGGATGTAGCGGTAGAACGCAGCAAAGGCATGGGTCGGCGCGAAGCCTGCCTCAAACAGCAGGCGCATCGGATCACCCTCGTAGCCGAAGGCGGGCTGCACGCCGACCAGAACATTGCCGAATCGCGCCCCGAGCACCAGGATCGAGCGGCCATCGCTCTGGTGACGGCCGGGTGCCGGCCCCCATTGCGCCTCGATCTCGGCCAGGTGCGGCTCGTTGCGCACGTGATCGTCGGCGCTGATGCGGGCGACGACATTGGCATCCGTGCCGAACAGTTCCGCATTGCCGCCGAGGATCGCCGCGCGCAGCGCCGCGACGCTGTCCGGCATGTCGATCCGGTATCCTGCACCGCGCAACGCAGTGAGCGTGTTGAACAGCGACTCGAACACGGCGAGATAGGCCGCGGTGCCGGTCGCGCCCGCATTCGGCGGGAACCCGAACAGCACGATCGCGATGCGGCGCTCGGCGACCGGCGTGCGGCGCAGCGTGATCAGCCGGTCGATGCGCCCGACCAGCCGGTCGATTCGGTCCGGCTGCGGGCGCATGTCGCGGGGCATGTCGGCCGACGCCGCGTCGGATCGCCCGCCGAACAAGATCGGACCAGTGGCGCCGTCGATTTCGGGGATCGCGACCATCATCGTCGCCTCGACAGGGGTCAGGCCGCGCGCCGAAGCCGCCCATTGTTCCAGCGTCTGGAATTCAACGGCATGGGCGGCAACGTAAGGTACATCGAGCCGCGCGAGCACCTCCTCGGCGGCGCGGGCATCGTTGTAGGCGGGACCGCCGACCAGAGAGAAGCCGGTGAGCGAGACGACCGCATCGACGGCACTGCGTCCGTTCCGGAAGAAATGCGCCTCGATCGCCGGGCGGCTGTCGAGACCGGCTGCAAAGGCGGGAACGACGGCGAGTCCGGCCGCCTCGAAGGCGCGGATCACCGCGTCGTAGTGGGCGGTGTTCCCGGCCAGCACGTAGGAGCGCATGATCAGCAGCCCGACCGTGCCGCGCGCCGCCTGCGGGCGCGGCAGGCGCCCGGCGCTGTCGGTGATGCGTTCGGTCAGGTCGGGATGGTAGAGACCCGTCTCAGGATAGCATTCCGGCGCCGCCGCCGGCAGCGTGCCGCGCAGACAGGCACGCGGCCCGGCGGCATAACGGTCGACCAGCATCCGCACCATGCCGACGACGTTGGCCTGCGACCCCGCCAGCCAGTATTGCAACGTCAGGAAGTAGGCGCGCACGTCCTGAGCGGTGCCCGGAATGAACCGAAGCATCCGCGGGATCTGGCGCAGCATCCTCATCTGGCCGCGGCCGCTTGAGGCGCCGGCCTTGCGGCTGCCGCGCAGGCGCTTCAGCATTGCCAGCACGCCGCGCGCCTCGGTGCTCATCGAGAAGCGCCCGGCCTTGGTCAGGCGCACGATCTCGCCGGCCGAGAAGCAGCACAGCAGCGCGTCGCACTGCTCGCGTCGTGCTTCGAG
This sequence comes from Tepidamorphus gemmatus, assembly GCF_004346195.1. Classification (NCBI taxonomy): domain Bacteria; kingdom Pseudomonadati; phylum Pseudomonadota; class Alphaproteobacteria; order Hyphomicrobiales; family Tepidamorphaceae; genus Tepidamorphus; species Tepidamorphus gemmatus. The sequence continues at coordinate 53,144 of NZ_SMAK01000014.1, read as the reverse complement.
CGCCGGTGCGATCGCCCGGACATGCTCGTCGAGGAACAGCATTGTCGCAACGATGATGTCGCCCCTGGCGATGTCCGCCTTGCAGCGCTCGAGCGACGCGGGATCCTCGGACCAGTCGGAGGCGGTATGGAAGTCGATCGTGAGACCGGGGATGGAACGGCGCAGTTCCACGGCGGCGCGATCCACGGCACTGGCCAGATGGTTGTCCAGCGTGACGATGACGACCCTGACCGGCACCGCCGCCGGGTCTTGCGCCCGTTCGGGCGCGCTATCGCCCGAAATGCGCCTTGGCATCGTACAGCGTCTCCAGCGTGATGACCGACAGGCCCCGGTCGCGCGCGAAGCGCTCGGTGTTGCGGCGCGCCTTGCCGCGCACGAAGAAGGGTACCTTGGCCAGCTCCGTCTCGGCTTCGCCGGACCAGGCAAGGTCGCTCACCGGCGCGACCGCCGGTTTCGACTCCCGGGGCTGCTCGGATTGCAGGTGCGAGGGGCCGGCCGCGTCGTGGAATTCGTGGTCCTCGCGGAACATCGTCAGGAGATGCTCCTCGAGCCCCATCGTCAGCGGATGCACCCAGCAATCGAAGATGACGTTCGAGCCTTCCCAGCCCATTTGCGGCGAGCGGCGGGCCGGGAAATCCTGGACATGGACCGGGGCCGAGATCACCGCGCAGGGAATGCGGAAGCGCTTGGCGATGTGGCGCTCCATCTGGGTGCCGAGCACCAGCTCAGGCTGGAGGTCGGCGATGCATGCCTCGACCTCCAGATAGTCGTCGGTGATCAGCGCCTCGAGCCCCAGCTGGCCAGCTGCCTCCCGCACCTCGCGGGCGAACTCGCGCGAATAGGTGCCGAGGCCGACGACCTCGAAGCCGAGTTCCTCGCGCGCGATGCGGGCGGCGGCGATCGCATGGGTCGCGTCGCCGAAGACGAACACGCGCTTGCCGGTGAGATAGGTGGAATCGACCGAGCGCGAATACCAGGGCAGGCGCGAGTGCTCATCATCGAGGGCTGGTGTCGGATCGACGCCGGCGAGGGCTGCGACCTCGCGGATGAAGTCGCGGGTCGCCCCGACGCCGATCGGCACGGTCCGGGTAAAGGGCTGGCCGAACGACCGTTCGAGCCAGCGCGCCGCGACCGCCGCGATCTCGGGGTAGAGCACCACGTTGAAATCGGCCTCCGGCAGTCTGGCGAGGTCGGTCGGGCGAGCACCCTGCGGTGCAGTCACGTTGACCGCGATCCCGAGCGACGCCAGCAGGCCCCGCACCTCCGCGACGTCGTCGCGATGCCGGAAACCCAGCGCCGTCGGCCCGAGGATGTTGCAGACAGGCCGTCCGGCGCGGTCGGCGCGCGGTGGCGCGACTTCGGCTTGGCACATCGCCCGCACCAGCTGGTAGAAGGTCTCGGAAGCGCCCCAGTTCTCCTTGCGCTGGTAGGAGGGGAGTTCGAGCGGGATGACCGGCACGGGCAGACCCAGCGTCCTGGCGAGGCCGCCGGGATCGTCCTGCAGCAGCTCCGCCGTGCACGACGCGCCAACGATGATGGCGTCGGGACGGAACCGGTCGCAGGCCTCGCGGGTCGCGGTCTTGAAGAGGTTCGCCGTGTCCGCGCCGAGGTCGCGGGCCTGGAACGTCGTGTAGGTCACCGGCGGGCGCTTGCCGAGCCGCTCGATCATGGTGAACACCAGATCGGCATAGGTGTCGCCCTGCGGCGCATGCAGCACGTAGTGCACCCCGTCCATCGCGGTCGCGACGCGCATGGCGCCGACATGGGGCGGTCCCTCGTAGGTCCATACGGTGAGTTTCATCCTCACACCTCCAGCCGTGCGCGGCGCAGCAGGGGTCTGGAGAACAGCTCGGCGAGATCGCCGGCCTGCTCGAACCCCTGGATTGGCGTGAAGACGAGCTCTATCGACCATTTCGTCGTGAAGCCCTCGGCCTCGAGCGGATTGGCGAGACCGAGGCCGCAGACCACCAGATCGGGCGCTGCGGCACGGCAACGGTCCAGCTGCCGGTCGACGTCCTGCCCCTCGCTCACCAGCGTCTCGGCCGGCAGCAGTGGCAGCTCGGCGTCCAGCAGGCGCGTGTTGAGATAGGGGGTTCCGATCTCGACGATCCGCATTCCCAGTTCGCCCGCCAGGAAACGGGCGAGCGGCGGTTCGAGCTGGGAGTCCGGAAACAGGAAGACCCGCCGGCCCTGCAGCCTGTCGCGATGCGGCAGCAGCGCGCGGCGCGCCCGTTCCCGTGCCGGCCGGATGACCGCCTCGAACCTTGCCGCCGGTACCGCGAAGTCCCTTGCTGCGGCAGCAAGCCACGCCGCGGTACCGTCCGCGCCGAGCGGGTAGGGCGCCGACAGCCGGCGCGCGCCGCGGCCTTCGAGAACGCGCGTCGTCTCGTTGAGGAAGGGCTGCGCCAGAAGCAGCCGCGTGCCCGAACCGACCGGCGGAAGGTCGGCGCAGCGGCGCGGCGGCAGGAAATGCACCGGGCCGATGCCGAGCTCTGCGAAGATGCGCCGTAACTGGTCCTCGACCACGTCGGCGAGCGCGCCGACGACCATCAGCGACCGGGTGCTGGCGCCCTCCGATGCCGGCAGTTCGGCCGCCAGCGCGGCGAGGCAGGCATCCTCGCCCTCAGTGAAGGTCGTCTCGATGCCGCTGCCCGAGTAGGCGAGGATCCTGACCTGCGGCGCATACCGGACCGAAAGCCGCGCCGCCGCGCTGGCAAGGTCGAGCTTGATGACCTCGGATGGGCAGGAGCCGACAAGAAACAGCAGCCGGATGTCCGGGCGCCGCTCGATGAGCCGGGCGACGATCCGTTCGAGCTCGTCGTGAGTGTCGGCGAGACCGGCGAGGTCGCGTTGCTCCATGACCGCGGTGGCGAAGCGCGGTTCGGCGAAGATCATCACGCCCGCCGCCGATTGCAGCAAATGCGCGCAGGTGCGCGATCCCACGACGAGAAAGAACGCATCCTGGATCCTGCGGTGCAGCCATACGATACCGGTGAGCCCGCAGAACACCTCGCGCTGGCCGCGCTCGCGCAGGATCGCCAGCGGCGCGGCGTCGCGGCAGGCGATGGCGGCCGCCGCGGTCATGCCGTCACCTCACCGGCCCGGCCACCGGGCGTCGGCGCCTCGCGGCGGGCGGTTCTCAGCTTGATCAGGAACTGGACGGCGTTGACGACGTAGGCGGCGTAGGCAGCGAGCGCCAGCAGCATCTGTTGGCGAGGTCCGCCGACGCCGGCCGCAAGCGCCGCCAGATAGGCGGTGTGCAGGGCCAGAACCAGCATCGAGAACACGTCTTCCCAGTAGAAGGCCGGGGCGAACAGCCAGCGTCCGAACACCGCCTTTTCCCAGATCGAGCCGGTGACCATGATCGCGTACAGGACGAGCGTCTTCGTCACGACCGAGATCACGGCGGCCGAATAGCCCTCGCCGGTCGCCAGATAGCGCACGACCAGCACGAGGCTTGCAAGGAACACAACGAACTGCAGGGGGGCGAGAACGGCCTGCACGGTCGTCCAGGGGGAGGCGTCACGGCGCAGTCGCTCCTGCGGGGTGTAGAGCGGGCCGCCAGTGCGACCAGTGTCCGCGCGCCTTTGCATCGGATGCGCCCCTTTGGACGTTTGTGTTGGTCGCCGGAATGCGACACCGCGACTCTACGAACGCCTCCAACGAGTGTCAATCTATGTTTACGTACATGCAGATTTACACTCGCGACCGATTTTTGCCAGAATCGTCTTCCTGCTGCGGCAACTTGGCGCTATCGTAGTCACTACCTCCGGCATGGGGTTGTCCTTGCAGCTGCAGGGACGGTTTCATAAAAGAATAGAAAAAACAATAAGTTATACCCATCCGGACGGGGGCCTGCTGGCGGCGGGCGAGGGAGGTGGGCAATGAACGACGACGGCGGCCCCGACCCACACATTGCGGACGGCTGTATAAGCGACCTTTACAGCGACTGTCTGGACGAGGGATTGGGTGGGGCTGGTCAAGCGCCCGGTCGCCGGGCCTCGGTCCGCTGGAAGGCCAATCTCGAGAAGGCGATTGCCTCCGAAGTCATACCTCGTTTGCTGCTCGCCCATGCCGAAGAACCTGGCCTGCGCCCGACTCCCGCGCCCGAACGGAAGCCGGGCGCGGAGGCGGTGGCCGAGCTGACCCGGATCGTGCTGCTGCATGACAGTTCGATCGGCGAGGCCTATATCGAGGCGATGAAGGCGCAGGGAGTGACGCTCGAGTCGATCTACATCGATCTGATCACGCCGGCCGCCAAGCTGCTCGGCGAGATGTGGAAGGCGGATCTGTGCAGCTTCGCCGACGTTACCATCGGCCTGGCCCGCCTCCAGCAGATCGCGCGCCATCATGCCCCGGCGTTCGAGGCCGAGGGGGTGGTATCGTCCGGCGATACACGCCGGGCGATGCTGGTGGCGATGCCGGGCGAGCAGCACACGCTGGGCATCTTCCTCGTCGAATCATTTCTGCGGCGGGCCGGATGGGACGTGGTCGGAGGGCCGGCGATGTCCAGCAAGGAGCTGATGGGAGCCGTGCGGCGCGACTGGTTCACCTTGGTCGGCCTGTCGATCAGCGCCGACAGTCTTGTCCAACAGCTCGAGGGCGTGATCAGGATGATCCGCCGGGAGTCGCGCAATCAGGGCGTCGGCATCCTCGTTGGCGGCAGGGTCTTCGTCGACCACCCTGACTGGGTCGCACGCGTCGGGGCGGACGCGATGGCCCGCGATGCCCGCGAGGCCGTCAGGGTTGCGGAAATTATGGTTGGTGCCGTGGAGGGCCGATGCTAGAGACGGAACTGGCCCGATGAACTGGAGGCACAATGGAAAGCGTGGCCTCGCGCAATGGCAGGGTTTCGTTCAGGTCGCCGGCAGCCGCCTTCAGTGATCTGGACCCAGAAACGATCGGCCTCCTCATCGAGGAGGCTGCGGATGTCGCGCTTGTTCTGGAGCCGGATGGCACGATCTGCGATGTCGCCTGCAGCAGCGAGGACGCGTCTCGGCTCGAGCCGCAGAGCTGGCGCGGCCGCAACTGGTTCGATATCGTGACGGTCGAGAGCCGCCCGAAAGTGGTGGAGATGGTGAATGCCGCCCTTGCCGGCGATCCGGCGCGCTGGCGTCAGGTCAACCATCCCGCGGGTTCCGGGCCGGACATTCCGGTTCGGTATCTCGCTCGGCGCCTGAGAGGTGATAGGATCCTGGCCCTAGGCCGCGATCTGGTTGCTCTTGCCGCCCTGCAGCAGCGACTTGTGGAAGTCCAGCAGACGATGGAACGCGAATACGCCCGCCTCAGGCATGCGGAAACGAGATATCGGCTGTTGTTCCAGCTCGCCTCGGAGCCGGTTGTCATCGTCAACGCGACCACGGGCAAGATTCAGGAGGTCAATCCGGCGGCCCTCGACGTACTTCAGCGCAGTCAGGATCGCACCGTCGGGCGCAGCTTCACGGATTTGCTCGACGCTGACAGCGCCCGCTCGGTCGAGCGGATGTTCGCCACGCTCCACTCCTCCGGGCATTCCGACCCGGTTGCGGCCTGTCTGCGCGACAATCGCGGGCCCTGCATGGTCTCCGCGTCGATCTTCCGGCGCGAGGAATCGGCCTACTATCTCGTCCGCCTGTCGCTGCCGCACGACGAGACGGCGATCGTCGCGCCCAAGCACAATTCCCTGCTGCAGGGCGTCATGCAGGGCCTGCCGGACGGCTTCGTGGTCACCGATCCCGAACTCAGGGTGCTGGCCTGCAACGCCGCCTTCCTCGACCTCACCCAGCTCGCCACCGAGGACCAGGCGAAGGGACATTCGCTGGAGCGCTGGCTCGGCCGCGGCTCGATCGATGCCAATTCGCTGTTGAGCAATCTTCGCGAACACGGTTCGCTGCGCAACTTCTCGACGTTCATCCGCGGCGAGTACGAAGGGCGGGAGGACGTGGAGATCACGGCGGTGTCCGTGCCGGACGGCGACGCACCGTGTCTCGGCTTCATCATCCGCTATGTGGGCCGCTCGACACGGGAACTGAACGGCGTTCCGCATGGGTTGCCACACTCCGTCGACCAGCTGACCGAACTGGTCGGGCGTGTGCCGCTGAAGGACCTCGTGCGCGAGGCCACCGACGTCATCGAGAAGCTGTGCATCGAGGCGTCGCTGCGGTTGACCCGCGACAACCGCGCTTCGGCGGCCCAGATGCTCGGCCTCAGCCGGCAGAGCTTCTACGCCAAGCTGCGCCGCTACGGACTCGGCGAGCTCGACTCCTGATACGCTCCTGATACCGCGTGCTCCCGACGGCGCTTCCGGCGACTCGCGGATGGTCGTCGCCCAGGATAGTCGTCACCCGGATCTTCGTTGCCGGGCCAGCCGATGAGCCATGCGAGGGTATGTCAATTATAATTGACAGTTACATATGTCAACTGTAGCGTCAGTTCATGACGCGCCTCGCCATCTCCATTCGGGCGCCGGAGCGGCCCGCCCCGTCGGCGGTGCTGGAACTCCTCAAGCCCATCACCTGGTTCGCCCCGATGTGGGCCTTCGGCTGCGGCGTCGTGTCGAGCGGTGGCGACATCCTCGGCCGGTTCTGGCTGGTCGCCGCCGGCCTGCTGCTGGCCGGACCGCTGCTCTGTGCCACCAGTCAGGCGGTCAATGACTGGTTCGATCGCCATGTCGATGCGCTCAACGAGCCCGGTCGGCCGATACCATCGGGCCGGATGCCCGGCCTGTGGGGACTCTATGTCGCGATCATCTGGTCGGGCCTGTCGCTGCTGGTGGCGGCCATGCTCGGACCATGGGTGCTCGGCGCCGCGCTGATCGGGCTCGCACTGGCCTGGGCCTACAGCGCTCCGCCATTCCGCCTCAAGCAGAACGGCTGGTTCGGCAATGCCGCGGTCGGCCTCTGCTACGAGGGGCTGCCGTGGTTCACGGGAGCAGCCGTGATGGCGGCCGCCATGCCCGACTGGCGCGTCGTCTGGCTGGCGCTGCTGTTCAGCATTGGCGCGCACGGCATCATGACCCTCAACGACTTCAAATCGGTCGGCGGCGACAGACGCATGGGCGTCGGCTCGCTGCCGGTCAGGCTTGGCGTGGCGGCGGCGACGCGGCTGGCCTGCCTCGTGATGGCTGTTCCCCAGCTTGTGGTGATTTGCCTGCTCCTCGCCTGGGGTCGGCCCGTGCACGCGGCGATCGTCGCCGCGTTGCTCGTCGGGCAGGTCGTGCTGATGGCGGTCCTTCTGTTTCCCCTGCGCAAGCTGCTCGAGCGCCCCCGCCAACGCGCCGCGCTCTACAATGCGACCGGCACCTCGCTGTTCGTTCTGGCGATGCTCGCCAGCGCCTTCGCTGTCCGGCCGATTCAGGTTCCGGCATGATCGGGTTGCGGCCATGAGCGGGGTTGCTGCGCTTGGCTGGATCGCGATCCTTCGCCTCGGCCTCGTGCAGACGGCGCTTGGCGCGATCGTGGTGCTCACCGCATCGACCATCAATCGCGTGATGGTCGTCGAACTCGCCCTTCCGGCGGTCCTGCCGGGCGCCCTCGTCGCCATGCATTATGGCGTCCAGATCCTCAGGCCGCGGTGGGGCTACGGATCGGACACGAGTGGCCGGCGCAGCGGATGGATTCTGGGCGGCATGGGCGTGCTGGCCGCCGGCGGCACGCTGGCGGCGGTCGGCACCGCGATGATTGGGACCCGTCCGTTTGCCGGACTCTGCGTTGCCGTCCTGGCCTTCCTGCTCGTCGGAATCGGCGTCGGTGCGTCGGGTACCAACCTGCTGGCGCTTCTCGCCGCTCGCGTCGATCCCGCCCGGCGCGCTCCGGCGGCCACCATCGTCTGGCTGATGATGATCGCAGGCTTCGTCGTGACCGCGACGCTTGCCGGGCACTTCCTCGATCCGTTCTCCGTCGGGCGTCTGGTGGTCGTCACGGCAACGGTATCGCTGGTTGCCGTCCTCGTCACAATCGTCGCGCTGTGGCGGGTGGAAGGGCCGGCGACGGCTGTCGTTCCACCGCGGACGGTTGTGGCCGGCCGCTTTGCAGATGCCCTCCGCCAGGTGTGGACAGAGCCAGACTCGCGGCGTTTCGCGATCTTCGTCTTCGTGTCGATGCTGGCCTACAGTGCCCAGGATCTCGTTCTCGAGCCGTTTGCCGGCGCGGTTTTCGGCATGACGCCCGGCCAGTCGACCCAGCTGTCCGGGATCCAGCACGGCGGCGTGTTCATCGGCATGATCGCCGTCGCGCTTGCCTGCTCGGGCATCTGGCGGGGGCGCCTTGGCACGTTGCGTGGCTGGACCATCGGCGGCTGTGTTGCTTCGGCGCTGGCTCTGGCGCTGCTGTCGCTCGGTGGCTCGGTGGGGCCTGGCTGGCCGCTGACGGTGAACGTCTTCATGCTGGGTGCCGCCAACGGGGTCTTCGCCGTCGCTGCCATCGGATCGATGATGGGGTTGGCGAGCATCGGCAATCTGCCGCGCGAGGGTATCCGCATGGGTCTCTGGGGCGCGGCGCAGGCGATTGCCTTCGGTCTCGGCGGATTCGCCGGAACAGCTGTTGTGGACATCCTGCGCCTTGTCCTCGAGGCACCGGCTGCAGCCTACGCGACGGTGTTTGCGCTCGAGGCGCTGCTGTTCCTGGTGTCGGCCGGGCTGGCCATGCGGATCGGCCGGGCGATCGTCGCACCGCCGCGTCGCGGCGCGATCGGACCGGCGATCCTGCAGGGAGGAAGCGATGTACGGACCTGAAGCGTTCGATGTCGTGGTGGCGGGCGGCGGACCGGCCGGTGCGACTGCCGCCGCGGATCTGGCACGGCTCGGCCACGCGGTGCTGCTCCTCGACAGGGCCGGCCGCATCAAGCCTTGCGGGGGCGCGGTGCCGCCCCGTCTGATCCGCGAGTTCGCCATTCCCGAATCCCTGCTGGTCGCCCGCGTGACGTCGGCCCGCATCGTCGCGCCCAGCTCGCGGGAGGTTGACATGCCGATTGCGGCCGGCGGCTATGTCGGCATGGTCGATCGCGAGATCTTCGACGAATGGCTGCGGGAGCGGGCCCGCGCGGCCGGCGCCGAGCGGCGCACCGGCACCTTCGAGGATCTGAGCCGCGATCCGGATGGCACCGTGCGCGTCACCTATCGCGATCCCGCCGGTGGCATGACGACGGTGCGCGCGCGGCTGGTGATCGGCGCCGACGGTGCAGCCTCTGCGGTCGCCCGCACGGCCCTGCCGCGCGAGGGCAGGGTGCCGTACGTCTTCGCCTATCACGAGATCGTCCGTGTGCCCCCCGGTCTTCCCGGCTATGACGGCGGGCGCTGCGACGTCTATTACCAGGGCCGCCTGTCACCCGACTTCTACGGCTGGGTGTTTCCGCACGGCGACACCGCCAGCGTCGGCACCGGGACTGCCGTCAAGGGCTTCTCGCTGCGTGAGGCGGTGACCGAGCTCCGGCTGACGGCGGGCCTGGCAGGCTGCGAGACGGTCCGCCGCGAGGGCGCGCCGATTCCGTTGCGATCCCTGCGACGATGGGACGACGGCCGCAACGTCGTCCTGGCCGGCGATGCAGCCGGCGTCGTCGCGCCAGCTTCCGGCGAGGGCATCTATTACGCGATGCTCGGGGGACGCCTCGCTGCAGAAGCTGTTGCCGAGTGTCTTGCCACCGGAAACCCCCGGGCGCTCGCGACGGCGCGCAGACGATTCATGCGGCTGCACGGCAGGGTCTTCTGGATCCTCCGGATCATGCAGCGCTTCTGGTATGTCAGCGACAGCCGACGCGAGCGATTCGTCAGCATCTGCCGCGATCCGGATGTCCAGGCGCTGACCTGGTCGGCCTATATGGAGAAGCAGCTGGTGCGACGCCGGCCCGGAGCGCATCTGCGCATCTTCTTCAAGGACATGGCGCATCTGATGCGGCTCGTGTCGCCATGAGGCCGGCCGGCGTCGGTCCCGTCCGGGCGTGCGGCTGACCGGGCCGGCGACGATCCGCCGCCATGGTGCTGTTCGTCGACATCGTGCTCGGCGTCATTGCTGTGGAGGCGCTGGCCCTGGTCGTGCTGCTTGGCCGCAACGGCGGGATGGCCCGCGCCGCGCGCGACGTCGTGCCGAGTCTCGCCGCGGGTGCCTGTCTGGTGCTGGCGATCAGGAGCGTTCTCGCCGATGCCGCGGCAGGCTGGACGATCCTGTTCCTGTCGCTGTCGCTCGTTGCCCATCTCGTCGATCTCCACCGGCGTCATTTCGCCGGCATTCGCTGAGCCCGGCGTGATCCGAAGTCACATCGATCTCGTAATATGGACGTGGATTCAATTGCTTGACGCGAAAGGGCGGCTGGTGGGGCCAGAGCGCGGCGCGCAAGGGGGCCGGCATGAACATGATGCGCCCGATCGATGGTGAGCCGTTCCGCATCGAGACCGCGCTTCTGGGACGCACGCGCGCCCACGGCATCTTCCAGGACCGGTTCGGCAACGTCCGGGCGCGGTTCATCGCCGAGACCGACGGTTATGCCGAGTCGCAGGACTTCATCCTCGACGAGCGATTCGTCTACGACGACGGTCGCCGCGAACGGCGCATCTGGCGCATCAGCACGATCGGCGAAGATCGCTATGTCGGCACCGCTGACGATATCGTCGGCTTGGCGCACGGCAGGATTGCGCCCGACCACATCGAATGGCGCTATGCGATCGACCTGCCGGTTTCCGGCCGGATCTGGCGCATGCGTTTCGACGACCGCTTCTTCAGGGTCGGCGACCTGGTGATCAATCGCGCTCGCATGTCGAAATTCGGCGTCCTGCTCGGCGAGGCGACCATTGCCTTTGCCCGTCACGGCTGACCACGTTTGCACCCGCCGCGGGGCGAAGTCGCATCTGAACAGGTCCCGGTGAGCCCGCTTGAACGATCGATGCGTCGGTCGCGAACGCGCCGGGAGGGTGGGCAGCGGTGCTACTGGGTACGCTGGCCGTCCGCGCCAATCTGCGCCAGATAGGTCACGACATCGCGACGGAACGTCTCGTCTGGGAACTTCATCGCCATCTTCGACGGCCCGCCGATAAAGGCAGACGGATCCTTCAGATATTCGAAGATCATGTCCTCGTCCCAGACCTTTCCGCCTTCGGCAAAGGTCTTGATGCCCTTCCCATAGTTGAACCCTGGTTCAGAGGCGACAGGGCGGCCGACAATCCCGTTCAGGATGGGTCCGGTGCGGTTCTTTGCCTGTGGACCGACCATGTGGCAGGCCTGGCACTGGCGGAAGTTCTTCTCGCCCTGATCCGCGTCGCCGGGATCGAAGGCATTCGCACCGATGGTTGTCGCCACATATGCCGTCAGGGCGATGTACAGCAATTCGCGCACGGGATGCTCTCCCTGAAGTTGCAACGGAGCGGGCTCCGGATACGGCCTGCGCAAATGGTACGCCTGCAGGCGTCGGACGGATTTCCGTCCGGGTCGGACGGTGCCGCCAGGATCAATTCAGTTCCGGGTAGTCCTTGAGCAGGCTCACCCCGCCGAGCGGCTTGTTCTGACCCGCATGGCAGGTGGCGCAGTTGATCTTGGCGACGTCACCCGTCGGCCCCAGACGTTCCGCGGGAAACACGTCCTGCAGGCTCTGCAGGTATTGCATGTTGAGATCGCGGACCATTGCGATGCCATGGAAGGCCGTCACGCGCTGCGGCCGGCTTGTGCTCCACGTCGTGAACGACTGGGCGTTATGGCAGAAGGTGCAATTGACCCCGAGAGCCTCCGACATGTGGATCATCAGCCCGTAGGTGGTCTCGGTCTGCCTGATCGAGGCCCCCGGGCCCTGCGGCAAGGCCGAGGCGCCCACGACACGGATCCGGTTGGCGTAGTCGAGCAGCCCGCTGAACGGATCGTAGGGCAGCGACGTCAGCCCGACCGTCGGTGAGGCGAGGTTCTGGCCATCGCGGCCGGCGGCCATGCCCCTGGCCTGAGGCGGTCCCTCGTTGCGGAACCAGATATTCGCGGGCACCGGCTTGCCGAGATGGCAGGTGTAGCAGGTGACGCCGGTCTCCCTGACATGATCGGTCCAGTCATTGTTGATATGGCGGTTCATTTGCAGCATCCGCCGCGCGACGATCTTGGTATAGGGCGCGTCCTCAGCCAGGTTCTCGAGATTGTGGCAATAGCCGCAGCCTTCCTGCGGAGCGACCCATTCCGTCATGGCGCTCATCAGGCGGATGAACTGGCCTTCGGTGAGATCGCCCAGCACCTGGACGTTCTCGTAGATTTCCCCCGCGCGCGGCCCGCCCTCGTCGTCGGCCGGCGGCAGCGGTTCGGGGATGGCCGGGCGCATCGCCGCGGCCTTGGCGTCGAGCCTCGGATTGGTGATCTCCACCATGCCTGTGCCGCGGAAGCCGAGCTGGGTCGAGTCCATCGGCGGGCGTTCCCAGGTGGTCATCATCGCGATGCCGAGCAGGCTCGCCACGACGATGCCGAGGAGTGTGAGGGTGAGTTTCATTGTCCTGCTCCCTGGATCGCGGAGGGATCGCCGATCGGCCCGAAGACTGCCGGATAGGACGGCGCGATGCTGTGCTTGACGCCCCAGAGGTACCAGTTGTCGACGACGGTTCCGGTGAGCAGGATGCCGATGCCGCCGGTCAGCGGGCAGAGCACGGCGAACCACCAGGCCCAGCGGTGGATCGATTCCATCGTCGCGTTGAAGCCCATCGTCCAGCGCCAGAACAGCGCCGCCCGTTCCGCGGCCGTGCCGCGGTCGACCACCTGCTCGATCTCGCGCTCGCCGCCGTAGCGGCTGACCGCCAGGATCGTCGCACCATGCATGGCGAACAGGAGCGTCGAGCCGTACAGGAAGACGATCGAGAGCATGTGGAAGGGGTTGTAGAACAGATTACCGTAGCGGATCGAGAAAGCCGCGGTCCAGTCGAGATGCGGGAAGATCCCGAACGGTACCGCCTCGCTCCAGCTTCCCATCAACAGCGGCCGGATGAAGCCCAGAACCAGGTAGAGCCAGATCGCCGAGGCGAAGGCCCAGGCCACATGGGTGCCCATCTTCAGCGCACGCGCACGCCGGTACATCCTGACCCACCACAGCAGGATGGAGGCGGTCAGGAAGAAGCCGGCCAGCTGCCACCAGCCGCCTTCGTTGAGCGGGCAGATGACGCACAGGCCGCGCTCCGGCGGCGGCGGCTCGAGGCTGAGCCACGGCAGTTGGCGGATGAACTGGATCGGATCCCAGTTCACCGAGGCCCACATGTTGAGCCCGATGATCTCGATGGCGACGAAGCCGCAGAACACCGAGGCGATGCCCGTCCAGCCGAGATAGATCGGCCCGATCTGGGCGTCGCCGAAACGGCCGAGCAGGTGGACGAAGCCGGACCCCTTCTCGCGGCCCATCGTGCCGCGCTCCAGCGGCGTGCCGGCATAGAGCGGGCCACGCACCTGAACGCGGGTGAAGATGTTCTGATACTCGCTCATGTCTCGCCCTCCCCGAGGCTCAGCGCCAGATCGGCAGGTTGAGCCACCAGCCCCACCATTCGGGCCAGCCGCGCGTCCAGAACGGTCCGCTGATGATGATGCACACGGCGCTCCAGAAGCCGGCGTTCAGCGCCAGGAACAATCCGAGGCGATGGATGCCGAGCGGGCCGATCGAGTAGCCGATGGTGTCGCGGAAATAGGTGTTCTCGTCCTCCGGCGTCTTGACCGTCTCGCCGGGGCCGGGATTGAGCGTCGACAGGATCACCGCCCCGTGCAGGGACAAGGCCAGCGTCGTCGTGAAGAAGAACGTCACGGCGATCATGTGGGCGGGATTGTAGTGGAAGTGCAGGTACTGGTAGCCGACGTTCGACACCCAATCGAGATGGCTGATGATGCCGTAGGGAAATCCGTGCCCCCAGGCGCCGAGCAGCAGCGGCCGGATCACCACCAGCGCCACATAGGCGAAGATCGCCACCGAGAAGGCGAAGGGAACATGGTAGCCGATGCCGAGCTTGCGGCAGATCTCGACCTCGCGCAAAGCCCATGAGACGAAGGCACCGATCGCGCAGATGGTGATGATCTGCCACAGGCCTCCTTCCTTCAGCGGGGCGAGAGCCAGGCCGTAGCTGAGATCGGGCGGCGCGATCGAGATCAGCCAGACGTTCCATGTCGGCCCGAGTGCCGCGCCCCAGATGATCAGCGCGGTGCCGAGCGCCGTGAAGAACAGGGTCGTGACGCCGAAGAAGCCGACATAGAACGGCCCGACCCAGAAGTCGAAGAGGTCGCCCCCGATCAGGGTGCCTCCCCTGACGCGGTACTTGCGTTCGAAGCTGAGCATGGCCATCTGCGCCGTCCTTCTCCTGAAGACTTGCGACGTGCCCGTTGTCCGGGCCCCTGTTTGCGGTGGGCATCACGGGGCTGCCCGTCACGCCCACCGCCAGCCGTTCACCGGAACGGCAGTTGCGTCTAGGCCGGCATCACCACCGACATTTCCACCGAGCTCGCCCGCGGCGACGGGCCTTCCAGCCAGTTGAACCGGTCGGTGCTCAGCAGGATGAAGTGGATCAGCAGGGCGAGGACGAACAGGAAGGTGAAGAGCGCCACCAGCGTCCGCCGAGGATCGAAGAGGAGCCACATTCTCCACATGTGTTCCGCTCCTATCCTACGAACGTCAGCAGTTGGGCCGCGGCGAATTGCACGTCGGTCATCACCGACGCGTAGCCGCCCTCCGGCGGAAGCCACGGGCGCCACAGCCACGCGAGAATGTGCGCGACGATGGCGACCGCGACGAACATCAGGAAGCTCGACATGAATATGCTGTGGAACTCCCTGGCTTCCCCTTCGGTCAGCCCGGACAACGATGCGTCCGAGGGTGTGGCCATTTGCGACCTCCGTTACTTGGCCCGAGGGCCGGAACCGCATGTCGCCATGCGGCTGGAACCGCCGCGACGTTGTTCCGCCGCGACGCACTGGGTGTCCGGCGAGCCGGACACATCCGTCCGCCTCACTTCATGAAGGCGAACGGAATCGTGGAATCGGCGAGTGCCTTGGCCTCCCCGAAAACCGACCTGCGCTGGCCCGCGGTGCGGCCGGATGCCAGCGGGGCAACCAGGCGGGCGATGACTGCGGCCGCGAGGAACAGCGGAAAGCTCGCGATGTAGATGCGGCGGAACGAGGCCTGTTCGCTCCGGCTCAGTCTCGCCAGTGGCAGGGTTCCGTCATGCATTGGCGTTCCTTCCCCTCTTCGGATGCCATCGGCCGTCGGCACGCGCGTCGCCGTGGCGATGTCGCGTGTCGCACTCATGCGGCGTGAACCTCGCGGACCTGCGCCGATGACCGGGCGAGCCGCGCGGCGGTGACACGGCCTTCGCCTGCCGCGCGCGCCGCGCGCTCGGCCTCGTCGCGCAACCGTTTGGCCGCGGAGATGCGCACCAGCACCGGCATTGCCTCGACGGTCGCTTCCAGCGCGGCCAGTGCCGCCTCGTCCCAAGGCAGATCGTCGTGGCGGCGCGCCGGCGTCGGATCGATCCGGTCGAGATCGGCGGCCAGCGGCAGGACGTGGAACAGCGCGTCGAACAGGGCGTTGCAAACCTCCTGCACGAGGTAGGTGGCGCCGGCGTAGCCCATGAACGGCGTGCCGGTATGGCGGCGGATGATCGCGCCGGGGAACGAGGCCGGGATGAATACCGACCTGGCCGCGACCTCGGCCAGATACATCCGCTCGTTGTAGCTGCCGAACACGATCAGCGGCGGCTTCTCGCGGATCAGACCGCGCACCGTCTCGTTGTCGGTTTTCCCGCCTGCCCGACGCGCCACCGCGAAGTGGCATGGCAACCCCATTTCTTCCTCGAGGAAGTGGCGTATGCCTCGCGTGTAGGTCTCGTTGGCGACGATCCCGAACGAGGCCGTGCCGAAGAAGTCCTGCGTTACCGAGCGCCACAGATCCCACAGCGGCTTGATCGTGGTGTGCTTCTCGCGGGCGATGAACGGTTCGGGGTCGAGCCCGAGGGTCGCGCCGAGCGCGCGCAGGAAGGCCGTCGTGGAATGCAGGCCGATCGGCGCCTGGAAGTAGGGCTTCTCCAGCGCCTCGCACAGCATCCGGCCGTATTCGCGGTACATGCAGATGTTGGCGTCCGCATCGACCAGGCGCGGGATCTCCGACAGATGCGCGCCGAGCGGGAAGGTCATGTTGACCTGCGCACCGATTCCCTCGACCAGCCGGCGAATCTCGGCCAGATCCGACCAGGTGTTGAAGGTACCGTAGATCGGGCCGATGATGTTTACGCGCGGCTTCGCGTCCTCGGGCCGCGGCCGCGGCTTCGGCATCCGCCCCTTCGGCGCGCCGTACTCGCTCCACAGCCAGTACATCGCGCGATTGGCGCTCTGCCACTGGTCCTCGTCGATGGTGCGCGGCAGGAAGCGCTGCAGGCCGGTGCCTTCCGGCGTCACCCCGCCGCCGATCATCTCGGCGATGGACCCGGTGACGACGACACTGGGCAGCGCCGGGTCGAGCGTTGCATGCGCCCGCTTCATTGCCGCCTCGGTGCCGTGCCGGCCGAGTTCGTCCTCCGACAGCCCGGTCACGACGATCGGCAGTTCATGCGGCGGCAGCGCATCGGTGTAGTGCAGCACCGAGGTGACAGGCAGGTTCTCGCAGCCGACTGGCCCATCGATGACGACCTGCAGGCCCTTGATCGCCGTGAAGACGTAGACCGATCCCCAGTAGCCGCCGGCCCGGTCGTGATCGAGCACCAGCATCACGGGATCTCCTCGGCGAGCGCGGCCGCCTTGCGCATCCGCGCAAGGTGCTTGCGCCGGAAATCCGGATGTTCGCGCGGCATGTCCTCCCAGATGCCGGCCGCATCGCCGCTGCCGACGCCTTCGAAGAACGCCTTCATCGCCGCCATTCGGGCGCCGTTGCCGAGCGCCGCGTTGACGACCTGCGCCAGTGCACCGGCGCCAGCCGGGCCGAACAGCGGCCGTGCTGAAATCAGGTTGGTGAAGTAGAGGGCAGGCGTAGCGCCCTCCTTGGCCGCCTGCACCACCGGGGTCGTGCCGATCGCCAGATCCGGCCCGAGATCGGCGAGCGCGGCGAGATCCTGTTCCAGCGAGGCGCGGTAGCAGACCGTTGTGCCATGCGCCTCCAGCCACTCGCGGTCGGGCTCCGACCAGCGCGTTCGCGGGCAGGCGGTGCCGACATAGGGCACCTCGGCGCCGCTCTCGATCAGGAGCCGGGCGATCAGCAGTTCCGAGCCCTCGTAGCCCGATACGGTAATCCGCCCGCGGATCGGTGTCGCCGCGAGCGCCCTGCGGATTGCGGGCAGGACCGCGGCCTTCGCCGCGTCGATCGCAGTAGCACCGACATTTGCGGCGGCCCCGATGGACTCCAGCCAGGCTGCGGTGCCATCGAGGCCGACCGGTGCGGAGCCCACGACAGGGCGGCCGGCGGTCTCGAACTCGCGGATCGATGCGGTGTAGAAGGGATGGATGGCTGCGACGGCGACGCAATCCAGTGCTGCGTACAGTTCGCGCCACTCCCGTGTCGGCACCACCGGGCCGGCGGCGAGTCCCATTGGCTCCAGCATCCGGCCGATGGCGACCGGGTCGGCCGGGAACATCTCGCCGAGCAGCGTTACCGTCGGGCGCGAAGCGGGACCGGCGCGCGGCGCCTGCACCGGACCCGCCTCGGCCTCGCTCCGGGCATAGGCGAGCATCGCGCCGGAAAGCACGTCCTTCGCCTCCGCATGCGTCGGCACGCCAAAGCCCGGAACGTCGATGCCTATGATCCGAACGCCGTTGATCTCCTTCGGCAGGAGCTGCAGCGGTACGCCGGAAGCGGTCGGCACGCACAGATTGGTCACCACGATCGCGTCGTAGAGGGCCGGGTCCGCCAGCGCGTGAACCGCGTCGCGGATGTCCTCGAACAGCTTTCCCGTGACCAGCGTCTCGGAGTTGAACGGGACGTAGCCGACCGTGCGTTTCGCCCCGTAGAAGTGCGAGGTGAAGGTCAGGCCGTAGACGCAGCAGGCCGAGCCGGACAGGACGGTGGCGGTGCGCCGCATCCGCAAGCCCACCCGGAGCGACCCGAAGGCCGGGCACATGGACTGCGGCTGGTCGTGCGGCCCGGTCGGATAGTCGGTGGCATAGCGGGCGAGCGTCTCGCTCCTGCCGGCCGAGGCGGCCGCCCGCAGCATCTCCGTCCGTCCGGCGTGACAGCCGCTGGCCTCGGCGGCGACCGCTGGCGGCGCTTTGCTGATCGGTGGATGGGTGGGCGCGTTCATGGCCGGATCACCGTCACACCGAGTCGTAGATCACTTCGAGCGACGGCCTGCTGACCACATCGGTGCCGCACATGTCGGCCATCGTCGCCGGCGTCAGCACGATGTCACGACCGACCGTCTCGCTCTTGAACAGGCCGAGCAGCCCATCCTGGTCGAGCGGGGTGGGATGCAGCGGCGGCGCCTCCGCGACATTGGTCGCAAGTTGGCTGAACAGCGGGCCCCATTCGCCGCCGGGAATGCCGATGATCTGGTAGTTCGCGCTCTTGCGGCGGATGTCCTCGTGTGCCGGGATCGAGGCGAGCACCGGGATACCGACGGCGTTCGCGAAGGCTGCCGCCTCGCCGGTGCCGTCATCCTTGTTCACCACCATGCCGGCGACGCCGACATTGCCGCCGAGCTTGCGGAAGTACTGAACCGCCGAGCAGACATTGTTGGCGACGTAGAGCGACTGCAGGTCGTTCGAACCGACCACGATCACCTTCTGGCACATGTCGCGGGCGATCGGCAGGCCGAAGCCGCCGCACACCACATCGCCGAGGAAGTCGAGCAGGACGTAGTCGAAGCCCCAGTCGTGGAAGCCGAGCTTCTCGAGCAGCTCGAAGCCGTGGATGATGCCGCGTCCGCCGCAGCCGCGGCCGACTTCAGGTCCGCCGAGCTCCATCGCGAACACGCCGTCGCGGATGAAGCAGACGTCGCCGATCTCGACCTGTTCGCCAGCCGCCTTCTTGCGCGAGGACGTCTCGATGATGGTCGGGCAGGCCCGACCGCCGAACAACAGCGAGGTGGTGTCGCTTTTCGGGTCGCAGCCGATCAGCAACACCTTCTTGCCCTGCTGGGCCATCATGTAGGACAGGTTGGCAAGCGTGAAGCTCTTGCCGATGCCGCCCTTGCCGTAGATGGCGATGACCTGGGTCGCCTTGCGGGCCGGCTCGGTGTGCACCGGATCCGGTTCGATGGCCGCCTCCTCGCGAAGGACGTCGTGCATGGTGCGTTGCGCGACCGGAGTCACGGGCGGGGGTATCGCGTTCATGACAGCGTTCTCCAGTCGAGGATCATCTTGAGACAGCCCGGGTCGTCGAAGGCCGTACGATAGGCGGCGTCCGCGTCGCGGGCGGCGCGGCGATGGGTGATGAGTCCAGAAAGGTCGAGTCTGCCGGCGCGCACGAGCCTGAGCGCCAAATCGAGATCCTGCGGCTTCCATTCGGCCGAGATCCGCAGGCGCGCTTCGCGCATGAAGGCGGCTGGGAAGTCGAAGCTCGGTCGGCTCTCGTAGAAGCCTGCCAGCACGATCTCGCCGCCCGGCGCGAGCCGGCCGATCAGGGTGTCGAGCAGCGCCGCGTCGCCGCTGACATCGCAGATGACGCGATAGGTTCGCTGGTGATCGTCGGCCGGATCGACGACCGGATATCCGGTCGTGCCGCCGCGCCGCGCCGGATCGTGCTCCCACACGGTCGGCGTCAATCCGTGCAAGGCGAGGCTCGTTCGCGCGACCAGGCGACCGAGCACGCCGTGACCGACGATCAGCTCGGGCGGTGCGGCGCCGTTCGCTGCAACCGCGCGGCAGGCGGTCGCGGCCAGCGCGAGCAGTGTCGCTTCCTCGCCCATGTCCTCGTCGAGACGACAGACCCGGGTCGCGGGAACGATCACATGCGAGGCGGCGCCGCCGAACAGGCTACGCACTTCGCCGAAGCAGCGGGCGCCCGGTACGAACACCCGTGCACCCACCGGAACCGTCGCCGCCGAGCCGGCAGCGACCACGCGGCCGACCGATTCGTAACCGGGCACCAGGGGATAGCCCATGCCAGGGAAGGCCGGCATCCGGCCAGTCCACAGAAGGCGTTCCGTGCCCGTGGAAATTCCGCTCCAGTCGATGGCCACGGCCACGTCGTCGTCACCGAGTGCATCGAGCTCGAGCTCGCGCAGCACCAGTTGGCGGGGCTCCTCAAGGACGATGGCGAGGGTGTTCATCGTTGTCGCTCGTCGCCTCGTCGGCCCGCCTGACAGCTCCATCTGACAGGTCGGGTGACTCTCCATCTGTAAGTCTATATTTACATCTCAAGACGTCAAGACAAACTTACAAGGGCGGCGACCCGACCTGCGCGACAACCAGTCCGCAGAGCAGCCGCTGCCGCGTCGCGATGCGGCGCACGCGCACAAATCCGGCAGCCTTGAGCAGCGTGCGGAAATCGTCGAAGGTCCGTGTGCGGCCACCCCCCATGGCGAGCAGATAGAGCCCGAAATAGGTATCGGTGATGCGTTCGGCCCCGGCGGTGCCGGCGATCGGCTCGGCGATCACCAGGGTTCCGCCCCGCGGGAGCGCGGCATGGATCGCGCGAAGCAGCCGCGCCACGGTCGGCTCGTCGTGATCGAGCGCCACCCTCACCAGGGTCGCGACGTCGTGGCCCCCAGGCAGGGGATCTGTAATGAAGTCACCTCCCGTCGCTGCCCCGCGGGCCGAGAGCCCCGCAGCTGCGATCCGGGCTTCGGCGCGTGCCGCAACGCAGGGCAGGTCGAAGGTTGTGGCGGCAAGTCGCGGATGACGCTGCATCGCGGCGATGGCGAAGCTGCCGTCGCCGCCCGCCACGTCGAGCAGCCGCCGGTGGCGCGAGAAGTCGTAGGCGTCGAGGATCGCGTCGGCGATGCTGGCCTGTGTTGCGCCCATCAGCGTCGTATAGGCGTCCGTGTCCGCCGCCACGGCCTCGGCGGCCGGCCGTCCGGCATAGGCCCAGTACGCAGACAGACGCGTGCCATCCCTCCGCCCGCGAAGGAGCGCGACCGGGTCGGCGAGATCGGCGTAGAGCAGCCGGTGGTGCGAGATCATCTCGGCAAGCCCCGGTTCTGCGGCGATGATCGTGCCGGTCAGGCCGAGGCCGTAGCGCCCGCCGGCGCACGGCTCGACGATGCCGAGCGCGGCGGCCGCGGCGAGCAGCCGCTCCATCGCAGGCGCCGAGAGGCCGACATCAGGCGCCAGCTCCTCTGCGGTCATGGTCCGGTCGGCAAGACGGGCGAGGATGCCGAGCTCGACGCAGGCGAACAGGGTCTGCGAATAGGTGAAGCCGGCGCAGAGGTCGAAGATCCGCCGCGTTGCCTGCTCGGCGATAAGGCGGGAGAAGGGCAGCGCGGCCGCCAGGCGCCGGAAGCGCGGATCGGCCACCAGCCGGTTGCGGAAGTTCCGCCAGGCATCGAGTGGCGCGCACGGGCGGCGGTCTGATTGGCCGGTCATCGGCGCGGCTGCGGAGTCGAGGCGCCCGGCTGGTGCGGTCGGGCCGGTCATGCCGCAATCAGCGGCACACCCTTCGGCAGGAAGTGCCGGCTTTCCTGCAGGATCTGGTCCCTGAGCTCGTCGCGGCCCGGGCAGGGCGGGATCGCCTCGACGGCCGCTGCGACAAGCCCCTCGAGACGGCGCACCGCGCCGGCGAGGCCGAGGCTCGTCACTGCGCTCGGCCGGGCGCGCGCCGCATCCTGGCCGGACGGCTTGCCGGTCGACAGGGTATCCTCGACCACGTCGCGCAGGTCGTCGGCAACCTGAAAGGCCTCGCCGATCCGCTCGCCGAGTGCCTGCCACGGCACCGGGTCGTGGCCGCTTGCCGCTGCCCCGCACATGGTCGCAGTCGCAAACAGCGATCCCGTCTTGGTCCGGTGGTAGCGCGCCAGATCCACGTCCGGTTCGGATTCCCAGGCTTGTCCGGCGGCGATGCCATGGGGCGCACCGACACCGCGTCCGATCAGCCCGACGATGCGGGCGAGTCGCGCGGCATCCGATCCCGCCGCCCGTGCCAGGGTCTCGAAGGCCAGCACAATCAGCGCGTCGCCGGCCAGCACCGCGATCGGCTCCCCGAAGGCCAGATGGACCGATGGCTTGCCGCGGCGGATGGCGGCGTCGTCGAAGCAGGGCAGATCGTCGTGCACCAGCGACGCGCAATGCAGCAGTTCGATGGCAGAGGCTGCGGCGTCGGCAAGGGCGGGGTCGGTGTCCCCGCAGGCATGGGCGACCGACAGGCACAGGCGCGGTCGCACCCGGGCACCTCCGGGGAACACCGCATAGCGCAGAGCATCGGCAAGGCCCTTCGGGCAGTCCTCCGTCGCAGCCTGTCCGACCGCAGTTTCGAGGGCGAGTTCGATTCGAGATGTCGGGTCCATTTCGCGCTCCTCCAGGCCCGCATGTAAATCACTATTGACTATTTTTGATGTAAGATAAAGTGGACATCGGTTCGCACGGAGATCGGCGGAATGCGCTCCCCACGGGTGATCGTCATCGGTGCCGGTATCGCGGGATTGTCCGCCGCGCTGGAACTGGCCGTCCACGGTCTCGAGGTGACGGTTGTCGAGCGCATGGCGCAGTCCGGCGGCAAAATGCGCGAGCAGCAAGTCGGCGGACGGCAGATCGATGCCGGTCCCACGGTCCTTACCCTGCGCGACGTCTTCGACGAGCTGTTCGACCTCGCCGGCGCCTCGCTCGAAGATCGTGTGCCGATGCGCCGCGCGTCGGTTCTCGCCCGCCATGCGTGGGACGGTGGCGGGCAGATCGATCTGCCTGACGGCCGGTCGGCTGCTGCCGATGCCATCGCCGCCTTTGCCGGCCCTGCCGAGGCACGCGGCTATCTCGCCTTCTGTGCGGAGGCGCAACGCATCTTCGAGGCGCTGGAGAACACCTTCATCCGCGCAGACCTGCCGACGCCGGTCGGGCTCGCGCGGCGGTTCGGCCTTGCCGGCACGTCCGACCTACTGGCGATCCGCCCGTTCACGCCGTTGTGGAAGGTCTTGCGCGGCCACTTCCGCGACGCCCGGCTGCGGCAGCTGTTCGGCCGCTACGCCACCTATTGCGGGGCCTCGCCGTTCCGCGCCCCGGCGACGCTGATGCTGGTCGCGCATGTCGAGCAATCCGGTGTCTGGCTGGTGCGCGGCGGAATGCATCGCCTCGCCGTCGCGATGCAGGACCTCGCCGAGGCCAGGGGCGTTGCGTTCCGCCACGGTGTCAGCGTCGACGAGATCGTCGTCGCCGATGGTCGCGTGTCGGGCCTCGTGCTCGACAACGGCGAAACCATCGCAGCGGACCTGGTGGTGTCGACTGCCGATGCTGGCGCCTATGCCGCCGGCTGTTTCGGCGCCGCGGTCGCTGCAGCCTGCGATCCGGTTCCGCCGGCCGCCAGGTCGCAGTCCGCGCTGACCGTCTCGATGCTCGCCCGGACCGACGGGTTCGCGCCGGCGCATCATACGGTCTTCTTCTCCACCGACTACGAGGCGGAGTTCGTTGATGTCTTCGACCGCGGACAGTTGCCCGACGCGCCGACCGTCTATGTCTGCGCCCAGGATCGCGACGATGCCGGGACCCTGCGCGCAGACGGGGCGTCGGAGCGGTTGTTCTGGATCATCAATGCGCCCCCGAACGGCGACGTCCGGGGCTTCCAGCAGGAGGAGATCGACCGGTGCTTGACGGCTGCGACCGCGCTCATGGCCAGATGCGGATTGACACTGAGCTGGCAGGAGCCGCCAGCGATAACGACACCGGCACAGTTCGCCGCGATGTTCCCGGGCACGGGCGGAGCCCTGTACGGGCGGGCGCCACATGGCGCGATGGCCTCGTTTCGTCGGCCGGGGTCGCGCAGCCGCATTCCGGGCCTCTATCTGGCGGGCGGCAGCATCCACCCGGGGCCGGGCGCGCCGATGGCTGTGATCTCGGGCCGGCTCGCGGCAGAAGCGCTCCTGCGGGACCACGCTTCGACACGCCGGTTCCACCCGGCGGCTATGCCTGGTGGTATGTCGATGCAATCAGCGACGACGGTACGGACGCGCTGACGGTCATCGCCTTCGTCGGCTCGGTGTTCTCGCCCTATTACGCCTGGCGGGGGCGCCGCGATCCCGACGATCACGTTGCGGTCAATGTGGCGCTTTATGGTCGCAGACGCCGCTGGACGA
Organism: Tepidamorphus gemmatus; assembly: GCF_004346195.1. Lineage (NCBI taxonomy): Bacteria > Pseudomonadati > Pseudomonadota > Alphaproteobacteria > Hyphomicrobiales > Tepidamorphaceae > Tepidamorphus > Tepidamorphus gemmatus. The sequence goes on along the minus strand of NZ_SMAK01000014.1, from coordinate 29,047 downwards.
TGACCGAGCGCGGCCGCGACAGTCTCGGTCGCAATGAGATGTCGCTCACCGTCGGTTCGAGTTGGTTTGCCTGGGACGGCACCGCCCTCGTCATTCATCTCGACGAGGTCGCTGTGCCGGTTCCGCGCCGTGTGCTCGGCCTGATCCGCATCGAACCGCGCCCAATGCCGGCGGTGGGCTTCGTGCTTGACGAGGCTGGCCGCCATCACTGGCGGCCCATCGCCCCGAGGGCACGGATTGAGGTCGAGATGCGCGATCCGGCGCTGCACTGGACGGGCACGGCCTATCTCGATGCAAACCACGGCAGCGAGCCTCTCGAAGCCGGGTTCCGCAGCTGGCAATGGTCGCGCGCGCACACGCCGGAGGGTACCGTCATCGTCTACGAGACGGATCCCCGGCAGGGTCCCCCCTTCGCCCGATGCCTGCGCATCGCCGATGACGGGTCGGTTGATGACATGGCGATGCCGCCGCCGCGTGCGCTGCCGACGACGCCGTGGGGGATCAGACGGTCCACGCGCATCCCGCTGGATGCGGCTGCGGATGTCGTGCGTACCCTCGAGGATTCTCCCTTCTACGCCCGCTCGCTGCTCCACCTGTCCTGGAAGGGCCGCAAGGTCGCCGCCGTCCACGAAAGCCTCGATCTCGACCGCTTCGCCCGCCAGTGGGTACGCCTGCTGCTGCCGTTCCGGATGCCACGGCGGCCTTAGCTCGATCCGTCGTCGCCCCGGTCACGGCGCAGGCAGCGCAGCTGCCAGATGCCGAAGGCCAGCACACCGCCGAAGACGAGAAGGAGTTCCGCGAGCGCCAGCCATCCCGTCATCCGCGACCCTCAGCCTCTCGCCTCAGCAGATGCGGCGTTGAGGCGCCACACCGAGATGTTGAGCGCTGTCGCAAGCGTCACCCAGGCGAGATAGGGCACGAGCAGCCAGGCCGCGAGCGGACTGTGCGGGAGGAATGCGACGATTGTGGCGACGATCGACAGCCAGAGCGCAACCACGTCGAGGATGGCGAGGCCCGGCCGCTTCATGCCGAAGAAGATCGCCGACCACAGGCCGTTGAGGACAAGCTGCACGCCGTAGATGAAGAACGCGGTGCGCGCGCCGGAGAAGCCGGAGTCGCGCCAGACCAGCCAGCCCGAAACGGCGATCATCACGTAGAGCACGGTCCAGACCGGCCCGAACACCCAATTTGGTGGCGTCCAGCTCGGCTTGGCGAGCCGCTCGTACCACTCTCCGGGCGGAAACAGCGCGCCGCTCAGCGCCACCAGCGTGCAGGCGACACAGAAGCCGCCGAGGACGAGATAGGGATAGAGGTTCATCGTGTCGGATCCGAATGCCGTGCCGGAAGGATCATAATGCCATCGTACGGCATAGGGTTCCCGCTGGATCCGTCAGCTGCGTGACATGACGCGCTGCAGGCGGTCGCGCCGCTCCAGCCTGTCGAACAGCTCGATCGCGAACACGACCCGCCCGCCAATGTCCCACCAGGCTGCGGGGCGGGTCGGCGGACGCGCCTCGCGCGCCGCGTCAACCAGGAACCGCGTCGCCGCCAGCGGCGGCGCCGATGCCGGTGCCGGGGCGCGCGGCAGACCGATCAGCGCCCGGGCGACCAGCGCGCATTTGCGGCGGGTCGGCACGACGGCCCGCCGGGAGACCGGATCGAAGCCGTTGCGGGCAACCTCCCGCCCGATCGCCGCATAGAGCAGCCGTGCGGCAGTGATGGCGGGCCTGCACGAGATCGGCAGGCCGGCGATGCCGGCATCGGCACGGGCATAGAGGCGGTCCGCCTCGCCGAGCAGGCGGGCGACCACGCGCCGGATCGCCGATGTGCAGGCGGGCGCGGCGAGGAAGGAGGCTGGATTGACGCCTTCCTCCGTCAGCCACTGTCTTGGCAGGTAGAGGCGGCCGTTGCGCGCATCCTCGCCGACGTCGCGGGCGATGTTGGTGTATTGCATGGCAACGCCGAGATCGCAGGCCCGCGCCAGCAGCCGCGGATCACGGACGCCCATCAGAAGCGCCATCATCGCGCCGACCGAGCCTGCCACCCGCGCCGCATAGGCCTCGAGATCGGCGATCGTGTCGTAGCGCCGTCCCGCCGCGTCCCAGGCGAGCCCCTCCAGCAGCGCGAGCGGCAGGTCGGGCGGGATCGCGAAGCGGCTGACGGTAGCCGCGAAGGCGCGGTCGACCGGATGGTCGAGCGGCCGTCCCGCATAGGCGCGCTCCAGCCGCTCATGCAGGCGTGCGAGCGTGTCTGTCCGGCTGCCGTTCAGGTCCACCGCATCGTCGGACAGGCGGCAGAAGGCATAGAGCGCATAGGCCGGCCGCCGCACGCGTGTCGGCAACAGCAGCGAGGCGGCGTGAAAGCTCCGCGATCCGCCGCGGATCATTTCGCGGCAGTGGACGAAGTCCCCGGCGAGGGCGGTGGACACCCGGGCGTCATGCGGCGGCGACAGCATCGGGTACGACCCTGTCGAGAACGCGTGCCGACGACAGCACGCCGGGGATGCCCGCGCCGGGATGCGTGCCGGCGCCGACGAGAAACAGGTTCTCGATCTCCTCGCTGCGGTTGTGCGGCCGGAACCATGCGCTCTGGGTGAGCACCGGTTCGAGCCCGAACGCCGCCCCCTTGTGGGAGGCGAGCCGATCGCGGAAGTCGGCGGGCGTCATCAGTCGCGAGGTCACGATATCGGCCTCGAAACCCGGCATCAGGCGAGCGTCGAGGAAGGCGGCGATGCGCCGGCGATAGGGCTCGGCGGCGACGCTCCAGTCGATCCTGCTGTCGAGATGCGGTACAGGCGACAGCACGTAGAAGGCATCGCAGCCGGCCGGCGCCAGAGAAGGATCGGTGGCCGTCGGGCGATGCAGGTAGAGGCTGAAATCGTCCGCGAGCACCTTGCGGTCGAATATGTCGGCGAGCAGGCCGCGATAGCGCGGGCCGAGCAGGATCGTGTGGTGTCCGACCTCGGGGAACTGCCGCCGTGTGCCGAAATACCAGACGAACAGGCTCATCGAGTAGCGCGCCCGGTCGATCCGCCGGTTCGTCCAGCGCCGCCGCCGGCCCGGCGCTAGGAGTGCGCGATAGGTGGTGGCGGAATCGGCGTTGGACACGACCACGTCTGCGGCCACCGTCTCGCCGGAGGCGAGCCTCACGCCGACCGCCCGGCCGGAGTCGACGGCGATCCTCTCGACGCGGGCGTGGCAGCGTATTTCGTTGCCCTGGTCTTCGATCAGCCGGACCATGCCCGCCACCAGCCGGCCGGTGCCGCCCATGGCGAAATGCACCCCCCATCTGCGCTCGAGATGGGCGATCAGGCAGTAGATGGCGGTCGCCCGGAACGGATTGCCGCCGATCAGCAGCGGATGGAAGCTCAGCGCCGTGCGCAGCCGCTCGTCACGCACGTGGCGGGCAACGAGGCCATAGACCGAACGGTGGCCGCCAAGCCGCACGAGATCGGGCAGGATGCGGACCATGCTGCCGGGCCGGTGAAACGGCACATGGCCGAGTTCCTCGAACCCGACACGGCACATCGCCTCGCTGCGCCGCATGAAGGCCTCGTATCCGGCCACGTCGCCCGGCGACAGGCGGGCGACCTCGGCGCGCATGAATTCCGGGTCCGCATCGCAGCGGAACCGGCTGCCATCGTCGAACCTCAATTCGTAGAAGGGCGATATTGGTCGCAGGTCTACATCGTCCGCGAGCCTGCGCCCGCACAGCGACCAGAGCTCTTCGAACAGGAAGGGTGCCGTGACGATGGTCGGTCCCGCGTCGAAGGTGAAGCCGTCCTGCCGGAATACCGAAGCCCGCCCGCCGGGCTGCTCCAGCTGTTCGAGCACGGTGACCCGGTAGCCCCGCGCACCCAGCCGGATAGCTGCCGCAAGCCCGCCGAAACCGCTGCCGATGATGACCGCGTGCGGGGCCGAGTGGCTGGCCGCCGCCGCAGCCCGGAACGCCGGGGGAGGGGCGTGGCGCGTCATGGCGCGGCATCCGCACCGGCTGCCTCGGCCCGGTCGAGGATGAGGTCGGCGATCTTGGCGGGTGCCTCCTCGTGCATGAGGTGGCCGAGACCGGGCAGCAGGACCCGTTCGCACTGCCGAATCAGGCGGGCGACGATCCGGGATTCCGACGGGTCCACGTAGCGGTCACCCTCGCCGACGATGAGCAGGGTGGGAATGTCGAGGCGGGGAAGATCGCGCACCAGCGGCGCGAGGTCCCAGTTCGCCATCATTTCCAGCGCGCCGGCGACGTGATGGTGATCGCGGAACAGCCGTCCGTACAGGTCGATCCCGTGCTCGTCGATGCTGGAGCCGCTGCCGCGGATCATCCGGTTCACCGTCCGTTCGCTCGACGACAGGGCAAGCGTTCGCGCGACGAGGGGGTTGGCGACGAGGAGGCGCGCGAGCTGCGGAAACATCCGCATCGCGATGCCTCGGAACGGCAGGAATGCACCGTTGATCGCAACGAGGAGCGCCGGCCGGATACCTCCGTCGATTGCCATCCGGGCGAGGATCGCGGCCCCTGCCGAATGTCCGACCGCGACCATCGGCCGGATCGCCAGCTGTTCGACCAGAGCGGTCAGCACATGGGCGATCGCCGGCAAGGTCGGCTGGCCGTCGCGGATCGGATCGGTGAAGCCATGTCCCGGCAGGTCCGGCGCGGTGACGCGCCAGCGTTCGGTGAGGTATGGCATCAGCCCTCGCCAGGAATGGGTGGAGGCACCCGTGCCGTGGACGAGCAGCAGGTCGGGGCCGCGGCCGGATTGCTGGACATGCCACGAAACGCCGCCCGCCTCGACGATACGGCTCGAATCGCGACCCGGCCAGTCCGGCCAGGCCGGAAGGCTCGCGGTCATTGCCATGGCGCAGCGCTCCGCATCGCTCCGGCTGCCTTGCGCGCCGCGCTCGACAGACCGGCGGCGTCGGCATGTGGCATGGGCAGATAGATTGCACCCATCGCTTGCGCGAGTTCGAGCGCCCGGGGGTCGGGGCGCAGCGCCGTGTCGATCAGCACCGATGCGACGCCTGCCTTGGCCAGCGCCCTGCCGGCGTCGATCGCCTCGCGCGTTGCTGTCACGCGGTCGCGCCGGTTGTCGCGGGTGACATTGGCCCGTCCGTCCGTCAGCAGGACGATCACCGGTGAGCGATCGCGGCGCAGTTCCTGGTCGGCGAGCTCGGCAGCCCGCTCTATGGCGCTCGCCAGCGGCGTGCCGCCGCCGCCCGGCAGGCAGGCAAGGTCGCGTCGCGCCCGGTGCAGGGAGCGGGTCGCCGGCAGCACGATCTCGGCGTCGGAGCCGCGAAACGCCAGCAGCGCCACATGGTCGCGGCGCACGTAGCAGTCGGCAAGGAGGAGTTCGACTGCGCCCTTGGCCTCGGCCAGGCGCTGCAGGGCACAGGAGCCCGAGGCGTCGACGACGAAGATCGTCGTGGTTTGCCGGCGCTGCTTGCGCCGGATCGCGCGCAGATCGTCCTTGCGTACCTCGATGCGGCGGCTACCCCCGGTCCGCCCGGCCGACCGCAGCCGCTGCCATGGAGCTGCCGCGCGGAGCGTGGCGAGGATGTCGATCTTATCGGGGCGGCCGGGGGCTGTCCGTTTCGTGCCGTGGGCGCGACCGCGCTGTGCGGACAAGCCGGTCGCGCCGGATCCGCCGTGCCGCACCTGCCGGCGCTGGCCGCCGCCGTGGCGCAGCCGTTCCAGCAATCCGGGGGGCAGGGCGGCAAAGGCGGCAGCGACGGCGATGTCCTCGGCGTGTTCCTCGACCGGCCGGTCCGCTGCATCGGGTTCCGCGGTCTGGTCGGACCGCGGGGGGGCAGCAGTCCCCGTCGGATCGGACTCGCCGCGCGCCGCACCATCCTGCGGCAGCTGCGTCGCTCGCGGCCCGAGCACCAGCCTCGCGGCGAGGGCGATATCACGCTCGTCCGTCAGGTCACGACCGTCGAGGGCGGCAATTGCCGTTGCGGCGCGCGCCGCCAGGATCGGCGCGCGAAGCGACCCGATGCCGAGCAGCGCCGCGGTGGTGCACAGGGTGTCCGGTGCACCCTTGGCGAGCCGTGTCGCCGCAAGGCATCCACGCCCGGCCGCCACGGCGGCGGCGATGTCGGCCGGCTTGACGTCCAGCTCCATCGGACATGTGTCCGACAGATCCAGCCACAGCCCGAGCCGCTCCCTCAGCGGCTCTGCGACCGTCTCGTCCTCGCCGATCCCTTCGTCGAACGCGACCACAGCGAAGCGGGCGGGCCAGCGGCGGCACAGCCCGTCACGCGCGAGCGTCACCGATCCGCTATCGAGCGCCTGTCCGATCCTCGCTACCGTCGCCGGGTCAGCCCGTTCCGCCATTGGCAGGATCAGCAGGCCGCCATCCGCCGCCGCGAGCAGGCCACGCTCGGCGACGGGGCGGCCGACGGCGAGGCTCGCGACGAGGTCGATGCCGCCGATCAGACGCTCATCGTCGATATGAAGGGGCACCCTGCGGATCGGCGCGGCTGGCGGCATGAGAGCGGCGAGGATGTCGTTCCAGCGCTCGCGGGCCGGCCCGTGCGCGGCCCTGACGACGGCGCCGCCCAGGGCCGGGCCGGCGACGGCGAGGAGGCCGGCGGCCAGCACCGCGTCCGGCCAGTCATGCGGCGATGGGCCGCTGCCGGTCATCCGAAATGGTCGGTCAGCGCGCGCTCGAGGCGCGCGCCGGAACCGGTCTCGTCGAGCGGATTGCGGCGCAGGCGATGGCGCAGCGCCAGTGGGGCGACCGCCTTCAGATGGTCGCCGGCGACCGCCGGCCGATCCTCGAATGCGGCGAGTGCGCGGGCGGCGCGGATCAACGTCAGCTCCGCGCGCAGCCCGTCCGTGCCGACCGCCATACACAGGCCGGCGGCGGATTCGAGGGCAGCGTCCGGTGTCCCGACTGTCGCCAGCCGCCGCCGGGCTGCCGAAATCCGGCGCCGCAGGCTTCGCTCCCGGCCGGCCCAGAGGGCGGCGAATCCGCCGGGATCGCGGTCGTAGGCATCGCGCCGCCGGACGACCTCGATCCGGTCGGCGAGATTATCGGGTGTCGCGACCTTGACGGCGAGCCCGAAGCGGTCGAGCAGTTGCGGCCGCAGTTCGCCCTCCTCCGGATTGCCGCTGCCGATCAGCACGAAGCGCGCCGGATGACGCAGGCTGATGCCCTCGCGTTCCACGACGTTCTCGCCGGATGCTGCCACGTCGAGCAACAGGTCGACCAGATGGTCCTCCAGCAGGTTTACCTCGTCGACGTAGAGGAAGCCGCGATTGGCCCGCGCCAGAATGCCGGGCTCGAAGCGCTTCTCGCCAGCGACCAGCGCCCGCTCGAGATCGAGTGCGCCGACGACCCGGTCCTCGGTCGCGCCGAGCGGCAGATCGACGACCGGAACCGGCACCTTGAGGCTTCTGGAGGCACGCGCATCGCGACAGGTGTCGCACTGCTCCTGCGGTGCGCCAGGCCGGCAATTGTAGGGGCAGCCCGCGACGACAGTGATCGGCGGCAAGAGCGCGGCGAGTGCGCGGACGATGGTCGACTTGCCGGTGCCGCGATCGCCGAACGCCAGAACGCCGCCGATCGTCGGGTCGATCGCGGCGAGGATCAGAGCCCGCTTGAGGTCATCCTGCGCGACGATGGCCGAGAACGGGAACGCCGGCCGCCCGCCCTGCTCGACATGCCGGCGTCGGCCGGACGGCTGTCCGCCGGCGTGAGAGCGAGACCGGTCGGACCGGGCCGCAGGCTGCTCCACCGGTGCCCTGAGCCGGCCGTTTCCATGGCCCGGGACATGTAGCATCGGACCCATCCCGCGCTGTTGCTCTTCGCGAGTGTTCTATCACGTTTACGAAGCATATGTAACACGAGATTTACACATGTCCGATCGGCATCCGCCGTTTGCGGTTTCCGGCACCTCGTCGAGGCATCGAGGCAGCCCCGGAGTCGGGCTGTCCCCGGCGCGCTCCGGCCGGATGCCGCGCGGGCCATTCTCCGTCCGCAACGGCCACGCGGATACCTGGCGCCGTTCATGCCGGCCGCGCGACCAGCGAGAACTGCAGTTTCAGCCGGCCGACCAGAGCCTTGTGCATGTGGTTGCGCATCGCCTGCTCGGCAGCGTCGGCGTCGCGCCGCTCGATCGCGTCGAGAACGGCGGCGTGCTCCCGCTTGGCTTCCTCGCTGCGCCCCGGAATCTGAAAGGTGGTGCGCGGCAGCAGCGCGAGCGAATCGTTCAGATCCTCCAGCATCCGCATCAGGTAGTCGTTGCGGGCGGTCTGGTAGATCGATTCATGGAAGGCCGCATTGGCTCGCGCGAGCGATGCTGCGTCGTGGGCCTCCTGCTCGAAGATTTCGGCTGCATGGCGTATGGCGGCGAGGTCGGCGGCCGAGGCATTCTCCGCCGCGAAGCGGGCGGCCGCTCCTTCGAGAACGGCGCGCATCGCGTACAGCTCGCCCACCTGCCGGCGATCGAGCTCGGTGACGGTAAGACCGTAGCTGCTTGCCGTAGCAAGGCCGCGCGCATGAAATCGCGTCAGCGCCTCGCGCACCGGCGTGCGGCTGACGCCCATTTCGGCGGCGATGTCTTCCTCGCGCAGACGGCTGCCGGGCGCGAGGGTGCCCGCGCGGAGCCGGTCGACGAGGCTGCGATACACCATCGTGCTCAGCGGTTCGGCCCGGTCCCGGGCGGTTCTTGCCTGTCTTGCCATCGCCGTTCTCCGAGTGCCGCGCTGTCACGATGCCAGTTCGGCAGGAACTCCGTTCGTTAAGGCAGCCCAGCGCCTGTGCAAGCGGAGCAGACTGGCGTATCCGGATGCGTACAAGAGTATGCTGAATTCCCTGCCGTCTGTCACCGCCATGCACGAGAGCGCGTCATGACGCCGACCGGCGACGGTTCTACCTCGACTGCGTGCGCCGGCACATTGTTCCTCACGGCCTGGGTGAGCGTCCCCGGACGGATCTACTTCAAGGGGCAGGGTGTCCGATCTGCTGCTCCATCGATGTCATCTGCGGCTGGAGGACGGTCCGGCGGCCCTGGGTAGGTTCACTGTCGGCCCGGCGACGGCCGATCCGCTCTTTGCGCTGCCGCGGAAGACCACGGCTCGTCGATGTCCAGGTCGCGCGCCACAGGTTGCTGCCGAGCGCCGGAGCCCAGCGCCGGGCAAGCCGGGAGGCGACCCGGCCCTTCACGCCTGAGCGATGCGGCCGAACGCATGGCGGCGGTCGCCGGCCAGGAGGCGAATGGCGTCTGCACCGATATGACGAACGCCACCTTCGCTGATGAGAAACTGTTGAACAGGTGCCGCTCGCCCGGATCTGCGACACGGCGCAGACGGATTGCCGGTCACATCCAGTCGGCGACGACGCCATCGTCTTCGTTCCGGTGGCCGGGGCAATCGGCCGTGCGGCGCGCGGCGTGCCGACATTACTGAAGCCCATCTGCGCCGGACCAGACCGGACCCCTGCATGCCGGTTGACATGAGGCAGCTGTGCAATGGCGGATGAGGCTAGATCAGTCCGCCGTTCGGCTGCACGATCTGGCCGTGAATCCAGCTCGCCTTCGGCGACGCCAGGAAGCTCACGACGTTCGCCACCTCCTCCGGGCGGCCGACGCGGTTGAACGGGCTGAGCCCCGCCGACCGCTGGATCGCCGCCTCGTCCTTGCCGGTGCGGAAGAGGTCGGTGTCTACCGGACCGGGCGCGACGGCGTTGACGCGGATGCCCCGCCCGGCAAGCTCTTTCGCCAGGGAGCGCACCAGGCATTCCACCGCCGCCTTGGAGGCGCTGTAGGGGCCGGCGCCCGGCACAGCGTGGCGCACCAGCGACGTGGTCAGCGCGATGATCGAGCCGTTGTCAGCAATCCTGCGTGCCGCTTCCGACAGGATGTTGAAGGCGCCGACGACGTTGATTTCCATGAGTCGGTGAAAATCCTCTGGCGGAAACTGCGCCAGCGGTACCGGCGGAACGTTGATGCCGGCATTGGCGACCACGCAGTCTGGCGCTCCGCCGAGCGCGGCGCCCGCCTCGTCGAAGAACCGGGCGACATCGCCCGGATCGCTGATGTCGGCCCGGAAGGCACGCTTGCCAGGCCCGTCTTCCGCGGCAACGGGGGCATTGGTCACATAGCTGTAGGCGACGTCGAAGCCGTCGGCACGCAGCGCCGTCACGCAAGCCGCGCCGATGCCGCGCGAGCCGCCGAAAACGAAGGCGATCTTCCTGGTCATGCTTTCCTCGGTTTGGTTGGAACAGCCGCTTCTCAGCGGGTGGAGATCGAGACGACGCGCTCCTCGGTCATCTCGCGGATCGCGTAGTGTGGTCCTTCTCGCCCGAAGCCGCTGTCCTTGGAGCCGCCATAGGGCATCAGGTCGACGCGGGCACTCGACGTTTCGTTGATGTGCACTCCGCCGACCTCCAGCCGCCGAGCCGCCTCGAAGGCGTCGTTGAGCCGCTGGGTGAAGAGCCCGGTGGCCAGCCCGAATGGTGTGGAATTGACGCGATCGATCGCCTCGTCGAGCGTCGCGAACGGCGCGATACAGATGACCGGTCCGAAGATTTCCGCGCATCCGACCTTCATGTCGGCACGGATGTCGGTCAGCAGGGTCGGTGCCACCACCGGGCCGCTGCGCGTGCCGCCGGCGAGCAGGCGTGCCCCGCCCGCCACCGCCTCACCAATCCAGGCCTCGACACGCGCAGCCTCGCGCTCGCCAATCAGCGGCCCGACAAAGGTTGCCGGGTCGCGTGGATCGCCGCAGCGCAGCGCGGCGACCATCGGGGCGAGGCGCCGCTCGACCTCGGCGCGGCGTGCCTCGTGGACGAGGAGAATCTGTACCGACGTGCAGACCTGACCGGCCTTGCGGTAGCCGGCATTGACGATCTTGGGCAGGGCGCGGTCGAGATCGGCGTCTTCGCCAAGGATGGTGAAGGCGATGGAACCGAGTTCCATCTGCGTGCGTCTGAGGCCGGCCGCGGCCTGGATGATCCGGCCGACCTCGGTGCTGCCGGTGAAGGCGAAGAAGCGCACCTGCTCGTTGTCGAGGAGGAAGCGCGCCACCTCGCCGCCTCCGTGGAGGACGGAGAGGAAGCCGGTTGGCAGGCCGGCCTCGACCAGCGCCTCGGCCAGAAGGCATGCCGTCAGCGGCGTGCTGGTCGAGGGCTTGAGGATCACCGCGTTGCCGGCCGCGAAGGCCGGCGCAACCTTGTGCGCCACGGTGTTGAGCGGCGAATTGAACGGCGTGATGGCGGCGACGACGCCGAGCGGCACGCGAAGCGTGAAGGCAAGGCGGCCGGCCTGGCCGGGTGCCCCCTCGAACGGCAGCATGTCACCGGTCAGCCGCCGCGCCTCCTCGGCAGAAAGCCGCAACGTCTCCAGGCAGCGCGTCACCTCGCCCTCGGCGTCGGCAATGGTGAAACCTGCTTCGGATTGCATCGTGGCGACAAAATCCCGGCGTCTTGCCGCCACAATCGCGGCCGCGCGGGAAAGGATCTCGCCGCGCTCGTGGGCGATGGGTGCCCCCTTGCGGAAGGCAGCGGCAGCCGACTCCACCATGAGCTCCACCTGCCGGGCCGATGCCGGGCGCACCTCGCCAATCTGCGACAACAGGAACTTGTCGAGGATCGGGACCGGCGAGCCTTCACCTTGCTCCCAGCGTCCGGCGATCAGCAGCCGCGCCTCGGCCTGTCGCGAAGCAGCAATGTTGGCGTTCGTCGTCGTGTCGTTCACGGCCGGACCTTTCCGTACTTCGTTCACAGCCACAGGATCTGCTTGCGGTATTCGAGATCGGTGAGCAGCGCGTGGGCCGGCCCCTGATGGAAAACCTCGCCGCGCTCGAGAGCGAAGACCCGGTCGGCGAGCGCCAGGACGAGGTCGAGATTGTGCTCCACGACGATGATCGGCAGGTCGGCGCGCAGCCGGTCGAGCACGTCGAACAGCTCGTCGATGACGGCCGGTGCCAGACCCTCGAACGGCTCGTCGAGCAGCAGCAGTCTGACATTGCCGGAGAGCGCCCGCGCGATGGACAGCATCTGCTGCTCGCCACCGGAGAGATAATCGGCATGGGTGTGCAGGCGCTCGCGAAGGCGCGGAAACATCTCCAGGATGCGCTCCTCGCTCCACACCACGCCGCCGCGCGACTCGGTGGTACGCGCGAGCCGCCCCAGTTCGAGATTCTCGGCGACCGTCATGCCGGCGAACAGACCCCGATTCTGCGGCACGTAGCCGATTCCGAGACGGGCGACCTCATGGGCAGGCAGCCCGACGATCTCGCGGCCCTCGAAGATGATGCTGCCCGACTTCGGTGGCACCAGCCCGGCCAGAGACTTCAGCAACGTCGACTTGCCGGCGCCGTTGCGGCCGAGCAGCGCGACGATCTCGCCCTTGCGCACCTCCAGCGTCGCGTCGTTGAGGATATGGCTCTTGCCGTAGAAGGTGTTGAGTTTCTGTGCCGAGAGGACGACCTCGTTGCCGCTCACCAAGCATGGCGGCCGCCCGGCGAGGGCATGCGCCCCCTTTCCGGTGTAGATTTCCTGCACGCGCCGGTCGTTGCGGATTTCCTCGGGACTTCCGGAGACCAGCACCTCGCCTTGGTTCATAACCGTGACCCGGTGTGACAGGGCGAGCACCCGGTCGATATCGTGCTCGACGAGCAGCACCGGGATGTTCGACGACACGGTGCGCACGAGGTCGAAAACGCGCTCGCGCTCGGCTGCGGCGAGGCCCGCCAGCGGCTCGTCGAGCAGCAGCACTTGCGGGCGCGAGGCGAGCGCGATGCCGAGATCGACGAGCCGCTGGCCGCCATAGGACAGGTCCCTGCCCTTGATGTCCTCGATGCCTTCTAGGCCAAGGAAGCGGATCAGTTCGGCCGTGTCGGCGTTCACCTGCGTGTAGCTGTCGACGTCGCGCCAGAAGTTGAAGCGACCTGGATGGCGTGCCTGGGCGGACAGACGCAGGTTCTCGAGGATCGACAGCCCCTCGAACAGGTTGGTGATCTGGAACGAGCGGGCCAGCCCCTGCTGGCAGATCGCGTCGGGAGACAGCCCGTGAATCGGCCGACCATGGAGCCTGACCGTGCCGCGGTCGGGCGCATAGGCGCCAGAAATCAAGTTGAACAATGTTGTCTTGCCGGCGCCGTTCGGTCCGATGAGCGCATGGATCTGCCCCGACTCCACGGCGAGCCTGGCGCCGTTCACGGCCTGGATGCCGCCAAAGCGCTTCGCCACGTCGTCGACCTCGAGCACGGCGCCCTCGCGGCGCTGTGGCCGCAGGAACTCCGGCACGGGCAGGCCTTGATAGATCCTGCGCCGACTCATCGCCGCGTCCTCCTCGGGCGGCGGCCGCAGACGGTCGCGAATCCGGGCGCCGATGCCGACGATCCCACCCGGCAAGTACATGACGAAGGCGACGAAGATCAGGCCGAACCAGAACAGCCAGTCCTGCGTCCAGATCGAGAACAGCTCGCGGAACAGGATGTAGAACATGACGCCGACGGCGGGGCCGAGGATGTGATGGTGCATCCCGCCGATGACGACCATGGCAAGAAGTTCGCCGGAAAACTCGATCGAGGTCGCCTCGGCCGACACTATGTAGTGCTGGAAGCCCGACAGCGCGCCGGCAAGCGCGGTGACGGTGGCTGACAGCACGAACACCGCGAGCTTGTAGCGCTGGACCGGATAGCCCTGGAACGTCGCCCGCGCCTGGTTCTCGCGGATGGCGACCAGCACGTGGCCGAACGGCGAGTGGACGACGCGCACGAGCAGGTAAAGCGCGGCAAGACCGACAAGGGCGACGAAGATGTAGTAGTTCATCTGCACGTCGAGGCTGAACGGCCCGATCGAGCCGCGCCGCAAGCCGCCGAGGCCATCTTCGCCGCCGGTGACGGCCGTCCAACGGAAGGAGATCGTGTAGGTGAGCGCGCAGAGCGCCAGCGTCATCAGGGCGAAGTAGACGCCGCGGCGGCGCAGCATCACCGCGCCGACGATCGCGGACAGGAGCGCGACGAACGCCATGCCGCACAGGATCGGCAGGACGATCTGGTCGGGAAGGACGTGACGCTGGGCGAGCGCTGCAGCATAGCCACCGATCCCGAACCAGGCGGCATGGCCGAACGAGACGAGGCCGGCATAGCCCATCATCATGTTCAGGCCGAGGGCGGCGATCGTGAGGACGACGATCACCGTCGCCGTGCTGACCGTCAGGCCGAACCACGGCACAACGAAGGGGAGCACCGCCAGGCCGACAGCGGCGATCACCAGCGGCTGATACTTGGCAAGAAGTCTGGACTTCATTTCTCGAACTTCTCGATCGGCTCGCCGAGGAGGCCGCGCGGGCGCAGCAGCAGCACGAGGAACATCAGGACATACATGGATGCCTCGCCGGCGGCGGGCGCGTAGTGGATGGTGACGCCGCGCACGACGCCGACCAGCACCGCCGCGAGCACGACGCCCCAGAAGCTGCCGAGCCCGCCGATGACTACGACGACGAAGGCGATGGTGAGGATTTCTGCGCCCATCGCCGGATGGACGATGGTGATCGGCGCGAAGAGCGCGCCTGCGAGCGCAGCGAGGCCGACTCCGAGCATGACGATCGTCGTCATGTAAGGCTGGAGGCGGATACCCAGCGCCGCGACCATGTCGGGCTGCTGGATGCCGGCGCGCACGACGCGTCCGAACGCCGTCTTGTTGAGGAGCAGCCACAGACCGGCCATCACCACCACGACCACGGCGAGCAGGGTCAGGCGGTAGCGGGAGAACAGGAATTCGCCGAGCATGACCGGGCCGCGGAACTCGGGGGGCAGGTTCTGAACCAGCGGCGCGGAGCCCCAGATCATGCGCAGCGCCTGCTCTGCCACCATGGCGAGCCCGAATGTGACGAGGAGACTGATGATCGGATCCTCGCGATAGAAGCGTCGCAGGATCAGGCGCTCGAAGACGATGCCAAGCATCGCGACGAGCACGGGCGAGATCACGATGCCGGGCATGAAGCCCAGCCAGCGGCTGATGGTGATCGACAGATAGGCGCCGAGCGCATAGAAGGCGCCGTGCGCAAGATTGACAATGCCGCCGACGCTGAAGATCAGCGACAGGCCGAGGGCGATGAGCAGGTAGTAGCCTCCGAGCACGAGGCCGTTGACCACCTGCTCCAGCAGGAAGACGAATTGCATCATCGGGTCCACGAGGTTCGACCTGCGGGCGGACCGTCATGGACCGCCCGCGACTGGTCGATGCTCAGAACGTGCAGGTGTTCTGCTGCGCCGTTGGATAGATGTTCTCAAGCGGCTCGGAGGCGTCCGGAACCGGGTCGCCGAGCACGATCATGTCGTAGACGTCGGCCGCCTCGCCCGCGGGCTTCACCGTGAACGGATATGCTTCCTGGATGAGCTGATGGTCCCACGAGCGGAAATGGGCAGGCCGATCCTTGAGGATGTCGAACTCGGCGCCCGATTCCAGATACTCGATCAGGGCTGGGGTCTCGGCTGAGCCGACCTCCCCCATCGCCTGCGCCATGATCTTCAGTGTGATGTAGGAGATCCATGCATGATTCTCGGGCAGGCGATTGTATTTGGCCTGGAATGCCTCGACGAAGGTCTTCGAGCGCGGGTTGTCCAGCGTGTGATACCACACCGTCGGCCACGTACCCGTCAGGTTGCCGACACCGGCCGCCCAGGCGTCGGCCGTATTGAGGTTGAAACCGACCGTCGGGTACGGCAGCCCGAACTCGGCGTACTGCTTGATGAAGTTCGTCACCTGGTTGCCGGCGAGGTTGAGGCAGACGATGTCGGGCCGCGCCTGACGGACCTTGATCAGGAACGGACTGAAATCGGTGACGTCGGTGGCGATCAGCTCGTTGCCGATCAGCGTCGCATTGTTGGCGGCGAAGAAGTTCTTGGCCGCCGCGAGAAGGTCGTGGCCGAATACGTAATCGGCCGTCAGGGTATAGAAGTTCTTGCCGTCGACCATGCCGTCACGCTTGAGCGCGCTGCCGACGGCATTGACCATCACCGTGTTCGGGATGTCGATGCAGAACATGTACTTGCTGCAGTTTGCCCCGCGCAGAACGTCCGAGCGCGGGCCGACAGCGATGAACAGCTTCTGATGGCGCGCTGCGACCTGAGAGATGGCAAGCGCGGAGGCGGAACTGATCTCGCCGGCGATGAAGTCGACGCCATCGCGCTCGATCATGCGCTGGGCCTTGGTGGCCGCGTTCTCGGGATTAATCGAATCCTCGGACATGACGTCGATCTGACGACCGTTGACGCCGCCGGCGGCGTTGATCTCCTCCGCAGCCATCTGGATGCCCTGCACGGCATACTCGCCCAGCGTGCCGAGAAAGCCGGTCATCGGGGTGAGGTGGCCGATTCGAATCGCCTTGGGCTGAGCCCGCACGATGGCCGGGAACCCGAGCAACCCTACGGCCGCCGCGCCGGCGCCCGCCTTCAGGGCATCGCGCCTGGACCAGTATCCGGACGCGTGCGGTGCACCGCTGTCGGAAATCTTCATCGTCATTCCTCCCTGACGTGACGTGTCATGCGCCGAATCGCACCGCTTGGCGCCGTGGCATCGAATGCAACTGCGCCCGGACGATCCTTTTCAGGCAGTGTAGAAGGCCCTTTCCGCGAGCGGAAATATGGAATAGGGAAGCTGGTATAAGCCAAACTTATACCAACAACCGGAGTTTCACTGTCGCATGGACATCCGTCAGCTTCGCTATTTCGTTCAGATCGTCGAGGCCGGCAGCCTCTCCAAGGCGTCGAGCCTGCTGCACATCGCGCAACCGGCGCTAAGCCAGCAGCTGGCCAAGCTGGAGAGCCTCGTCGGCAAGCCGTTGCTCAACCGCTCGTCGCGTGGCGTTTCGCCGACGGAGAACGGGCTTGCCCTTTACAATCATGCGAAGTTCATGTTGCGCCAGCTCGACCAGGCACTGTCGATCGCGCGCAGCGAATCCGCCGTGCAGGGCATGGTCACGGTCGGCCTGCCTGCCACCACGGTCGCCGCGATCGGCCTGCCGCTCGTCACCCGCGTGCGCGAGCGCTATCCGGCGATCCTGCTCAACGTGGTCGAAGGCATGAGCGGCCATATCGGCCAGCTCATGCGGCTGGGCCAGCTCGACCTCGCGGTGCTGTTCAGCAGCGAGGACCTGCCCGAGATCGTCGTCGAGCCGCTGATGATCGAGGAGCTTTTCCTGATGCTGCCAGCGCATTCAACGCTGGTGCCGCAGCATCGCAGGACGATCACGATCGCCGAGGCCGCGGAGCTGCCGCTGATCCTGCCAACCGGCTCGCACGGGCTGCGCCAGCGCATTGCCATCGAATTCGAGAACCGCGGCCTGACCAGCAACGTCGTCGCCGAGATCGATTCGCTGTCCCTGCTGATGAATGCCGTGTTCTGCGGCATGGGCGCGACCATCAAGCCGATGGGCGCGGTGATGCAGGAAGGCGCACGCGGGCGGGAATGGCGCTGCCTGTCCTTCTCGGACCTGCGCTTCCGGCGCCGCAACTATCTCCATCGTCTGCCGCCAGAGCGGTCGACGGCTGCGGCGGTTGTGGTGGCCAACGAGCTCAAGGAGTGCGCGCGCGAGCTGATCGAGAGCAAGAACTGGCGAGGCTTCGAGGAGGCGCGGGCGCAGCGCGCCAGCAGCGTCAGCCGGCTCGCGAGCTGAGGAATGCCTTGCCTGAAGCGGGCGACGCGCCACCGGACCGTCGGTCGAAAGCACGCCCGCCGCCCGATCCCGTCACGGGAGAGTCTTACGCGTCCTTCACCGGTGTCGTGACGACGATGAAGGTCAGGTTGCCGAGCCCGCTGTTCTGGATCGAATGCGGCACGCCTGGCGGCAGGAAGACGACATCGTGTTGCCGCACCACCCGCTTCTCGTCGCCGATTTCCATCAGTCCCTCGCCCTCGAGGACGTGATAGACCTGCTCCTGCACCTTGTGCTGATGCTTCGCCACATAGGCCATCGGAGCGTAGGTGGAGATGCGGTAGTCAAGCTGGCGCGAGCCGACCGTGTCGGGATGCACCAATGCCTTGGACAGCGCACCGCCGAAATGGTCGGGAAACTGCTGCCAGGGCTCCTCGGCAATGTTTCGGATGCTGGCCTCGTAAGGCTTGCTCATCGGTAGACCTCCCTAGTTGATCCATGTCAGTCGCGGTCGCCGGGCCGCCATGGCCGGCCGAACACCGGTTGCTTCGGCGGGATCGGCGGCAGTTCCCACGCGCCGGTCGCCGGCGGGCGAATGTTGGCGTCGACATGGACGTCGATCAGCGCCGGACGGTTGGCGGCGACCGCCATTTCGAGCACGCCGGCGAAATCCTGCGAGCGGGTGACGGTGTAGCCGTCGACGCCTGCCGCGCGCGCCCAGGCGGCAAAGTCGGGATTGTAGGGTTCCCGGTTTTGCCCGTGGTAGAAGGCTGTGCCGTATTCGCGACTGTCGAAGTATGCATACTGGAGATCGCGGATCGCACCCCAGGCGAAGTTGTTCCACACCACCCAGACGACCGGAATGTCGTACTCCACCGCGGTGCACAGCACGTGCGGCACCATGGTGAAGCCCCCGTCACCGCAGATCGACACGACTGGCCGGTCCGGTGCTGCGAGCTTGGCGCCGAGCGCCGAGCTCGGGCCAAAACCCATGCCCGAATAGCCCCAGGTGTTGAGCATCGACTGCGGTCGTCTCGCCTGCCAGAACTGCATGAACCAGTTGTGGTGGACGCCGGAATCAAGCGTGATGATGACGTCGTCGGGCAGCACCGCGCGGCAGTCGGCAACGATACGCTCCGGCCGGATCGGAGTCGCATGACTCTCGAAGCCCGGCCGGACGAAGTCCTCCCATTCTGTCCGCCAGCCAGCGATGTCCTGATGCCACGCCTGCAGTCTCGGTTCCTCCGGAATGCCGCGCGCATCGACGCCGGCGAGGAGCTGGCGCAGGAAGGTGCGAGCATCGGCGAGGATCGCAAGGTCGGGCGGATAGTTGCGGCCGAGCTCGGCATGGTCGAGATCGACGTGGACGAGCCGCGTATGCGGAAAGTTCCATGAATAGCCCGGAATCCAGGATGAGGCGGATCGGTCATCGAATCGCACGCCGATGGCGAGCACCAGATCGGCATGACGGCCGGCCTGATTGGCAGGATATGCGCCGTTTCGCCCGATGAAGCCCAGGGACAGCTCGTGGCGCATGTCGATCGTGCCCATGCCGTTCGGCGACGAGATGACGGGCACCGACAGGCGCTCGGCCAGCGCCGTCAGCTCATTGCCGGCCTCCGACAGCGTCACGCCGTGGCCGACGAACAGAACGGGCCGTTCGGCGGCGAGCAGCCAGTCGAGCACGGTCGCTATGTCTTCGGGCGATGTGCCGCTGCGGCGGGTGCCGAAGCCGTTCCACGGCGCCTCCTCCTTAACCTCGGCGCTCTCGACGAAGAGGTTGTAGGGCACGTCGAGATTGACCGGACCGGGACGGCCCGTGGTCATGGTCTGGGCAGCCTGCCGCATGGCGAGCGGCAACATCTCCACGCGCGTCGGCTGGAAGCTGCGCTTCACCACCGGACGGATCACGTTATTGAAATCCGCCTGGTGGTGGTGGTTCAGCTCCTGGAAGGGGCCGCGGTTGAACTGCGAGGTCGGCACGTTGGCAGTGATGGAGAACACGGCCGAGGAATCGGTCTGCGCCACGGCGAGGCCCATGATCAGGTTGGCCGAGCCTGGCCCGGTCGATGTCAGCGTGGCGGCGGGCCTGTGGCTGACCCGGAAGAATCCGTCCGCCATGTGGGCTGCAGTCTGCTCGTGGCGCGGCGAGACGAGCTTCACGTCGTCGCGCACCTCGTAGAGGCAATCGAGCAGCCCGACATTGCCGTGGCCGCAGATGCCGAAGACGTATGGCATCTTCTCCTTGACCAGGAACTCGGCGATCAGGTCGCCACCCTTGCGCAGTGCCATTTCCGAACCTTCTCCTCAGTTCCGTTCACCGGCCGCGTGGTTGGCGGCGATCCAGCCAAATGTCATGCCCTGACCGAGCTGCGCGCCCGCCCCGGGATACTCGCCGCCAAAGGCGGACTGCATGTCGTTGCCGCAGACATACAGGCCGGGGATCGGCTTGCCGTCGCGGTCGAGCACGCGCGCATTGACATCCGCGCGCAGGCCCCGGCTGGTGCCGAGGGGCATCGGTGCAATCTCGACGGCATGGAAGGGCGGCACTGTGATCGGACCGACGCAAGGGTTCGGCCGGACATCGGGATCGCCGCCGGCCCTGTCGTAGATCGACTCGCCCTTGCCGAAATCCGGATCCTTGCCGCTTGCGGCAAAGTTGTTCCAACGCTCAATGGTTGCGGCCAGCGCGTCGGCCGGAATGCCGATCCGCGCTGCCAGTCCGGCGATGGAGTCCGCTTCCTTGAGATAACCGTTGCGCACATAGTGCGCGAGTTTCGGGCTGCGAGGCCGGATCAGGCCCAGACCATGGCGCCGGATGAAGGCGCGGTCGCAGATGAGCCAGGCCGGAACTGCCCCCGTCGCATACATCGCGCGCACGAACTCGTGGTAGGAGACGGCCTCGTTGACGAAGCGCCGGCCCGTGCGGTCGACCGCGATGAGACCGGGCTTCGGCCGGTCAAGCACGATGTGCGGCCATAGGGCGGTTGAGCCATCCGGCCGGATCATCACCGAGCCCGGGAACCAAAAGGCATTGTCGAGCCCCGACGGTCCGAGCGTACCGCCGGCAGCGAGCGCCAGTGCAATCGTGCTGCCGTCGCAGCCGGGCGCGGCCACACTGTGGTCGGGCGCGGGCTTAGGCAGCTGCTCCTCGCACCATTGCCGATTGGCCGGGAAGCCGCCGCCGGCCATGACCACGCCGCGGCGCGCATGCGCCATGCGCTCGATACCGGCATGCGTGAAGCGCACGCCGCCGACCCGGCCGTCCTGGATCACGAGGTCGTCCGGCCTCGCGGCTGTCAACACCTCCACTCCGGTGTCGCGGCAGCGGAAGAAGAGGTGGGCAACGAGCGCGTTGCCGAGCACCAGCCGCGTGCCGCGGTGGTGGCGGAGCCGATCGCTGAGGTAGCGCGCGATGAGTCTGAGGCCAAGCCACGCGGCGCGCGGTGCGCGGTCGGCGCGTAGCAGCTCCGCCGCTTCGGCGCGCGTTACCATCATTCCGCCGAACAGCATCAGCTCAGGCAGGGGCGGTTCAAGCAGCGCAAAATTGGCGCCAAGCAACCGGCCGTCGAAGGGGGGAGGTTCGAGTGCCCGCCCGCCCGAAGCAGCGCCTGGATGATCCTGCCGGTAGTCGGGCGCAGCCATGAACGGCCGGAAGGCAAGGCCCGAACGCGATTCCAGATCGTACAGCATCTTCGGCGCGGCATCGAGGAAGGCGCGCCACATCGCCGCCTCGCCACGGTCGCCAACCAGCGAGGCCAGATAGGTCTCGGCGGCGGTGCGGTCGTTGTGAACGCCGCGCGCCTCGAGGTGATGGTTGGCGGGGATCCAGACCGTGCCGGAGGAGCGCGCGCTGGTTCCACCGATGGTTTCGGCATGTTCGAGCACGAGACAGCTCAGGCCCGCGAGGCGCGCCGTGAGCGCAGCGGTGAGGCCGGCAGCGCCGCTTCCCAGCACGATCAGATCGTATCGGCTGCCGTCATCCATTGCGCCGTGCCCGTCATGCCGTCCCGCCGCCTTCAAGCGGCCCTGGCTGTCCTTGCCGCCGAGGTGCCGGCGATGCGACCGAACACGGCGCCGGACATCAGCCCGGTGCCGCCCGGATAGTTGAAGTAGAACAGGCCGCCGACGATCTCGCCGGCAGCGAACAGACCGCCGATCGGCGCGAGATCGACATCCAGAACCTGCGCATCCTCGTTGATGCGCAGCCCGCCGAAGGTGAAGGTGATGCCGCAGCCGACCTGGAACGCCTGGAACGGACCTTGGTCCAGCGTGTTGGCCCAGTTGGATTTCGGCACGGCGAGGCCGCGCGTGGCGCGCCCGTCCTTGACGTTGGGATTGAACGGGATTTCGGTGCAAACCGCTGCATTGTAGACGGCAACTTCCTCAAGGAAGGCGGCGGCATCGACGCCCTCCAGCTTGTCGGCAAGCTCCTCCAGCGTGTCGGCGACGACGCGCGTGACCTGCTTGATGCGGTATTCGTCGCGCAGCAGATGCGTCACCTTGGCGTCGAATATCTGCCAGGCGAAGTTTCCGGGCTGCTCGAGGATCACCCGTCCGTACTTGGCATAGGTATAGTTGCGGAAGTCGGCCCCTTCGTCGACAAAGCGACGGCCATTGGCGTTGACCATGATGCCGAAGGGATAGGAGTGCTTCTGGAAGCCGTCGCCGACGGCAAGATCGCCGAACTCCGGTGCATTGAAGTCCCAGCCGACGGCATGACAGCCCGACCAGTTGCCGTAGGCGGCCGCACCGATGGCGCGCGCCATCGCGATGCCGTCGCCGGTATTGAAGCGCGTGCCACGCACCCGCGCGAGCTCCCAGCCGGGGCCGAGATAGCGGGCGCGCAGTTCCGGATCAGATTCGAATCCTCCCGAGGCGAGCACGACGGCCTTTGCCGCGATCTCGACAATGCGTCCGGCCTGCTTCGCGCGCACGCCGGTCACGCGCCCTCCATCGTGGAGCAGCTCCAGCACACGGCAGCCATAGCGGATGTCGATGCCCTTCGATCGGGCAATCTCGGTCTCGGTGTCGACGAGGCCGGGGCCACCGCCCCATGCCTCGACGGTCAACCCACCCCAGAACTTGAATCGGCCGTCCACGTTGAACGCCTGCCTTCCGTAGATCGGCTGGAAGCGGACACCCTTGCCGCGCAGCCACTTCATCGTCTCGAAGCTGCGCCTGACGAGAAGTTCGCATAGCACCGGATCGGTGCGGTAGCGCGTGACGCGGAACATGTCGTCGAAGAACTGGTCCTCGGTATAGGTGCCGAAATCCGTGCGCTCGATCTCCTCCTCCGTCAGGTCGGGCATGACCTCGCGCAGGTCCTCCACGCCGCGATAGGCAAAGCGGATGGCGCCGGCCGTGAACCGGCTGTTGCCGCCGCTCTCCTCTTCGGGCGCGCGCTCCAGAACGGCGACCTTCGCCCCTTGTTCCTCGGCTGCAAGCGCTGCGCAGAACGCGGCATTCCCGCCGCCGACGACAACCACATCGAAACCCGGCATCTCCGCCCTCCCACGTTCTGCGCACGATTGTATACGTTCGTACCCGAGTTAGCAACGACGTCGAGTGGTCGCGAGTCGGTTCAGAAGCCGAAGACTTCGTCACGGCCGACGACGAGGGGGTGGTCGGGTCTGCCGCGCCAGGGTTGCGTCCGATGCTTGAAGCCGCCGAAAGGCACCTGGCCAGCGAAATGGCGACGTGGCGGTGGCACGCGGCCGGCGAACCTGGTCTCGACCTCTGCGGCATGCGCGAGGCGCTGGCGGAGACGCTCATGGAACGGCGGGGACGATCCTGTCGGACACGGGAACCGAGATCATCTCGATCGCAAGTTGGAGCTGGACGAGGGGCCATGCGGTGGAGCGGCGCTCCATCGCGCGGTCCTTCCGTCCGAGCGCAGCAGGGTAAGGTTACAAGAACACCCGGCTACGCCTGCGCTTGAACATGCCGGTCATGCTCGTACCCGATGATCGCCGCGAGCCACTCGCTCCGACGAACCTCGAAGGGTGCGCTCGCAAGCGGCTTCCTCCACCGAACTGTACCACTATTCGGGAAGTGACCCGTTGCCACCCTTCGCCAACTGCTTCAATTGTCAGCGGATACGGCAGCATCTCCCGCCTGCGACGGGGCCGGCGAAACGGCGAATGAGGCCTGAGCTGAGATTTGGCTGCCGTTCCTGAACGCTTATAGAACCATGTGCCTCGCCCCGGAACCGCATTTTCGGCGCGTTCTCGAAGAAATCTGGGACATGCGGCTGGCGGCGTGAATTGTCCCTGGATCGCTGTTTAGTCGTTGGTTGACAGCGGCCCGCGAATCGCGTGTGAAGTGACACCTAAACAGACGACGGAGCGTGAAGCCATGAAGGCCGGGAGGGAAAAGTTCGGCGCGTTCATCCGCCGCCAGCGGGAGGCGAAGGAGATTGGGCTGCGGGAGATGGCGAAAAAGATCGGGGTGAGCCCGACCTATCTGTCGAAGGTAGAGCGTGACGAGTTTCCGCCGCCGGCGGAGGACAAGGTGAGGAAGATCGCGGCGATCATCGATCACGATGCCGACGAGCTGCTGGCGCTGGCGGGCCGCGTGGCATCCGACCTGACCGACATCATCCGCGAGCGCCCGCGGGAAATGGCCGATTTCCTGCGGGCGGCAAGAGGGCTGACGGCAGAGGACATGGCCCGCCTGGCGCGGCAGGCACAGAAGGCGAAGGAAAAGTAGGCGCCGGTCGGCGCACCGACGATGCAGATGAGAATGAACAGGAATGACCCTTCGAGTGCCCTATATCCCCAATGACGTGATCGAGCGCGACGCCGAGGCCCTGCTTGGCGAGTTCGCTCGCGCCAAAGGGATCGAGGTGCGCCCGCCGATCCCGATTGAGGATATCGTCGAGAAGCACCTGAAGCTTCATGTCGAGCTCGACGATTTGCACCGGCTGCTCGATGTTCCGCGCAGCGGGATCGGCCTCGACCCGGACATGTTCGGCGCGATCTGGCTCGAAACCGGCCGCATCGTCATCGACGAAAGCCTCGATCCCGAAGAACGGCCCGAACGCGAGGGGCGCTACAGGTTCACGCTCGCCCATTAAGGCGGTGGCCATTGGCGCCTGCACCGGCCGCTGGTCCGTCCAACCCGAGATCAAGGTTCGCTCTTGGTCGATCGTCCGCGACCAACCGTCATCTGCCGCTCAAGCCAAGCCAAGGAGCGGGTGGAGTGGCAGGCGGATTACTACGCTTCGTGCCTGCTGATGCCGCGCAAGATGGTCTTTGCCGCTTGGGACGAGGCGTTTCCCGACCGCAAGCAGCGCGTTCTGCAACCGGAAACGCCGATCGAACATCCCTGAGTCGAGATCGGTCGCGATTTCGACGACGATGAAGATCGGGTGCTGGATGGCTTCGCCCGGCCGTTTGCCGAGCGCTTCCTTGTGTCGCCGATCGCGATGCGCATCCGGCTCGAAAAGCTCGGGCTGCTGCACCGTGTCGTGCCGCGCCAGCGGCTTCTGACCGAAGGCTTCTGACACTTTTTTAAGGGGACCGTTGAGTGTCAACTGAACAAGCGATACTGCCGGGCGAAGAGCGGCTAACCGCGTTCGAGACCCGCGACTTCTATCTCGCCTGTTTCCTGCGCTGCGCGGGATACGAGCTGCTCGATCTTCGTTCCGAGGGCCGGCGCAAGGTCTTCGTGTTTCAGGACCGGCCAACCCGGCGCGACGACGTGATGGCTTTCTACGGCGATGCCGCCACGGTCCGCCCGCAGGCATTCGCCGCCACCATCAAGGACATGAAAGGGCTTCTGCACAATGGTTGAGGCATCGATTGCTTCCTCGTCTCAACGAGTCGCCCGTGGACAGGTTCGCGAGGCGCTCGATCGTCTGGAAGGGCTTGTCATCGATGGTCTGAAGCACGGCTTCTTCGATTATTCGATCGCCTGCGAGGTCGGTAATGGCGGCAAGCGCCACCTCGTCATCCGCGCCGGCAAAAGCCACAAGTTCACGATCCCCGCGGAGGAAGTACCGCACTGACGGCGGTTCGACCGGCGATCCCTGCGACGGGGACGCCGAAGATGCAGATCACTTACGGTCCAGCGTCATCGGTGGGATTCCGAGACCGGAGGCCAGGAGCACGGAGCGGCGAGACGCCGGCCGTGAGGTCTTCGGATGAAACCATCACCCGCAAACGACAACTTGATCGAACAGACGCGTAGGCTCTGGCGTTCGCGCCTCGGCCGCGACGTGAGTTGCGAAGACGCCCGGCAGATCGTCGAGAACGTCACCGGCTTCTTTGCCGTTCTTGCCGAATGGTCGAACGCCGAGCGGACCGCGGCCAACGATAATGAGGCGCCCTCCAAATCGAACGACTGCGAGGTGCGCCATGACCGCTGAAGCCATTGCCAGGGCGCTCGGCGGACGCAAGGCGGGTGCGGCGTGGATGGCGCGCTGCCCGGCGCATGACGACCGTGCACCGAGCCTCTCGATCGCCGACGCCCGCGACGGCAAGGTGCTCGTGCGCTGCCATGCCGGATGAGATCAGCGCGACGTGATCGCCGCGCTTCGGGCGCGCGGCGTCTGGGACGCGGACGCGCGACGGCCAAACCGCTTTTCCCGCAAGCCCGATCGACCGCTGCCAGCCGGACCCGATTGCGATGCCATCAAGCGAACGGAAGCGGCGCTCGCCCTCTGGCGTGGCGCGCAATCGGCCGAGGGGACGCTAGTCGAGACTTATCTCGGATCGCGCGGCCTTGCCATTCCGATCCCGCCGTCGATCCGCTTCCATGCCGGGCTGAAGCATCCTTCTGGCGGCGTTTGGCCGGCGATGGTGGCGCTGGTGACGCACGGCGTTGACAGCAACCCGATCGGTATTCACCGCACGTTCCTGGCACGCGACGGAAGCGCGAAAGCGCCGGTTGAGCCGGCGAAGGTGATGCTCGGGCCGTGCCGCGGCGGCGCGGTGCGCCTCGCCGAGCCGCGTGACGTGCTGATGGTCGGCGAAGGCATCGAGACGTGCCTGGCTGCGCAGCAGGCGAGCGGTCGTCCGGCCTGGGCCGCGCTTTCGACATCGGGCCTTCGCGCCCTCGACCTGTCGCGCGAGGTCCGCGACGTGATCGTGCTCGCCGATGGCGACGAAGCCGGCGAAACGGCGGCGCAGGATTGCGCCTGGCGCTGGAAGCGAGAGGGCCGGCGCGTGCGCATTGCCCGCCCGCCGCAAGGTATGGACTTCAACGACCTGCTGATGCGCCGCACGCCTTGCATCGAGGAGGCGGCGCAATGGGCTCCTTGGACAATGGCGACAA
Organism: Tepidamorphus gemmatus; assembly: GCF_004346195.1. Lineage (NCBI taxonomy): Bacteria > Pseudomonadati > Pseudomonadota > Alphaproteobacteria > Hyphomicrobiales > Tepidamorphaceae > Tepidamorphus > Tepidamorphus gemmatus. Next base: position 2,162 of record NZ_SMAK01000014.1, on the reverse strand, counting down.
TGACGATCCGATCTGCGCGGCCATCGATGCCGCCGAGGAGGTTCGCGACCCGCTGGAAGGCCTCGTCGAAAGGACAGCCGCCGATCCCGGCGCCGCCTTCGCACCGGAGGTGCTCGAACGCCTCGCCGAACTTAAGCGAGACGATCGCGCCGCGTTCGAGGCTCTGCGGGCGCAATTGAAGAAGGCTGGATGCCGGGTGACGGCGCTGGACGACGCGATCGCCGAGGAAAGCGGCGAGCCGGGCGGGCGCGGGCCGACGCAGGCCGACATCCTGATCGAGCTGGCGCAATCTGCCGATCTGTTCCATACGCCAGACGGCACCGGCTTCGCCGACCTCGACATCAACGGCCATCGGGAAACCTGGCCGATCCGCCACAGGGGTTTCCGCCGGTGGCTCGCCCGCCGCTATTTCGAGGCAACGGGCGGCGCGCCAAGTTCGGAGGCGCTGCAATCGGTGTTGAACGTGATCGAGGCCAAGGCGCATTTCGACGCGCCGGAGCGCACCGTTCATGTTCGCGTCGCTGCGCTTATTGACTGTCTTTATCTCGACCTTGGCGACGAGACATGGCGGGCGGTGGAGATCGACGCCGCCGGCTGGCGGGTGATCGAAAATCCGCCGGTGCGTTTTCGCCGTGCGCCCGGCATGCTGGCCCTGCCGTTGCCGGTTCTCGGCGGTTCGGTCGCGACGCTGCGATCGTTCCTCAATGTCCGCTCCGACGCTGATTTCGAGCTGGTGGTCGCCTGGGCTTTGGCTTGCCTGCGCCATCGCGGTCCCTATCCGGTGCTGGTGCTCTCAGGCGAACAGGGTTCGGCGAAGTCCACCTTCTCGGCGATCCTAAGGGCGCTGCTCGATCCGAACACCGCGCCGTTACGGGCGTTGCCGCGAGAAGATCGCGACCTGTTCATCGCCGCCGGCAACGGCCATGTCCTTGCCTTCGACAACGTATCGGGCTTGCCGGCGTGGATCTCGGACACGCTTTGCCGCCTTGCCACCGGCGGCGGCTTCGCGGTGCGCCAGCTCTATACCGATCAGGACGAGATGCTGTTCGATGCGTCGCGCCCGGTGATCCTCAACGGTATCGAGGACATCGTCGCGCGGCCCGACCTCGCCGACCGAGCCCTGTTTCTCACGCTCGATCCGATCCCCGAGGAACGCCGGCGACCCGAGCAGGAATTGTGGGCAGCGTTCGAGGCCGAGCGCCCACGCATCCTCGGCGCGCTGCTCGATGCAGTCGCGAAGGGTCTGGCGATGCTGCCGCAAACGAGACTCAACAAGCTCCCACGCATGGCGGACTTCGCGTTGTGGGCCTCGGCCTGCGAAACTGCGCTATGGCCCACCGGCACGTTCTGGTCGGCCTACTGCGGCAATCGCGACGAGGCGGTCGAGGGGGTGATCGAAGCCGACCCGATCGCCGCCGCGGTGCGGGCGCTGACGGCGGCGCGGACGGAGTGGACGGGAACCGCCTCGGAGCTTCTGGGCGCCCTGGCCGAAATGGCGGGCGAGCGCATTTCCAAGTCCAAGACCTGGCCGGACAGCCCGCGGGCGCTCGCAGGCCGCTTGCGCCGGGCGGCGACCTTCCTGCGCAAAATCGGCATCGAGATCGGCTTCGAGCGCGAAGGCCGGGCGCGCACGCGGATCATCCGCATCGCGGGGCCATCATCCGCGCCAAAAACCGGAGGGATACAACCGTCCGCATCGTCCGCAACGTCCGCGATTCGGCCGAAAAACAATCCGGCCAACGGCTTCGCAGCACCATCGGCGCGGACGGTCGCCGCTCCTGCGGACACTGCAATGGGCGGCAACGGTGCAACCGTCCGCAGCAATCCGTTGAAATCCAACGGCGAGACCGATGCGGACGGTGCGGACGCAAATTGCCCGCCTCGATCCGAGCCGGAAAAAACGGGCATGCCCGGGTGGAGCGGACGACTATGAGCGCGGCGGAAGCCCTGAAGGCCGCGCGAGCGGCGGGCGTGAGAGCGTGTTTGAGAAGGGTCACTGCCATCTTCTGAGCAGCGTGGCGGTTGCGGCGATGGTGATGAGGGCTTCGGCGACGGCGGTGAGTTGCGCGTAGTCGCGCACCAGGCGGCGGCACTTCATGATCCAGGCGAAGCTGCGCTCGACCACCCAGCGCCGCTTGAGCACGACGAAGCCCGCGGCGGTC
>NZ_SMAK01000013.1 GCF_004346195.1 Tepidamorphus gemmatus | reverse complement strand
GACCGCGGCCTGAAAGTCCGCACCATGTGCCTGCCCGACGCCTTCATCGACCACGACACCCCCGCCGCCATGATCGCCCGCGCCGGCCTCGACCATACCGCAATCCTCGCAAAGGTCCTCCAGACCATCGGACACCAAACCCAAACCGCAACTCCCAAACGCGCATGACACCACACCGGGGGCCGCGCCGGCGGTGCGGGTCCAAGCGGAGGGCCAGGAGGATCTCGGCGCCGATCAGCGTTTTCGCCCAGCGAACACGCGGGAACACGCAGCTGTGAACGGTGGGCAGCCGAGCGCGGGCACAGATTGCCATTTTTCCCGCTAGAATCGGTGTCAACTCAGGCTCGCGCCGCAAGGTGCGTCGGAAGTGCCGAGGGCTGGCCGAGGGCTGACTGCGCGCCGGCCCGGAGGCATCCGGGCATGGCCCAGCCGACCCAATGCGGCGAGGGGCTCACTTGACCGGGTCGCATCCGGTGCCATGCTACGGCGCGTTCCAGCGGGCGAATGGCTGACCTGCGGAGGATGCGGGCTCCGCTTCACGAAAGGATTGCGGTTTGACCAAGTCCTGTCTGTGGATCCAGACCGCCGGTGCCACAGTCGCCGGCCTCGTCCTGAGCGTGGTCGCGGCGGCCGGCCAGGCCGGGCCGGTGCCGGTGGAGGCCGAGCCGGTACGCGTCGAACGCGTCATCGAGGAGGCGACGGCCATCGGCACGCTGATCTCGGCGGAATCCGTCACCATCAGTCCCGAGATCGCCGGCCGGATCTCCTCGATCGCCTTCACCGAGGGATCGGCCGTCAGGGAAGGAGATGTCCTGTTCCAGCTCGATTCCACCGTGCATGAGGCCGAGCTGATCGAGGCGCAGGCCAATCACGAGCTGCGGAAGCGTAATTTCGAGCGGGCGGACGGTCTGCTGCAGTCGCGAGCCGGCACGGCGCGGGCGCGCGACGAGGCCTTGTCCGAACTGCAGGTGGCCGAAGCACTGCTCACGCTCGCCCAGAGCCGGCTCGACAAGATGCGCATCGTCGCCCCCTTCGACGGAATCGTCGGCCTGCGCAATGTCAGCGTCGGGGAATACGTGCAGCCGGGCCAGAAGCTGGTGAACCTCGAGAAGATCGACCCGATCAAGGTCGATTTCTCGGTGGCGGAGCGCTACTTGCCCCATGTCCGCAGCGGCGCCCGCATCCAGATCAAGGTCGACGCGCTCGGCGAGCGCACCTTCACCGGCGAAGTCTACGCGATCAATCCGCAGATCGACCCGGCCGGGCGATCGATCGCCCTGCGCGCCGTCGTGCCCAATCCCGACGGAATCCTCCGCCCCGGCCTGTTCGCCCGGGTGTTGCTGGAGACCCAGTCGCGCGACAGCGCCATCGTGGCGTCCGAGGATGCGATCGTCGCCGATGCCAACGGCACCTTCGTCTACCGGGTGATCGACGGCAAGGCGGTGCGCACACCGGTTGTCCTCGGCCAGCGGCGGTTCGGACAGGTCGAGATTCGCGAGGGGCTGGCGGAGGGCGATGTCGTGATCGTCGCCGGCCAGATCAAGATCCGCGACGGGGCCGCGGTCGCCCCCGTGATGCGGGAAGCGCCCGCACACGCGGCTTCCGCCTCCTGAGGCGGTCTCATGCGGATCTCGGAAATCTGCGTCAGGCGGCCGGTCTTCGCCACGGTGCTGAGCCTGGTGGTGCTGCTGGTCGGCGTCGTCTCCTACGAGCGGTTGACCGTGCGCGAGTATCCGGCGATCGACTCGCCGGTGGTCAGCGTCGAGACGACCTATACCGGCGCCAGCGCGGAGATCGTCGAGTCCAAGGTCACCAAGGTGCTCGAGGATTCCCTTGCCGGCATCGAGGGCATCAACTTCATGTCCTCGGTGAGCCGTCAGGAGCGCAGCCAGATCTCGATCACCTTCAATCTCGACCGCGACCCCTCCGACGCGGCCGCGGACGTGCGCGACAGGGTCGGACGCGCCCGCCGCCAGCTGCCCGACGAGATCGACGAGCCGGTGATCCGCAAGGTCGAGGCGGACGCCCAGCCGGTCTACTATATCGCGCTGTCCAGCGATCGGCACGACGCGCTGGAGGTGACCGAGGCCGCCGACAAGATCGTCGCAAACCAGCTCCAGAGCCTGCCGGGCGTCGCCCAGATCATGATCTACGGCAGCCGCGAATACGCGATGCGGATCTGGCTCGACAGCGCCCGGCTCGCCGCCTACGGCGTCACGGTGCAGGACGTGGAGGCAGCGCTGCGACAGCAGAATGTCGAGATTCCGGCCGGCACCATCGAGAGCCGCGACCGCGAGTTCACGGTGCTGTCGCAGACCGATCTCAACACGCCCGAGGAGTTCAACAACCTCATCATCCGGCAGACCGACCAGGGCTATCTGGTCAGGCTTTCGGATGTCGGCCGCGCCGAGATCGGCCCGCGCGACGAAAGCCGCAATGTCCGCTACAAGGGGCGAACTTCGGTCACGGTCGCCATCGTCAAGCAGGCGACCGCCAATCCGCTCGACGTCTCCACCGCCGTGCGCGCCGAACTGCCGCGGGTCATCGAGATGCTGCCGGAGGGCATGACGCTCGAGCCGTCCTACGACCGGTCCGAATTCATCGAGGAATCGATCCGCAACGTCTACATGACGATCGCCGAGGCGATCGTGCTGGTGGTGCTGATCATCTTCCTGTTCCTCCGGTCGCTGCGCGCCACCGTCATCCCGCTGGTGACGATCCCGATCTCGCTGGTCGGCGCCTTTGCGCTGATGTACCTGGCCGGATTCTCCATCAACACGCTGACGCTGCTGGCGATGGTGCTGGCGATCGGGCTCGTCGTCGACGACGCGATCGTGATGCTGGAGAACATCCATCGGCATATCGAGAACGGCGTGCCGCCGATGCGCGCATCCATCGAGGGCGCGCGCGAGATCGGCTTCGCGATCGTCGCGATGACGCTGACGCTGGTGGCGGTCTACGCCCCGATCGGGTTCATGTCGGGCGCGACGGGCCGGCTGTTCACGGAGTTCGCCCTGACGCTGGCCGGCGCCGTACTCGTCTCCGGCTTCGTCGCGCTGACCGCGACTCCGATGATGTGCTCGAAGCTGCTCAGGCACCAGGTCAGCCACAGCTGGCTCTACCGGGTGTTCGAGGTCGGGCTCAACGGGCTCAACAACGGATACCGCCGGCTGCTCGCCGCCTGCATGCGCGTCCGCCCGCTGGTACTGGTGATCGGGCTCGCCGTGGCCGGGTCCGGCTACTGGCTGTTCACCCAGCTCAATTCCGAGCTCGCCCCCTACGAGGATCAGGGCACGATCACCACCTTCTTCACCGGCCCGGAAGGCTCGACACTCGCCTTCACCGATCGCTACGCCCGCCAGATCGAGAATATCCTTGCCGAAGTGCCCGAGGTGGAACGCTATTTCGTCATCGTCGGCAATCCGATGGCGAACCAGGGTCTGTCCTTCGCGCGCCTCACCGACTGGCACGAGCGGGAGCGGACCAGCTCCGAGATCGCGGCGGCGCTGCGCGGACCGATCGGCGCCATCCCCGGCATCCGCGCCTTCCCCTCGACGCCACCACCGCTCGGCCAGAGCGTGCGCAATACCCCCGTGGAATATGTGATCCAGACCTCGCGGCCCTACGAGGAGCTTCAGGAGATGGTCGATGCGTTCCTCGAGCGTGCGCGCGCGAACGAGGGGCTGCAGAATGTCGAGACCGACCTGACGCTGTCCAAGCCACAGATCCGGCTCGACGTCGACCGTGACAAGGTGGCCTCGGTCGGCGTCGATCTGGCGGTGCTCGGCCGCACGCTGGAAACGCTGCTCGGCGGCCGGCAGGTGACCCGCTTCAAGCGCGGCGGCGACCAGTACGACGTCGTGGTCCGCGTCGCCGACGTCGACCGGCGCAATCCCGACCAGCTTCGGCAGATCTTCGTGCGTTCGGCACATGGCGACATGGTTCAGCTGTCCAATCTCGTCTCCATCGAGGAGACGGTGGCGCCGCGCGAACTGAACCACTTCAACCAGCTCCGCTCGGCCACGATCAAGGCGAACCTCGCGCCCGGCTATTCGCTCGGCCAGGCGCTGGCGTTCCTCGACGAGGTGGCGGCGGATGTGCTGCCGGCGACGGCGCGGACCGATCTCGGCGGCCAGTCGCGCGACTTCAGGGATTCGAGCGCGGGCATCTACACCACCTTCGTGCTGGCGCTCGCCTTCATCTACCTGGTGCTGGCCGCCCAGTTCGAGAGCTTCCGCAGCCCGCTGATCATCATGTTCACGGTGCCGCTGTCGATCACCGGCGGACTGCTGGCGCTGTGGATGGACGGCTCGACGCTCAACATCTACAGCCAGGTCGGCCTGGTGACGCTGATCGGCCTGATCACCAAGCATGGCATCCTGATCGTCGAATTCGCCAACCAGCTGAGGGTGGCCGGTCACGACAGGATCCATGCTGCGATCGAGGCCTCGGTGCTGCGGCTTCGGCCGATCCTGATGACGACCGGCGCGATGGTGCTGGGGGCGGTGCCGCTGGCGATCGCGACCGGCGCCGGCGCGGAGAGCCGCCAGGATATCGGCCTCGTCATCGTCGGCGGCCTCCTGGTCGGGACCTTCTTCACGCTGTTCGTGATCCCGGTCGTCTACACCTACATCGCTGGCAGAGTCGGCGAGGTGGAGGCGGAAGAGGACCGCCGCGCCGCACCGCCCGCCACGGAGCCGAAGTTGCCGCAGGCGGCGGAGTGAAGCGACTCACACCGAAGGGTGAAAGCAGGCCACCTTCCGTCCTTCCCCGTGCACGGCCAGCGCCGGCTCCTCGCTGCGGCACCGGTCGTCGGCGCGGGCGCAGCGGGGCGCGAAGGGACATGCCCCCTCGCGCGGCGCCGGCGGCGGCTCGACGGGCACAACCCTCGGGCGGCGGCGGAAGGCCGGATCGGGCCTGGGCACCGCCGACAGCAGCAGTGCCGTGTAGGGATGGGCGGGCGCCCCGAACACCGCCGCCGTCGGACCCTGCTCCACCACTCGGCCGAGATACATCACCGCGACCGCGTCGGTGACATGGTTCACGACGGTCAGATCGTGGCTGATGAACAGGAAGGTGACGCCACGCGTCTCGCGCAGATCCATCATCAGGTTCAGGATCTGCGCCTGGATCGACACGTCGAGCGCGGAGACCGGCTCGTCGGCGACGATCAGGTCAGGTCCGGTCACCAGTGCGCGGGCAATCGCGATGCGCTGGCGCTGGCCGCCGGAGAATTCGTGCGGATAGCGGTCGGCCTGCTCCGCCGACAGGCCCACCGCGTCAAGGGCATCGGCAACCGCCCGGCGGCGCCCCTGCCGGTCAAGCTCTGGCGCGAGCACGCTGAGCGGCTCGGCGACGATCCAGCCGACCTTGCGGCGCGGATCGAGCGAGCCGTAAGGGTCCTGAAAGACGATCTGCATCCGCTTGCGCAGCGTCCGCAGGCGGGCGGGCGGGGCCGCGAACAGGTCTTCACCAGCGAGCCGGACAGTGCCCGAGGTCGGCCGGTCGAGTGCCAGCACGATCCGCGCGAGCGTCGACTTGCCGCAGCCCGACTCGCCGATCAGCCCGAGGCTCCGCCCGGCCTCGATCGACAGCGACACCCCATGCACTGCCCGGTAGATCGGGTGCGGCGCGAACAGGCCCGGCCGCGGCAGCACGTAGTCGCGCACGACGCCGTCGATCTCGACGAGCGGGGGCCCTAACGTCATCCGCCGCTTGCCTCCGGACCCGGATAGAAGCAGCGTACGCGGTGGTCGGGACCGAAGGGATCGGCAGGCGGGATCTCGGTCCGGCATTGTTCGCGCGCACGCGGACAGCGGGGAGCAAATGGGCATCCGACGCGCGGGCGGCGCGGGTCGGGGACCTGGCCGGGGATCGTCGCGAGCCGACCCCGCCCGGCGCCGACCAGCGCCCGGCTCGGCATCGCGGCGAACAGGCCGCGGGTGTAAGGATGCGCCATGTGGGCGAAGACCTCCGCCGTCGGTCCCTCCTCGACGACGGTTCCCGCATACATCACCAGCATCCGGTCGGTCGTCTCGGCGATGACGCCGAGATCATGGCTGATCATCATCAGTGCCGAGCCGGTCTCGGCCGCGACCTCGGTGATCAGATCGAGGATCTGCGCCTGGATGGTGACGTCGAGCGCCGTGGTTGGCTCGTCGGCGATCAAGAGCTCCGGACCGCAGGCGAGAGCGATGGCAATCACCACCCGCTGGCGCTGCCCCCCCGACAGCTGGTGCGGATAAAGGCCGGGCGGAAAGCGGTCTGGCGGAAGCCCAACCCTCTCGAGCAGCGAGACCGCCCTGTCCAGGGCCTCGCGGCGGCCAAGGCCGAAATGCAGGCGCATGCCCTCGGCAACCTGATCGCCGATCGTACGCACGGGATTGAGCGCCGTCATCGGTTCCTGGAAGATCATGCCGATGCGCCGGCCGCGCACGCGGCTCATGGCGGCATCGCTCCTGCCCAGCAGATCCTCGCCGGCGAGCCGGATCGACCCGGATGTCTCGGCCGCAGGCGGCATCAGCCCCATGACGGCGAGCGCCGTCATCGACTTGCCACAACCGGATTCGCCGACGAGCCCGACTGCCTCGCCGGCCCCGATCCGCAGGTCGACGTGATGCAGCACGCGCGCGCGCCCGCCGGGAAGCGGAAAGTCGACCACCAGATCGTCGACCTCGAGCAGTGCCGTCATCGCACGCGCCTCAGACGCGGATCGAGCACGTCGCGCAGCCCGTCACCGAACAGGTTGAGGCCGAGCACGGTCAGGACAATGGCAAGGCCGGGAAAGATGACGAGATGCGGAGCAATGGCGGCCATGGTCTGCGCCTCGTTCAGCATCCGCCCCCAGGACGGCTGCGGCGGGCGCGTGCCGAGCCCGAGATAGCTCAGTGCCGCCTCGCCCAGGATCGCCAGGGCGAACTGGATCGTCGCCTGGACGATCAGCACGTTGCCGATGTTGGGCAGGATGTGCTCGGCGGTGATCCGTACCGCCCCCTTGCCGGCCGCGCGCGCCGCCATCACGTAGTCGCGCTGCCAGACCGCCATGCCCGAGCCGCGCGTCAGGCGGGCGAAGACGGGAATATTGAAGATTCCGATGGCGATGATCGAATTGACCGCGCCCGGCCCGAACAGCGCGGTGATCATCACAGCTGACAGAAGGAACGGAAAGGCGAAGGCGAAATCGGAGGCGCGCATCACCACCTCGTCGATCCAGCCGCGCCGCGCCGCGGCGAGCGCCCCGAGCGGGACACCGAGTCCCATGCCGATACCGACGGCGACCACGGCGACCAGAACCGAGTTGTGGGTTCCCTTCATCAGCATCGACAGGACGTCGCGTCCGTACTGGTCGGTGCCGAGCCAGTGTGCCATCGACGGTCCCTGCAACCGGCCGGCGATGTTCATCGCGGTGTAGGACCACGGTGTCCAGAACACGGCGACGATCGCGACCACGACGAACAGTGCCGTGATCGTTCCCCCGATGACGAAGCTGCCCGAGCGGATGCCCCTCGAGACGACCTCGCGCAGGGCGGCGGCATCAGCCATGGCGGCCACTCCGCAGGCGCGGGTCGATCGACAGATAAGCGAGATCGACAAGGAAGTTCACCACGACGACGAAACCGGCCAGCAGCACCACCAGCGACTGCACGACGATAAGGTCGCGCTGGGCGATCGCCTGGAACAGCAGCCGGCCGAGGCCGGGCAGGTAGAAGACATTCTCGATGACGATGGTCCCGGCCACCAGGAACGAGAACTGCAACCCCATGATCGTGACCACCGGGATCAGCGCATTGCGTACGGCGTGGCGCCACAGCGCGGCGCTGCGGGTCAGGCCCTTGGCGCGGGCGGTGCGGACATGATCCTCGCCCAGAACCTCCAGCACCGAGGAGCGGGTGACGCGGGTCAGGATCGCTGCCTGCGGCAGCGCCAGCGCCACCGCCGGCAGCAGCAGCGAGCGCAGGCCCGGAATCAGCCCGCCATCCCAGCCAGCGAAACCGCCGGCCGGAAACCAGCCGAGATGGATGGAAAACAGCAGGATCAGCAGCATCGCGAACCAGAAGTTCGGGATCGCAATGCCGATTTGCGCCAGCGCCGAGACGCCGATATCGGCGGCCCGATTGCGGCGCGCCGCGGCGAGCACACCGCAGGGAATGGCGATCGCGGTCGACAGCGCGATCGCCATCAGCGCCAGCGGCAGGCTGACATTGAGCCGCTGCAGGACGAGTTCGGAGACGGGCCGCGAATAGGTGTAGGACGTGCCGAGATCGCCGGAGAGGAGGCCACCGACCCAGGCGAGATACTGGACGATCAGCGGCCGGTCGAGGCCGAGTTGCTGTCGCAGCGCCGCCAGCGTGTCGTCCCGTGCGCCGACGCCGAGAATGATCGTTGCCGGATCGCCCGGCAACACCTGCATAACCAGGAACACCACCAGCGAGGCGGCAAACAGGGTCGCGACGAGCGCGACAAGGCGCTGGGCGATCAAGCGGAACATGGCGGAGCTGCGGACATGCCGGCAGGGAGTGGACGCGCGCCGGCGGCGCGCGCCCCTGTTCCGGATGACGGAGCGCTCCGAAGGGTGCTCACTCCTTCCAGCGGACCTCGGTCAGATCGTTGGCCGGAATAGGGCTGTTCTCCCACAGGCCCTCAAGTCTGGCGTCCCACACACCTGCCTTGGCAAGCTGGAACAGGAATGCATTGACCGCATCCGCGGCGAGGATCTTCTGGGCCTCGCCCATCAGTGCGTAACGCTTCTGCGTGTCGGTCTCGGCCGCGAGCCTGTCCAACACCTCGCGGAATGCCGGGTTGTGATAGTTGAAGTAGTAATCGTCGCGGCCATAGATCTCGATGTCCATCGGCTCCGTGTGGGACACGATGGTGAGGTCATAGTCCTTGCCGCGGAACACCTGCTCCAGCCATTGCGCCCACTCCACCGGGATGATCTCCAGGTCGATGCCGACCTGGCGGAGCTGTTCGGCGATGACCTCGCCGCCGCGGCGGGCATAGGATGGCGGCGGCAGCTTCAGCGTCGCCTTGATTCCGTCGGCGTGGCCGGCCTCGGCCAGTAGCGCCTTCGCCTTGGCCGGATCGTAGGGATAGACCCCGGTCAGATCGACATAGGCCGGATGATGCGGCGCGAAATGCGAGCCGATCGGCGTGCCGAGTCCGAACATGGCGCCCTCGATGATCGCCTGCCGGTCGATCGCATGGGCGATGGCCTGCCGGACCTTGAGATCGTCGAACGGCGGCCGCCCGTTGTTGATGGCCAGGATCGTCTCACCCTCGGTCGAGCCGATCACCACGGTGAAGCGGGGATCAGCCTCGAATTGCGGAATCGCCTCGGGCGCGGGGAAATTGGCGAAGGCATCGACGTCGCCGGCCATCATCGCGGCGACGGCGGCAGCGGGATCGGGGATGATCTTGAAGGTCGCCCGTTCCAGCGCGACCGGCTCGCCCCAGTAGTCGGGATTGCGGGTCAGGACGATGCGGTCGCCCGGCACCCACTCGGCGAACCTGAACGGGCCGGTGCCGATCGGCCGGGTCTTGTTGGTGTCGGCGCTGGCCGGCGACACGATCACCATGTCGCCCCAGCCGAGGTTGAACGGGAAGTGACCGGTCGGCCGCTTCAGCGTGATGACGACGGTGTGATCATCCGGAGTCTCGAGCTTCTCGATCGGTTCGAACAACTGCTTCTGGGCGTTGACGCTGTCCTCCGCCATCGCCCGCTTGAACGAGAAGGCAACGTCGGCCGAGGTCATCGGCGAGCCATCGTGAAACTTGACGCCCTCCTGCAGGTGGAAGGTGTAGACGAGCCCGTCGTCGGAGATTTCCCAGTCGCGGGCGAGCAACGGCTGCACCGCGCCGTTGCGGTCGATGCGCGTGAGCCCTTCGAAGATGTTGCGATAACCGACCTCGCGGATGGCGGCGGCAGCTCCGGCGGTCGGATCAAGATGCGGCGGCTCCAGCACCATGCCCATGGTGATGTCGGTCCGCTGCGCTGCGGCCGGTGCGACGATCGATGCCGCGGCGAGCGCCAGCGCGGCAATCAACCCCAAGCGTCTCATGTCCATCTTCTCCCTGGTGACGCCCACGTCGGGGGGAGACTAGCAGAAACGATGCGTGGCGGGTCAATCCTCCCGTGCCAACCCTGCGAGCATGTCCTTGGTCATGCGGACGCTGTTCCCTATGCCTGCCCGCTGCCCATCAACGCCAGTGCCGAGGCAGCCATGACCTTGGCGGAGGCGACCAGATCCTCGATCGCGACGTATTCATCCGGCTGATGGGCAAGGTCCAGGATGCCGGGACCGTAGGCGATGCACTCCTTGAGCCCGGCGATGCGGACGATGTGCTTATGGTCGTAGGTCCCCGGCGAGATGACGAACTCAGCCGGGCGGGAAAGCACGCGCTCGATCTCGGCCGCCACCGCCCTGACCACGGCGGCGTTGCGATCGGTCATGGTGGGCGGTACGGTCCACAGCTCCCGCAGGTCGTAGCGAAATCCCGGCCGCTCCCGCCGGAGCGCCTCGAGCAGGTTGACGATCTCGCCACGTACCTCCTCGTAGCTCTCCTCGATTAGATAGCGCCGGTCGATCACCATCCGGCAGGAATCCGCGACCACAGCCGAGGGCCAGCCCTCGAATCCCTCGGCGAGCCCGCCGTGGATCGAGTTGATGTTCATCGTGGACTGGCGTGCACCGTCGGGCGCCACCGGCATCGTCGTGCGCTTCGTGGCGAGATACGGATAGAACTCGCGCTCGAACTTCTCCAGGACAGCCGCCATGTGGCGGATCGCGCTGTCGCCAAGGAACGGCATCGAGCCATGGGCGATCCGACCATAGGTCTCGATCTCCGCCCACCAGACGCCGCGGTGGCCGAGGCACACCCTGTCGACATTGAGCGGTTCGGGGATGATGACATGATCGACCCGAGGCCGGGTGAAGAAGCCCTGCCGGGCGAGATGCGCGACGCCGCCATAGCCGCCGGACTCCTCGTCGACCGTACCGGATATTTCGAGCACGCCCGCAAATTCCGGGAACTCTTCGCAAATCGCCTCGACGGCGATGATCGACGCGGCAATGCCCCCCTTCATGTCACAGGCGCCGCGGCCGAAGACCTTGCCGTCCTTGACCTCGCCGCCGAACGGCGGGGTGGTCCATCCGTCCCCCACCTCGACCACGTCGATGTGGCCGTTGAAATGGACACACGGGCCAGGCCGGCCACCGGCGCGGCGTGCCACGACATTGGTACGCGGATACCGGTCCGAATCCCCCGGAGTGCCCTCGCCGCGCGGATAGGCGACATCGAAGCCGCGCCGGCGCAGCCGCTCGCCGATGAATTGGGCGCAATCGGCATAGGCATCGCCCGGGGGATTGACAGTTGGAATGCGGATGAGATCGCGGGTCAGTTCGACGAGTTCGGCCGTCTTCGCCTCGATCCGGGCGAACAACGCATCACGCATCGGGGGTCTCCTGATCGATTCTGTCAACTGTTCTATCCTGCTCCGCAATCCGCAAGTCCGATCCGGTGTGCCGTACCCGGGCGCTCTCGTTATCGTGACTTCCAGCGGCTGCGATTGCTTCCTATCGTCCGTCGCCATGATGAGCGGCATCTTCCCGACCACGCCGTCCGTCCCGCGCACTGCGATCATGGCTGCCGCGCTGCTGCTGCCGGCCGCCGCCGCTGCGGACGAGCCGGTCGATCTGGAACTGGTGCTCGCGGTCGACGTCTCCCTGTCAATGGACATGGAAGAGCAGATCCTGCAGCGCGACGGCTATGTCCGAGCGTTTCTCGATCCGCTGGTCATCCAGGCGATCGAAAGCGGCCCGCATGGCAGGATCGCGGTGGCCTACATGGAGTGGGCCGGTGCAGCCAGCCAGATCATCACCCTGAACTGGACGCTCATCGACGGGGCGGCAAGCGCCGCCGACCTTTCCGCGGCTCTGGCCGAGGCGCCGATCTCGCGGCTGCGCCGCACCTCGGTGAGCGGCGCGATCGATTTCGCCAGATCAATGTTCCGCGACAACGGCTTCCAGGGACTGCGCCGGGTGATCGACATCTCGGGCGACGGCCCGAACAATCAGGGCGGCCCGGTGGTGGTGGCGCGCGATGCCGCCGTGGCGGACGGCATAACGATCAACGGCCTGCCCCTCCTCGCCAATCCGGCCGGGCCCCTGTCGCTGTTCGACCTGCCACAGCTCGACATCTATTACGAGGACTGCGTGATCGGCGGGCCGGGCGCGTTCCTGATCCCGGTTCACTCCCCCCAGGAATTCGCCGAATCGATCCGCAACAAGCTGGTGCTGGAAATCGCCGGCGTTCCGGAACCTCCGGCGGTCGTTCCGGCGAGCGCGGCAGCACCGCGCATTCCCTGCGATATCGGCGAACGGCAGTGGCGCATGTACATGGACGGCGAGCGATAGGGACGGCACCGACGCTGCGTCCTAGATTCCGCCGACACCCAGCCGCGTCAGCAGGTCCACCAGCATCCGCCCGGAGCGCGAGCGATGGTCGTGATGGGCACGCCAGGCCGCCTCCGCGTCGCCACGACGGATCGCCTCCACCACGGCCCGATGATCGTTGTTGGACTCCACCGGCTTCGGCCGCAGAGCGAGCGTCGCCATGCGGACACGGTGGGCCTGATCACGCAGGGTCCCGACGATGTCCTGCAGGCGGCGGTTGCCGGATCCGATCACCAGCAGATCGTGGAAGCGCTGGTCCGCCTCGGCCCAGCGCTTGAGGTCGTCGCATTCCAGCGCCTCGTCCATCTCGGCCACCGCGGCCTCGAGACCGGCCAACTCCTCGCCCGACAGGGGCCTGCGCGCCGCCAGCGCGGCGGCGGTCGCCTCGAGGCTCGTCAGCACATCGTAGATCTCGCGCATGTCCTGCGGAGAGACGGGCTTCACCCGCATGCCATGGCGCGGACGGACCTCCACGAGGCCCTCCTCGGCGAGCCTGATGAGCGCCTCGCGCACCGGCGTACGGCTCATGCCGAGCAGATCGGCCACCTCGGTCTCGAGCATCTGGACGCCAGGCTGTAGCTCGTTGGCGAGAATCCGGCGACGAATCTCGTGGTAGGCGCGGGCGCGCTGCGAGCCCTCTTCGATGCGTTGCTCTGCGGCGCGTACGCTCACGCGACGCCGCCGTCCAGTTCCGGCTGCCATGTCCCGCCCATCAGCAAAGTATGCATCGCACGCGTATGTCGCATTCCTTACTACTGCTTGACGCGGCACGCCATGCTGCGGATCAATCTCGAGGAGTCGAAGCTGTCCGGCCGCATTACCCCACCCCCCGCTCCGACGGATCCGTGCCGCTCGTGGTGATTGTCAGCCTCCCATCTGTCCCGGGACTGCCGTGCCCGCTCCGCGGCAGCACGCGCGGGCGGGTCCCCGCATGACTGCCCCGACGGGCCTCACCGAGAGCGAGGAGCGGCGGCTGCGGCTGCGCGGTATCCTGCTGATGTGCCTGGCAGGCGTGTGCTTCTCGGGACTCGACACCGCCGCCAAGCTGCTCGTCGTCGAGTACGCGGCCATGCAGGTCGTGTTCGTGCGCTATCTCGGGCACCTGGCGCTGACCATTGCCGCCGTCGGCCCGTCGCGGCTGCCGCGTCTGTGGCGGACGCAGCGGCCCGTGCTGATGGTGCTGCGCGGCATCGCGCTGTTCGGCTCGACCTTCTTCAACTTCATGGCATTGCGCTATCTGGCGCTGTCCGAGACCGTCGCGATCGCCTTCGCCGCGCCGTTCCTCATCGCGGTGCTCGCCGGCCCCATCCTCGGCGAATGGATCGGGCCACGGCGCTGGGCGGCAGTTCTGGTCGGATTCATCGGTGTCCTGGTTGTCACCCAGCCGGGTCTCGCCGGGTTCCGGTGGCCGATGCTCTATTCGGTCGCCAGCGTCATCTGCTACGCGTTCTACGCGATCACCACGCGCATGCTGGCGGCGACCGACGGCAATCCGGTGCAGCAGTTCTATGCCTCGCTGGTCGGCTGCCTGATCCTGCTACCGGCCATGCCATTCGTATGGATCTGGCCGCAGGACGCCCTGTCCCTCGGCCTGATGGCGGCAACCGGCATCTTCGGGTTCGTCGGGCATGGGCTGCTGATCAACGCGCATCGCCACGCGCCGGCGCCGATCCTCTCGCCATTCGCGTATCTGCAGATCGTCTGGATGACGATCCTCGGCTACCTCGTCTTCGCACATGTTCCCGGCGTGGCGAACGTCATCGGCGCCGCCATCGTCGTTGCCTCCGGCCTCTATCTGCTGTTCCGCGAGCGCAAGGTGAAGGGTAGCACCGGGACATGATCCCGCCTCGCGACCATCTCGCACATGGTGCCCGCTTGGGCTAGGGTTGCGCCCGTGCCAGACCAACCATCGACCAGACGACAAGGACGGAGAGGATCCCCGAATGACGAAACGGCACGTGCTGATGACCGGGCCGCTGATGCGGATGGTGATGGAGCAGCTCGATTCGGCCTATGAGGTCCACCGCCTCTGGGAGGCCAAGGACCGGGACCGGTTTCTCGACGCCGTCGCAGACAAGATCGAGGCCATAGCGGTCGGGCCGCACACGCCGGTCGACGGAGCGCTGATGAGCCGCCTGCCCAAGCTGAAGATCGTCGCCAATTTCGGGGTCGGCTACGACACCGTCGATGCCAGGTGGGCCGGCCAGCATGGCATCATCGTCACCAACACGCCCGATGTTCTCACCGAGGAAGTGGCCGATACGACCCTCGGTCTGATCCTGATGACGGTGCGCAGGCTTTCGGAGGCCGAGCGCTGGCTGCGGGCCGGCAAGTGGGCAAGCGAAGGCGCCTTCCCGCTGACGCCGTCGCTGCGCGACCGCAGGGTCGGGATCGTCGGTCTCGGCCGCATCGGCAAGGCGATCGCCAGGCGGCTGGATGCCTTCCGGGTGCCCGTCGTCTATCATGGCCGCCGCGAGCAACGTGACGTCGATTACGGCTACTACCCGGACCTGGTCGCAATGGCGCGCGACGTCGACGTGCTGGTTGCGGTCGCGCCAGGCGGCGCCGAGACGAAGCACATGATCAGCACCGCCGTGCTCGATGCCCTCGGGCCGGACGGAATCCTGATCAATGTCGGCCGTGGCAGCGTCGTCGACGAACAGGCGCTGATCGCGGCACTCAGGGACAGGCGCATCCTGTCGGCCGGACTTGACGTATTCGAGAACGAGCCGCACGTGCCCGCCGAACTCATCGCGATGGACCACGTGGTACTGCTGCCGCATGTCGGTTCGGCCTCCGTCCACACTCGCAACCGCATGGGCCAGCTCGTGGTCGACAACATCCGTTCCTATTTCGAGACCGGCAAGCCGCTCACGCCGGTCCCGGAAACGCCGGTCCCCGCAACCTGAGGTCAGCCCATGCGCGCCGCCTTCGCCGCCGTCCTTCTGCTTGCGTCCACCACCGCCCTTCTCGCCGAGCCCGATTTCGCGCTGATGGACGAATCGCAAGGCCTGTGGGTGCTCAGCCGCGCGGACGGCAATTCCTGCCAGCTGACGCTTGGCGACGAACTGATGGACCATGATGCCCGGCGGCTCGACGGGGCAGGTGACTGCCGCGCGGTCGACGGCTCGATCGCCTCGGCCACGGCCTGGCGCATCGATGCGCCGAACACGCTCGTATTTCTCAATGCTGCCGGCAAGGTCGTGCTGAAGATGAAGTACGAGGAGGAGAGCATCGTCTTCATCACCTCCGGCCGGCAGCCTGAACTCGATCTCGCCCCGGCGCAGTGATGCCCGGCGGGCGGCGCCACACCGTCAACGTCACGCCTGCCGCCGAATCGAGCGTCTGTGTCGCCGCCACCGACAGCCCGGCTCCGGCCAGCCGATCGACTGCCGTCAGACCCGGCCCGAGGCCGGAAAACAGCCGCGTTCCCGCACCGAGTCGTACCGTCTCGGCACGGGCGAGATGAAAGGCGTCGTAGCCGATCGCGAGGAACAGGTCGAAGACAGGCTGGCCGCCGGGAACGGCGATGATCCCGCCGCCCGGCGCGACCGCGGCCAGCGCCGCCGCGAGCGGCAGGCCAGCGGGATTCCAGAAATGGCAGTGCTCGCCGGGCTCGAGCGCGGCAACCCTCGAGGTCAGTACCAGCCTGCGGCGACGCCTTTGGTTGGGATTGGCCTCGTGCCCGATCCGGCCGAGCACGGTCACCACAGCCGCATCCAGCGCCGCCTGGAAGCGCTCCCAATCGGCCTCGTTCCTGAGTTCGGGCGGCGTCAGGCCGTCCGGGCCAGCGATGAAGTCGTCGGCAGATACGATGGCATGGCCATGCACGGCGTAGCCGTCCGGCACCACATGATTCAGGGCGACCGACATCCGGCGAGGGGCTCAGGCGATCTTGCCGCCGAGTTCGTCCTCGATGTGGAGCCTGATGACCGTATCGAAGTCCGGGTCGGCCTGGAAGCCGAGTTCGACGGCGCGCCTGGCGTCGAAGTTCTGCGGCCAGCCGGAGACAATACTCGCGATGAAATCGTCGCGCTCGAAACGGACCCGGTCCGCAACGCGGTCGCCGGCGACCCGGCGCAGGGCATCGAGCATCTCCCGGATCGAGACGCACAGACCCGGCATCGACAGGTTACGGCGCGGGCCCACCGCCGCGCCGTCAATGCCGGCCGCGTGCAGCATGAATCCGATCGCCGCGCGCGGGCTCGCCATCCAGTGGCGCACCCCCTCGTCCACCGGGCAGACGGCCTCGATGCCCGCCAATGGTTCGCGCAGGATGCCCGAAAAGAAGCCCGACGCCGCCTTGTTCGGCTTGCCCGGGCGGATGCAGATCGTCGGCAGGCGTATGCCGATGCCGTCCACGAACCCCTTGCGCGTATAGTCGGCCAGCAGCAATTCTCCGCATGCCTTCTGGGCACCGTAGGAGGTGAGCGGGGTGTGGAAGAAGTCGTCCGGAATAGGCTCGGGGAACGGCGCGCCGTACACGGCGATCGAGCTGGAGAACACGAGGCGCGGCGCATGTCCGGCCTTGCGGATCGCCTCCAGCAGCGCCCAGGTGCCGGTCAGGTTCACCCGGTACCCCTTGTCGAAGTCGGTCTCCGCCTCGCCCGAGACGATTGCGGCGAGGTGAAAGATCACCTCGGGCCTGCCGGCCAGCAGGCTGTCGGCCTCGCCCGGCTGCGACAGATCGCTGACCCGCGTTTCGACCGGAAAGGCCGCGCCGGCCGGCTTCGCCGGCTCGACAACATCCTGCAGGGTCAATCGCGTCACCTCGCGGCCATTCAGCGTTCCGTCGGCCGCGATGCGCTCGGCGAGCTTGCGGCCGATCATCCCACCGCCGCCGGTGATGAGTACGTGCATGTGCCTCTCCTGCAAGGTCTCGTGAAGGGCCGGCCTCGCGCTACAGCGCAAATCCGCCGTCAACCAGATGGATCTGGCCGGTTGTGTAGGATGCCTCGTCCGAGGCGAGATAGACGGCGAGCATCGCCACTTCCTCCGCCGTGCCGAGGCGACCCATGGGTTGCCGGTCGATGAAGGACTGGCGCACCGTCGCCTCATCCTGCCCCGTCTGGGCAGCGAGCGTGGCGATACGCTGGTTCAGCGAAGGCGACTGGATGGTCCCCGGGCAGATGGCGTTGCAGCGGATGCCGCGGCGGATGAAATCGGCGGCCACTGCCTTGGTAAGGCCGATCACGGCGGCCTTCGAGGCGCCATAGACATAGCGGTTGGGTATACCGCGCACCGAGCCGGCACCCGACGCGATGTTGACGATCGAGCCGGCGCCCTTCTCCAGCATGCCCGGCAGGAAGGCGCGGATGGTGCGGTGCATCGACTTGACGTTGAGGTCGAAGGAGAAGTCCCAGTCTTCCTCGGAACAATCGAGAACGGTGCCGTGATGGACGTAGCCTGCGCAGTTGAGCAGGATGTCGATCCGGCCGAGGCGGGCGGCGAGCGCGTTGACCGCCGCGGTGTCGCGGACATCGAGCCGGGCGGTTTCCGCAACGCCCTCCCCCGCCAGTTCGGCCACTCCCGCCTCGTCGATATCTGTGGCGATCACCTGCGCGCCTTCGCGGGCGAAGGCGATCGCGCTCGCCCGTCCGATACCCTGCGCAGCCGCCGTAATCACCGCCACCTTGCCCTGAAGGCGTCCCGCCATGTCGAACCTCCTGCATCGCCGGTCTCGTGCCGGTCGAGCGGAAGCGTTAGACTCTCCCAACCCGCCGCGCAACTGCGTATACGATGGACAATGGAGTTCACAGGGTGACCGACCAACTCGATCCGCTGGCCAACGAGGCCGTTCCGGCGGCGGACGCCGGCGATGCCCTGCTGGAACCTGCCGGCGAGGCGCAGGCCGCCGCGCTGCGCTTCGCCGGGGTCGCGAGCCTTGTGCTGGCCGGCTTCGAGGCGCTCGTCGGCCTGATGATCGGGTCGGTTGCACTGCTCGCCATCGCCATCGATTCGCTTCGGGACGCCGCGCAGTCGGGCACCGTGCTGCTGCTCGGCGGACGGCCGCGCCGGCTCTACCGGATCGCGGCGGTGGTGGTCGCGGTGCTCGCCGCCTTCGCCTTCGTGTTCATCGTCCTGATCGCCTTCCATACCTTCGGCGTGGGGCGGGTGCCCAATCCCTGGCTGATGATCGCGGTGGCGCTGATCTCCTTCGTCGTCAACGTGATGACCGCCTGGCGGCTCCGCGTGCTGCGTCACACCGAGGACGACGTGAGCTGGACCTGGCGGCAGACCCGCTGGGACTTCGCCGCCGATCTCGGCGTGATTCTGGCGGCGCTCGCCATCGTCGATTTCCTGCACCGCTGGCCGGATGTCGCGGCGGGCGTGATCATCGCGGTGCTGAACCTGCTCGGCATCGTCAGGCTGCTCAGGGCGATGTGGCGAGCCGAGCGCGAGGTGATGTAGCCGGCTCAGGCGGAACGGATCGCGGCAAGACTCCGGCGCTGCCGGCCATGCGCGTCGAAGTTCGCCGGATCGAGCCACCGCTCCAGCGCCTGCCGCAGCCCGGGCCATTCGTCGTCGGTGATGGCAAACCAGGCCGTGTCGCGGTTGCCGCCCTTGACGATCATGTGCTTGCGGAACACGCCTTCGAAGCGGAAGCCGAGCCGCTCGGCAGCGCGGCGCGACGGTAGGTTGCGGGAATCGCACTTCCACTCGAAGCGGCGGTAACCGAGTTCGTCGAACACCCGCCGCGCCATCAGATACATCGCCTCGGTGGCGCCGGCCGTCCGCTGCAGGCACGGCGCATAGGCAAGGTGACCGACCTCGACGACACCGTGCTCCGGCGTGATGCGCAGCAGGCTCGCCACGCCGGTGGCGCGTCCGGTCGCAAGATCGACGATCGCGTGAAACAGGGGGTCGTCGCCGGTCATGATCCGTTCCGCATGGCTGCGATAGGCCGCGAGATCGGCGAACGGCCCGTATCCCATCCAGGTCCACAGCTCGCCCGCGGCGTCCAGCCGGTAGGCGTCGAACAGGTCGGCTGCATGACAGCCGACATCGAAGGGTTCGACGCGTACCAGCCGCCCCTGCATCGCGGTGCGCGGCGGCCGGGGCCGCGGGTTCCAGCCGGACAGATCTTCGCTCATGGGTTCGCTGCCAAGGATTCGCGTGTTCGCCACTCCACTCGCATCTTTCGCGTGGCCATGCGAGGCCTTTGCGTATCGTCGGGCCACTCTCGAGTCCCAGCCCTGCGGGTCTCGGCACGGCGCAGCAGCAATCGGCCGACCGGGTTGCGATCACAGGCTGGCAGGCAGCGTGCCAGCGCCCGGCCGCTCGGCAACAACGCGGCGTCCTCCGGAGGGTCGGCCAACGCTGCAAGGTGTTGCGATCAACAGACCCTTGTCTGCCCTGGCGGAATGGCAGCGATGCGCGGCAACCGATTGCCGCGGCGCACCCGCCGGTCTAAAGCGATGCCATGCCCTTCCCTGGTGTTCCCGCTCCGCGATGCCGCCCGTTGCGCTGACTGCAACGGCGCGGACCGTCGCAACGCTCCTGCTGGGAACGCTGGGCGGCTGGGTCGCCGCGCGCATCGGGCTGCCGCTGCCCTGGATGATGGGGCCGATGCTGCTCGTCGGCGCAACCGGGATCGCAGGCGTCTCGATCCGCGGGCACGGCGTCAGTGTGCCGATGTGGCTGCGCACCTCGATGGTACCGGTGATCGGGGTGATGCTCGGCGCGGGTTTCACGCCAAAGGTCGTGTCCGGCATCGGCGACTGGTGGATCACCCTGCTGGCGCTGATCGCCTTCGTCGGCATCGCTGCGGCGCTCGTCTTTCAGATCTACCGCCGCCTGTTCGGCTTCGACCGGACGACCGCCTTCTTTGCTGCCGTCCCTGGCGGGCTGGTCGAAATGGCGATCATCGGGGAGGGCGCGGGCGGCGACGGCCGGATGATCTCGCTGATCCATTTCTGCCGCATCCTGATGGCGGTGCTGACCATCCCGTTCGTCATGGAGGCGATCTACGGTCCGGTGGGGAGCCGGGCGATCGGTGACGTCGCCAGCGGCTGGGAGATCGAACTCGTCGACATCGCGATCCTCGCAGCCTGCGCCCTCGTCGGCTATTTCGCCGGATCGGCGGTGAAGCTGCCCGGCGCCCAGATCTCCGGCCCGCTCGTGCTGAGCGCCACCGTCCACGGGCTCGGCCTGACCGAAGCCGCGCCGCCACCCGTCATCGTGTTCGCAGCGCAGGTCGTCGTCGGCTCGGCGCTCGGCGCCCGCTTCGCCGGACTGTCGATCCGGGCGGTCGGGAAGGCGCTCGGCGCCTCGGCCACCGCGACGCTGGCGATGCTGACAGTCACCATGGCGGTGTCACTCGGCCTGTATCATTCCGGCCTGGTCGACGAATCGCTGACGGCGCTGGTGCTCGCCTATGCGCCGGGCGGAGTGACCGAGATGAGCCTGATCGCGCTTACCCTCAACGCCGGGGTGGCGTTCGTCGCCACACACCACATCGCCCGGATCTTCATTGCCGTGGGGTTGATGCCGCTGGTCTGGCGTCTGATCTCCACGCGCGGGCCGAACCTGCCGCGCCGCTAGCTGGCGCGCAGACGGTCCAACAGCCGCAGAACGTCCCTGCTGGCCTGCTCGACCTGGGCGATCTCGGCCAGGGCGGCGTCCAGCTTGCCTTCCGCAAACAGCCGCGCGGCGGCCTTGCCATGCTCATGGACCAGCCGGTGCGGGTGTTCCAGCTCGCGGAAGGCGGGCTGCGATGCGTAGGCAGCAGCCGCCGGCCCGTAATACCACTTGCCCAGCCGGCAGGAATGGTGGTCGGAAAGCTCGTCGGGTCGCAGCTTGATGATGCCGCCGGCCATCGCCATCAGCCTCTGCTTCCACATCGCGTGATCGGCCTTGGCGAGGGTAACTACCTTGTGCGGGAAGTTGCAGGCTGCAAGGTCGCCGATCGCGCCGGCAATGTGGGAGCTCAGGCCGTCGGTGCATTTGGCCAGCCGGTCTACCAGCTCGCGGTTACGTCCCGACATCTCGGAGACCTGATGGATGTTCGCGGCGATCTCCTGGACGGCACTGGACTGCTGGGCGAGGACCTGCGCCACATCCGCCATCTCGCCGGCAAGCCCGTCGATGCTGCGGCCGACAGCGTCGATCTCGCTGCCGAGGCGGTTGATGCCCTGGCGTCCCTCCTCGGCAATGGCGGCGCCTTCCGACATGACGGCAGTCATCCTGTCGACCCGCTGCGACAGCGCGTCGATATGGTTGCGGATGCTCTCGGTCGACTGCGCGGTTTGCTGGGCAAGGTTCTTGACCTCGCTGGCGACGACGGCGAAGCCTCTGCCGGCCTCGCCGGCGCGTGCGGCCTCGATCGTCGCATTCAGCGCAAGCAGTCGCGTCTGGTTGGCGATCCACTCGATCGACTTGATGATGCCGCCGATCTCGCGCGAGGCCTCGCCCAGCGCGGCCGCGTCGCCGGTCGCCTGATTGACCAGATCGGCGAGGCGCTGAAACGAACCGATCGCGGCATGTACCTGCGCGACGCTGGCAGCCGTGACGTCGCGAACCCCGTGGGCGGTGCGGGCAACCCGCTGGGACGACTGATCCACTTCCTTCACGGCAGAGGCCATCTCCTCAACGGCCGACGCCATGCCCTGCATCGCCTGTTCGGTCTGATTGATCGGCCGGACCAGTTCGGCGTCGAGAACGCCGACCTCGGCGGCCTGGATTGCCGTCGACACGATCCGGTCGGTCAGGTTCGCGAAGCGCTGCGCCAGCTTCTTGCCGAGATCGGCAAGAAGCTGGCGGAGCTCGTCGTCGCCCACGTCGAGGTCCGCGGTGAAATCACCCTCGGCAAGACGGCGGATGTACTCCTTGACCTCGTCGCTGACCGGATTCCCAGAACGAATGACGTCGCCAGCGGCAACGCGCTTCAACATTCACCCCTCCCCAGATGTGGCTGCACTGTCTGGCAGCCGCGGAGGCGACAATCACATTGAAATGGTTAATCGCGGGATAATGACGAGCCCTGCGATCAGAACCGCCCGCCGGTCCTGAACCCGCCGCCACGGCCGATCGTGCCGCCGGTGCGGAAGCCGCCTGGGGACCGCGGCGCCGGAGACGGCCGCGCGGTTGGCTGGAAGACCGGGCCGCCGCGACTGGTGCCGCCCCGGCTCGGCGGACGACTCGGCGGCGTGTATCGGCCGGCGCCGCGCAGCCCCTTCCACAGATTCGCGCCGGCCATGGCACCACGCAGCAGCGCCCTGAGCATCTCCTCGATCACGCGGTCGTCGAACTCCCACCGCTGGTCGTCGAAACCCTCCGCGACGTAGCGGCCGCGGATCTGTTCGAGGTCGCGGCGCTTTGCCTCGAGATCCTGCTGCAACCGCAGCCGCCGCTGCTGCTCCTCCTCGAGGTCGGCGATCCGGTCATCGAGCCGCATGAGCCGGTCGACGATGGCCTCGTCGGCGGGATCGGGCGTCAACAGCGCCTCGCGGCGCAGCTGGGGCAGCGATTCGGCCCGCAGCGCCTCGATCAGCGTCGCCATGGCGGCCCGGCTCGTCTCGTCCTCGCCGCGCAGCAGTGCCGACCGGGCCGTCTCCAGCTCGTCACGCTGCGCGTCGGCGGCCCTCAGATCCTCGGCGATCGCCGCGATCCGCTCATCCAGAGCGGCAGCGCCGGCCTCGATGTCGAGGATGCCTGCGGCGCGGCGCTGCTCGGCCTCGTAGGCATCGAGTTCCGCCGCCGCAGCCTCCGCCGCCTGCCGCGCGCGCTGCGCATGCTCGCCGAGGCGCAGCGGAATCTCCGTCAGCATCTGGTAGTTGGCCCGGGCAGCCTGGTAGCCGACGAGACCGGCGACCCAGCCGTCAAGGGCGCGGATCAGCCCTCGGCCTCGATACTCCGGGGTGCCGTAGCCGCGGTTCCAGAGATACATGAACAGCGTATCCGCCTCGTAGGGCTGCCCCTTGGCGAGGCGGTCGGCGGCGGCGAGCTCCGCCTTCCGCTCGGCCTCGACGGCGATCCGTTGGGCAGCTTCCACGGCCGCCAGTCGGGCATTGTAGTCGTCGGTCTGGGCAAGGCGTTCGATCAGGGCGGCGTCGGCGCGGTCGACCTCGGCGTGGCGGGCGCTGAGTTCGGCCGCCAGCCGGCTGCGCTCGGCCTCGAGCTCGCGGACTCGGGCCGCCACCTCCTCGACCCGACGACCGTATTCGGCAAGCGCCCGTTCGCGCTCCGCCAGCATCCGCCGCGCCCTGGCCTCGGCGGCCTCCAGCGCACCGCCGATCCTGCGGCCCTGCTCTGCGTCGAGACGGAACCGGGCGAGCTCGCGATAGGCGTCGATCTCCTCGTTGCGCAGCCGCGTGAGCCCGTCGGTCACTTCCGCCACCCGGGCCGCGTACTCTGCCTCCTCGGCCCTCAACGCGGCGATCTCGCGATCGATACGCTGCAATGTCGCGCGCCCGTCGGCCATGATCCTACCAGTCCGTGATCGCGCCGCCGGAGACAGGCATCATGTAGACGGGCTCCAGATGCCCCCGCCGCTTGGCGCCGAGGATGTCGTTCTGGATGATGCCGTCGTCCTCCTTGTCGGCCCGGACACGGGCAAACGTCGTCTCCGGCACCCGCACCCCCCACTGGCTGACCATGCCTGTTTCGCCGGTCTCCTCATTGGTGATCGGAACCGATAAGGGCCGCCCGTTGCGGTCGAGGGCCTCAACGACAAGGTAGTAGTTGCGGGCCTCCTGGTTGACATCAGGAATGCGCCAGAGGCCGCTCGTCGCGCCCGGCCGGGAAACGATGCGCAGGACATATTCCTGCGCAAGTCGCGCCTCGAGCGCCTCGAGCTCGGCGACGGCCTTGCGGGCGGCCTCGACATTGCCGACCTGGAGCGCCTGCTCGCCGGCCGCGTGCGCGGCCTCGGCCTGGCGCAGCGCGTCCGCGACGTCGGTCATTGCGGCGACGTGCCCGGCGAGGTGCTCCAGCGCGCGCGGCAGGGTCTGCGTCATCTCGACATGCAGTGCCTCGGCACGGCGTTCGGACGGCATGGTGACGAACACGTGCCAGGCGGCGGCGGCGAGCAACAGGACAGCCGCGAGCGTGCCGAGGCGACGCCCCCAGACCCGGCGCCGGACGTAGAGCCTGGCGAGCCGGACCTGCAATCCGTCCTCGGGCGGAGAATAGACGAACCGGCTCTCCTTCAGGGCCCTGACACCCTCGGCGAGTATCGCGTCGCTCACCTCGATGCCCTGCGCCCGGTAGATCTCGCGCAGACGCTCGATCAGCCGGGCATCACGATCCTCGTCCGCCAGCTCGCGCGCGACGAGGGTCTCGCGGTGGCGAAGCGTGTCGACGACGTCCATCGCCAGCATCAGGTCGCCGAGTGGCCTTTGGGTCGCGGCTGCGGTATCGGCGGCCATCGTTCATCTCCGGTAGCTCGTCATCGCGGCCGCAGTGAAAAGACGAGCCGGGATCGGGATGCCTCTACGGCAGGGCGACGCCCTCCCGATCCCGGATCGGCCCGACGGCCGTCCGGGCTGACCCACGACGCACTGAGCTTCGCCGCGTTCCCGGACGGCGGTTCCTCGACGTCCAGCACGATTCACGCCGCCGTCAGCGCGTTACCCTCGGCGGCGAGGCGGGCGAGGCGGCGCTTGCCGTCCTCAACCGCCTCGCGAATCTCGGCCGAATTTCGCGTCGCCTGCTCGCGCATCTCGGCGATGATCTCGGCCGATCGCTCCTGAAAGTCGATGACGGAATCGACCAGCATCTTTACGGCATCGGCGCGAACCGTCGGCCCGTAACCGGCCCTCAGGGCCGCCTCCTGAACCTGATCGCCGATTTCGGCGAGCGTCTCCAGGCTTCTGGATATGCCCTCCTTCATCGCGTCGAGCGTCTTGGTCGATTCATGCAGTCCGAACAGACCGGTGAACGAGGCTTTCAGCGCCGTCAGCACGGTCTCGTTGGTCGAGAAGAAGCTCACGGACTGGGCGTAGATGCGTTCCTTGGCGCTCATCGTCTGCATCAGCCGAGCCATGATCACCTCGGAGGTGTTGTAGGCGATGGTCAGATTGTCGGCGAGATCCTTCGCGATCTGGTAGCGCTTGTCCTCGTACTGCATCGCGCGCATCTTCTCGTCGCGGGCAAGCTCGAGCCGGGCGCGCTCTGCCGCCTCGGCGTCGGCACCGGCGGCCGCCTCGACCGCGTTCGACGCCTCGTGCAGCGCCGCCCTGGCGCTGTCCAGCTGGCGCTGCGCCGATTTCAGTACTTCCAGCGCCAGAACTTCGGAGTTCTTCAGCGCGCCGCGGAAGTCGCGATAGGCTTCGAGGATCGTCTGTTCCCGGGCGATCTGGTCCTTGGTGTCGCGGGCAACGTCGAGATAGGTCTTCTTGATGTCGTCGAAGCGCTGGGCAATGTCGCCCCGGCGCACCTTCATCCAGACGGTCTGCAGGCGCTCCCAGGTATCGATGCGCCCGTCAGCAAGCTTGTCGACCATCGACTTCGCGTCGTTGCGGATCGAATCGAAGGCGCGGGTCACCTGCTCGTAGCGTTCGCCGACATTCATCGCCGCGACCTGCTCGCGAACGACCTCGTTGAAGAACGAGGCCTGCTGGAGGGTACGGGCGATGACCACCACCTTGTCGGG
Source organism: Tepidamorphus gemmatus (assembly GCF_004346195.1). Classification (NCBI taxonomy): domain Bacteria; kingdom Pseudomonadati; phylum Pseudomonadota; class Alphaproteobacteria; order Hyphomicrobiales; family Tepidamorphaceae; genus Tepidamorphus; species Tepidamorphus gemmatus. The sequence goes on along the minus strand of NZ_SMAK01000013.1, from coordinate 49,320 downwards.
TTCGAGGTCGGAGATCTTCTCAAGAAGGGCCATGATCGGCGCCGTCTCGCCCTCTCTGGGGGCAAGCCCGATGTCGCGAAGCGCGCCCATCGCTCGATCGAGATACTGCATCGGTGTCGGCGCAGTCGCTTCCTGCATTCCTGCCTCCCATCGCCGGCCACGTGGCCACAGCTTCGCCGATTTCATAGCATCCGCTACGTGAACCCGCCATGATAGGTCTTCGCCCGTCATTTCCGACGAACCGTCGCGCTCACCGTACGGCCCAGGGGGCAAATGTTCGAACTGCCGCTCCTCGTAATCCTGCTGGCATCGTCACTGCTGATCCTTGCGGTGCTCACCAGCCTGATCGCCTTCAGAATCGGCGCACCGCTGCTGCTGCTGTTCCTTGGCATCGGCCTTGCGGTCGGCGAGGACGGGCTTGGCATACAGTTCGACAATGCGCCGGTCGCCTATTTCATCGGATCGGTCGCGCTCGCGGTGATCCTGTTCGATTCCGGCTTCAATACCCGGTTCGAGACAGCGCAGAGGGCGGCGGGACCCGCGCTGGTGCTGGCCACGATCGGCGTGGTGCTGACCACGGGCCTCGTCGGCGCGCTCGTCCACTATGTCGCCGGGCTGAGCTGGCTCGCCTCGCTGCTGCTCGGGGCGATCATCAGCTCGACGGACGCCGCCGCGGTGTTCTTCCTGCTCCGCGTCGGCGGCATCCACATCCGCGAGCGCGTCCGCTCGACACTGGAGGTCGAGTCGGGCTCGAACGATCCGATGGCGGTGTTCCTCACCGCAACCATCGTCGACCTGATCCTCGCCGGACCTGAGGTCGATGCCCCCGCTCTGACGCTGCTCAACGCCTTCCTGTTCCAGATCGGCTTCGGCGCCGTGTTCGGCATCGCCGGAGGCTGGCTGATCGCGCGGGCCGTGAACCGTCTGAAGCTCGAACCCGGTCTCTATCCGGTCATCGTGCTTGGACTGGCGCTGTTCCTGTTCGCGATCGTCAGCCTGCTCAACGGGTCGGGGTTCCTGGCCGTGTACCTGGCCGGCATGATGACCGGCAACCTCGGCCGGCAGGCCATGCCGCTGCTGCGCCGCTTTCAGGACGGGCTGACCTGGCTGTTCCAGATCGTGATGTTTCTCCTGCTCGGTCTGCTCGCCACGCCGTCCGAATTCGGCCGGATCGCGGTACAGGGGATTGTCATCGCGCTGTTCCTGATCCTGATTGCGCGGCCGGTGGCCGTGTGGCTGTGCCTGCTGCCGTTCCGCTTCTCGCGCGAGGAAACCGCCTTCGTCTCCTGGGTTGGCCTGCGCGGCGCGGTCTCGATCCTGCTGGCGATCCTGCCGATGATCGCGGCCATCCCGGTCGGTCAGGCCTTCTTCAATATCGCCTTCATCGTCGTGCTGACCTCGCTTGTCGTTCAGGGTTGGACGATCCGACCGGTGGCGCGATGGCTGGGGCTGGTGGTACCCCCCGAGATCGGGCCGGTCGAGAAGGTCGAGCTGGAACTGCCCGGCCGGGCGTCGCACGAACTCGTCGTCTACCACATCGTCGAGGACAGCCCGGTGGCCCGCGGCGAGCGCATTCCGCGCTGGGCGCGTCCGGCCCTGGTCGTGCGCGACGGTCGGTCGATGAGCCAGCACGAGGCCGGCCCACCCCGCACCGGCGACTTCGTCTACATCTTCGCCTCGCCCCGCCACATCAAGCTGCTCGACCGCCTGTTCGCCAGCGCCGTGGCGCTCGGCCCGAGCGACAAGGACTACTTCGGGGACTTCGCGCTCGAGGCCGACGCTCCTGTCGGCGAGGTCGCCCGCCAGTACGACATCCCGATCGAACCGTCGCATCCGGATCAGACGCTCGCCGAGTTCATGGTAGAGCATCTGGCCGGCGAGGCGCATCGGGGCGACCGGCTCGAATGCGGCCCGCTGGAGCTGATCGTCCGTGACGTCGACGATGCCGGCAACATTGCGACCGTCGGGATCAGCCTGGGCCAGATCGATACGCCGCGGCGGCGGCTACCGCTGTTCCTCACCCTCGACGACATGCTGAAGCTGTGGCGCGGACGGGCGGGCCGACGCGCCGGACCCGCAAGGCCGGCGCCGGCGCCACAGGCGCGGCAGGGTCCCCGACCCGACGAGCGGACACCGCAACCGCCCGCGGCCCGCTGAGGTCGGACCTGTTCGCTTGCCCGTCGGCATGCGAGCGCAGTGCCCTGTCGGCCATCTCCGCGCGCCGCACCCGCCGATCGTCTGCCCTGCCCCTGACAAGGCCGGAGGGCTCAGATCCTGTCGCGAGCGATCGGCGTGCGCTTGAGGACACGATCCGCGAGACGCTGCCGAGGCTCGCTCGCGCGCTGTTCTGCAGCCACGGTTGAACGCGGCTCAGCCGATCTGGCCAAGCGCCGGAAACTTCTCGAGCAGCCAGAACGACATGGTTGCCATCTGACCGGTCAGGAACATGATGCCGGTCAAAACCATCAGAACGCCCATCGTCTTCTCGACCTTGCCCATATGGGCGCGGAAGCGCCGCATCAGCCCGATGAAGGGTCCGGCGAACAGCGAGGCGAGTACGAAGGGCAGGCCGATGCCGAGCGAATAGATCCCGAGCAGAACGGCCCCGTCGCCAACCGTATCGCGCGTGCCGGCGACGAACAGGATGGCAGCGAGCACCGGGCCGACGCAGGGCGTCCAGCCGAACGCGAAGGCGAGTCCGACGAGATAGGCGCCGGCGATGCCGGCCGGCCGCGCGGCGACGTGGACGCGCGCCTCCCTGTGCAGCAGGCCGATGCGGAACAGCCCGAGGAAATGCAGGCCCATGATGATGATGATCGCCCCGGCGATGTAGCCGAACAGGTCGAGATGCTGCATCACCGTGCGGCCGATCGCCGAGGCGCTGGCGCCGAGCATCACGAATACGGTGGTGAAACCCAGCACGAAGGCGAGTGCGGCGAGGAAGACGGGCAGCCTTGGCGCCCGCTCGCCCTGCTCGCCGGTGAGCTGGTCGAGCGTGGTGCCGGCCAGGAAGCACAGATAGGGCGGTACCAGCGGCAGGACGCAGGGCGAGACGAACGACAGCAGCCCTGCGAGAAAGGCGCCACCGATCGTCACCTCCACGTCCATGCAGCCTGCCTCCCGAAGGCCGGATCGTCCATCACCGGCACAGGTGGTATATATGGCGAGGCGTCGGATTACCGGGGACGGCGTTTCGCCGCAACATGCCATGCTGGCCCGTATCCTCACATTCGCTCTATCATTCGTGATGGCAACGCCGCTACCGGCGGCCGAACTGCTGATGTTCGACGATCCGGGCTGCATGTGGTGCGCGCGATGGGAGGCGGAGGTCGGGCCGGACTATCCAGGCTCGCCGGCCGCCGCGATCGCGCCGCTCAGACGGTTCGACCTGCGCGCCGATCCGCTACCCGAACGGCTGGAGCTCGCCGGCCGCGTCCGCTACACGCCAACCTTCGTGCTGGTCGACAAGGGCCGCGAGGTCGGGCGGATCACCGGCTATCCCGGCCGTCTGGCGTTCTGGGTGCAGCTCGACGGGCTGCTCGGCGAGCTTGAGTCATCCCGACGCGGGGACCGGCCTGCCCCGCCCGGCCGGCAGGACCCCACGGCTGCCGCCACCGCAACGGCCGAATGATGTCGCACGGCCGCGGCAACCCCGCCGCGCCCGATGCGTACATTTGTCGTATGCTTTTGGGGCGGGCTACCCCGATATACCGTTGTTCGTTGCCTGCCGCCCGTCCGCGGGGCCGGGGGATCAGGTGGAGACCGGCAATCCCGATCCGCGGGACCGGTAACAAGGAGGAAGTGAAGTCATGCAACGCTTGATCGTGGCGGCGCTCGCGGGCGTCCTGTTCGCCCTGCCTGCCCATGCCGAGGGAGACGCGGCGAAGGGCGAGAACGTGTTCAAGAAGTGCCGCGCCTGTCATGACGTGGGAGAGGGCGCCAAGCACAAGGTCGGGCCGGAGCTGAACGACCTTTTCGGCCGCACCGCCGGCAGTGTCGAGGGCTTCAACTATTCGGCTGCGATGAAGGCTGCCGGAGAGGAAGGGCTGGTGTGGGACGACGACACCCTCACCCAGTATCTCAAGGATCCGCGCAACTTCGTGCCGAAGAACAAGATGGCCTTCGCCGGCCTCAAGAAGGACGACGAGGTGGCCGACGTCATCGCCTATCTGCGCCAGTTCTCCGAATAGCAGCGACCGACAGCGGTCGCAGCGGAACCTGTTCCGCAACCGCCCGGCGGCCTTGCGACCCGCCGGGCTCTTCGTATGGCAAGCCCATGATGGCGGCGCCCATCGCGGCGCTGCCGAACGTGATCACGAACCCGACGATCAGCAGCCCGATCGCCACAGCCGGGTTCTCGTCGGCGAAGACCAGAGCAGCCAGCGAAACCGCGTCGGTGGCGAGCAGCCCCGCCACAACGATCAGCGCCACCGCGCTCCCGATCGCGGCATTCAGCAACAGGAAGCGCACCAGCAAAGGCAGGCGCCGCATCGGGCGCGGTGCCCTCCCGCAAGCTCCCGGCCCGGCCGATTTCGTCATCGCACGCCTCTCTCTGTCCGGAAACCGGTCCGACGACGCCTCCCGTTCGTATGGCGAATGGCGCCGTTCGCAAGCGGTCAAACGGTCGCATCGCACGGGCACGACATTGACACGACCGGGGCCACTCTATATGTCGAGAAAGCATATGCTCGTTATGTATATTAATAATCGAATATGCTGACACGGTCGAGTCCGGCAAGGTTGGAGAACCGACGATGAACGTGCGTACCCTGTGCCTCGCCATCCTGAACTTCGGCGAGGCAACCGGATACGAGATCCGCAAGCAGTCGATGGACGGCGACTTCAGCTACTTCGTCGACGCGAGCTTCGGCGCGATCTATCCGGCCCTGAGTCGCCTCACCGAGGAGGGGCTGGTCGAATGTCGTGACGAGGTCGCGCCGGGCAAACCGGCCCGCAAGGTCTATTCGATCACCCCGGCCGGCCGTCGCGCCTTCATCGAGGCGCTGCACCAGCCCGTCGCGCCCGACCTGTTCAAGTCGCAGTTTCTGCTCGTCGCCACCTGCGCGGAGTATGTGGAGCCCCGCCACATGGCCGAACTGGTGGCGAAGCGGACTGCCGAGATGGAGAAGGCCCTCGCAGACCTGCGCGCCGCGCGCAGCGACTGCGATCATCCGGGGTCGGTTTGGGCGCTGGATTATGGAATCGCCTGCCACGAGCAGTGCCTCGACTATCTGCACCGACACGGCCCGCAACTCGTCGCCATCGCCGGCACCGCGCTCGGCGCGGAAGCCGCCGAATAGACGTGGAACAGCATCATGCGTACCTCCTACATCTGGGCGGGCATCATCACCCTTGCAATCGCCGGCTGGCTCGCTTCGGGCGAGATCATCATCGGCGGCCAGGGCGATCCGTCCGCGGCGAACAGCAGCCAGGAAGTCTCGCCGGCAACCGGTGCGTCGCAGGCAGTACCGGCGGCCGATCAGGACCGTCCGTTCCGGGTGCGCGCCCGTACCCTGACCGCCACCGAGCGCACCGCGACGCTGTCGGTGCGAGGCCGCACCGAGGCCGATCAGCGCGTCTTGCTCAGGGCACAGACATCCGGCCTGATCGAGGACGTGCTGGTCCGCCAGGGTGACCCGGTGAAGGCCGGAGAGGTGATCTGCCGGATCGAAGCTGGCAGCCGCGAGGCGCATGTGCTGCGCGCCGAAGCGGCCGTGGCACAGGCCGCGCTCGACTTCGAGGGGGCGAGCCGCCTGCAGGACAAGGGGTACGCCGCCGAGGCTCGAGTCCGTGCCGCCAAGGCGGCCCTCGACGCCGCCAGGGCAGATCTCCACGAAAGACAGCTCGATCTCGCGCGTACCCGCATCGTTGCGCCCTTCGACGGCGTGGTGGAGACCCGTCCGGCCGAGATCGGCATGCTGCTGAATGTCGGCGACGTTTGCGCGGAGGTCGTCGCGCACGATCCGATGCTCGTCGTCGCGCAGGTCTCAGAGCGCGATGTCGGCAAGCTGAAGCCCGGCATGCCGGGCCGGGCGCGTCTGGTAACGGGCCAGACGGTCGACGGCACGCTCAGCTACATCGCGCCGTCGGCCGATCCGGCCACCCGCACCTTCCGCATCGAACTGTCGGTTCCCAATCCTGACGGCGAACTGCGTGACGGCGTCACGGCGGAGCTGTTCATTGACACCGAGACGGCGCTGGCGCACCGATTCAGCCCCGCGATCCTCGCGCTCGACGACTCCGGCGTGATCGGCGTGCGCACCATCGTCGACGGCAACAAGGTCGCCTTCGTACCGGTCCATATCCTCGGCAGCGAAGACGGTAAGGTCTGGGTCTCGGGTCTCCCCGACAGCGTCACCATCATCACGGTGGGACAGAACTACGTCAGCGACGGCGAGACCGTCGAGCCGGTGTTCGAGACCGCCCAAAATGCCGAGCCGACCACGGAGGCGGCGCGATGATGCAGGCCCTCGCAGGGATCCTCGGGCGCACGCGCACCGTCCTGACGCTGCTGGTGGCGATGATCATCGCCGGCACGATGGCCTATGTCGGTGTTCCCAAGGAGGCCAACCCCGACATCGACGTGCCGGTGTTCTATGTCTACGTCACCCAGCAGGGGATCTCGCCGGAGGATGCCGAACGGCTGCTGGTAAGGCCGCTGGAGACACGGTTGCGCGGTCTCGACGGGCTGAAGGAGATCACCGGAATCGCCTCGGAAGGCTATGGCGCGATCCTGCTCGAGTTCACCGTCGACTTCGACAAGGACAAGGCCCTGGCCGATGTCCGCGCCAAGGTCGACGAGGCCCGGGCGGAATTGCCCAGCGAAGCCGACGAGCCGCAGGTCATCGAGACAAATTTCAGTCTGGTCCCGACCATCGTCGTGACGCTGTCCGGCAATGTCCCCGAACGGACGCTGCTGCAGCATGCCCGCCGCCTGAAGGACGAGATCGAAAGCATCCCGACCGTGCTCGAGGCCAACCTTGTCGGGCATCGCGAGGAACTGCTCGAAGTCGTTATCGACGCGACCCGGCTGGAGTCCTACGGCGTATCGCAGGAGCAGCTGATCCGGGCCGTCACGCGGAACAACCAGCTGATCCCGGCGGGATTCCTCGATCGCGGCGCCGGCAAGTTCAACGTCAAGGTTCCCGGCCTGTTCCAGGAGGCCGCGGACGTCTACGGGCTGCCGGTCAAGGTGGAGGGCGACGCCGTCGTCACCCTGTCCGACATTGCCGAGATCCGGCGCACCTTCCACGATGCCACCGCATTCAGCCGCTTCAACGGCGAACCTGCCATCGCCATACAGGTCGTCAAGCGCCTCGGTACCAACATCATCGCCAACAATGCCGAGGTGCGCCGCGTCGTCGCCCAGGAGACGGCGGACTGGCCGGAGACCATCCGGATCGGCTTCACGCTCGACATGTCGAAGTTCATCGACGAGGTGCAGGGCTCGCTGCAATCGTCGATCCTGACCGCGATCGCGCTGGTGATGATCGTCGTCGTCGCCGCACTCGGCATGCGGTCGGCGCTGCTGATCGGGCTCGCCATACCGACCTCGTTCCTGATCGGCTTCCTGATCGTCTCGCTGCTCGGCATGACGGTGAACATGATGGTCATGTTCGGCCTGGTGCTCACAGTCGGCATGCTCGTCGACGGGGCGATCGTCATCGTCGAGTACGCCGATCGGAAGATGGCGGAAGGCCTGAATCGCAAGGAGGCCTATACGCTCGCGGCGCAGCGGATGTTCTGGCCGATCTTCTCCTCGACCGCCACGACGCTGGCTGCCTTCCTGCCCATGCTGCTGTGGCCCGGGGTTTCCGGCGAGTTCATGAGCTATCTGCCGATCATGGTGGTGATCGTGCTGACGGCGGCGCTGTTCACCGCGATGATCTTCCTGCCGGTGCTCGGCGGCATCTTCGGCAAGACCTCGGCAAGGCCCGAGGACATGGACGAGGCGCGCAAGCTTGCTGGCACCTCGCGGGTCGATTATCGGGAGATCCGCGGGTTCACCGGCATCTATGTGCGTTTCCTGAAGATCGCGGCGGGCCACCCGCTCGGCAATCTTGCCGTGATTGCCGGCGCGCTCGTGGTCTGTGTCGGGGTCTTCGTCGCCTTCGGCCGCCACAATGCCGGTGTCGAGTTCTTCGTCGAGGAGGAGCCGGAGCAGGTCGTCGTTCTGGTGCGCGGACGCGGCAACCTATCGGCCGCCGAGCAGCGCGACCTGGTGCTGGAGGCCGAGCGGCAGATCCTCGAGATCGACGGCATCGAGACGGTGTTCAGCACCATCGGCCAGGCCGGAGCCGGCGGACCGCAGGTCGGCGGGGTCCAGGACAAGCCGAACGACGTGATCGGCGAGCTGTTGATCGAACTGTCCGACTATTGCTGCCGTCGCAAGTCGCAGGCGATCTTCGCCGAACTGCGCGAGCGAACCGCCCCGATCCCAGGCATCATCGTCGAGATCCGCAAGGTCGAGGGAGGACCACCGACAGGCAAGGACATCCGTCTGGAGGTGACGTCCAGCAACTACGAGCAGGTCAAGGCGGCCGCGGATCTGGTCCGCCGGCATCTCGAAACCGAGGTCGAGGGGCTGCGCGACATCGAAGATTCGCGCCCGCTGCCGGGGATAGAGTGGAAATTGACGGTAGACCGTCAGGAAGCCGGCCGGTTCGGTGCCGACGTGGCCTCGGTCGGCGGCATGATCCAGCTCGTCACCAACGGCATCCTGGTCGGCAAGTACCGCCCGGACGATTCCGAGGACGAGATCGAGATCCGGGTGCGGCTGCCCGAGGCCGAGCGCAACCTCGACAGGCTCGATTCCCTGCGCATCTCGACGCCGGCCGGCATGGTGCCAATCCGCAACTTCGTGCAGCGCGAGGCGCAACCGAAGGTGTCGTCGATAACGCGGCAGAACGGTCGCTATGCCATCGACGTCAAGGCGAACGTCGTCAAGGAGGACGGCTATCTGGCCGACGACAAGGTGAGGGAGCTTGAGGCCTGGCTCCGCGCTCAGGACTGGCCCGTCGGTACCTCCTTCCGCTTCCGCGGTGCCGACGAGGAGCAGAAGGAGGCGCAGGACTTTCTCGGCAAGGCGGCGCTCGCCTCGCTGTTCATCATGTTCGTGATCCTGGTGACGCAGTTCAACAGCTTCTACCAGACGATCCTCACGCTCTCGACAGTGATCATGTCGGTCGTCGGCGTGCTGATCGGCATGCTGGTCACCGGTCAGAAGTTCTCCGTCATCATGACGGGTACCGGCGTGGTGGCGCTGGCAGGCATCGTCGTCAACAACGCCATCGTCCTGATCGACACCCACAACCGCCTAAGCGAGTCCGGCCTGTCCGGCCTCGACGCAGTGCTGCGGTCCTGCGCCCAACGACTGCGCCCGATCCTGCTCACCACGATCACCACGATCATGGGCCTGGTCCCGATGGCGCTGCAGATCAACTTCGACTTCTTCGCGCCAAGCATCCATGTCGGCGGCATCACCTCGATCTGGTGGGTGCAGCTGTCGACTGCGGTGATCTTCGGGCTCGGCTTCTCGACGGTGCTGACGCTGATCGTGATCCCGACCATGCTAGCGATGCCGAGCGTCTGGCGCGACCGCTGGCAGGCCTGGCGCGGGCGCCGGCACGTCGAAGCGGCCGAGGCAATGCCCGTCGCCGGGACTCCCCCCGCCCGCCCTGCCCTGCCTCAGGCCGCGGAATAGGACACCCGACGGCATGCAGCAGCTGCACGTGATCCCGGGCTGACTGCCGACGTGCCGGTCGATCCGGGATCGGCAGTGCGGATCGGCGGCCAAGAGGCGGGCGGATCCCGGCTCGCGGCTTCGCCCCGGCCGGGACGACGGGCAGCGCGCGGATGATCACTGTCCGCCCGCAGCCCCCTCCCCCGACTCCGCCCTATCCTGCTCGGCATGAGCTGCCGCGCGCTTGCGGTGCGCACTGTAGGCGAAGGGGAGCGCGGCGAGATAGGCGAGCGTCGCCGCCGTCAGGGTTGGCCACGGAAACGCGATCAGCACTGCGACGAGCAGCACGACCCCCATGAATACCGGCAGTACCATGTCGCGCGGGATGCGTTCGCCGATCCGCTTGCCGGAAAAGGTCGGCAGGCGGCTGATCATCAGGAAGGCGATGGCCAGTTCGTAGATGAGCACCAACGGCGCTTCCGCCTCGAACGCCGGCAGGCCGGAAAGGTGCAGATAGACCGGCAGGAGCACGGTCAGCGCCCCGGCAGGGGCGGGCACGCCGGTGAAGAAGTCGCCCGCCCAGGCCGGCCGGCCGGGATCGTCAAGCTGGACGTTGAAACGGGCCAGCCGGAGAGCGGCGCACACCGCAAAGACCAGTCCGGCGATCCAGCCGATATTGCCCAGCCCGTTCAGCACCCAGGCATAGAGCAGGATCGCAGGCGCCACGCCGAAATTGACGAAGTCGGCAAGAGAGTCGAGTTCGGCGCCGAAGCGCGAGGTCGATTTCAGAAAGCGGGCGACGCGACCGTCCAGCGCATCCAGGACGGCAGCCAGCACGATCGCGGCGATGGCGATCTCGAAACGGCCCTCGAAACTCATGCGGATCGAGGTCAGCCCGCTGCACAGCGCCAGCAGCGTCAGAATGCTGGGCAGCAGCATGCGGAGCGGCACGCGGCGGATGCGCCGGTGGCGGCCGACCGGCGCATCGGGCTCGAAGGGTGGGAATGGCATCGACATTGCGGGTCCGCTACTCCTCGGTCGCCTCGCTCGGCCTCATCCGGTCGGGCGATCCGACCTATTAGCCCAGAAGGCGTCGATCCGACACCGCAATCGGACGGGTCACGACACGCGGTAGGTGCGTTCGGCGGTTCCGGCGCGGTCCGCGCCGAGATCAGCGATCACCGTTTCTCCCGCGATTGCGGTCTGCCCGACGGTGACCAGTGGCCTGGTGCCGGGCGGCAGATAGTGGTCCACCCGGCTGCCGAAGCGGATCAGCCCGATCCGATCTCCGGCAACCACCGCCTCTCCCTCCCGCACGAAGCAGACGATGCGGCGCGCCACCAGACCTGCGATCTGCACGACGCCGATTGTGGCGCCGGCATCGGTCTCGATCCGGAAGCAATTGCGCTCGTTGTCCTCGCTCGCCTTGTCGAGATCGGCATTCAGGAATGCCCCCGGTCGATAGGCGATCCTGGCGATCCGGCCGGACACCGGCGCGCGGTTCACATGGACGTTGAAGACATTCATGAAGACCGAGACGCGCGGCAGCGGCCGGTCGCCGAGCCCGAGCTCGGGCGGCGGCACAGCCTCGGCGACCGACGAGACGCGCCCGTCGGCACCGCTGACCACCAACCCCGGCGCGACCGGCGTGACGCGGACGGGATCGCGGAAGAAGTAGGCCACCCAAAGTCCGAGCAGCACGGCCAGCCAGGCGAAAGGCGAGGACAGGACGAACAGGATCAGTGCCGCGACGGCGCAGATCAGCAGGAAGGGCCTCGCCTCACGGTGGACCGGCACGACGGTCTTGCGGATGCTCGATATCAGCGAGTCGATCATTCCCCGGCTCCCGGCGCGGCCGGATCCTGCCCGGCCCGTCTGCGGTTCAAGTCCAGATACCCTTCGGCGTCCTCCTCGACCGTACGCCGGAGGCGCTCGGCCGCCTCTGCCGCCTCGCGCTGGCGGTTCCACATGCCCGCATAGATGCCCCCCTTGGCCAGCAGATCGGCATGATGTCCCTTCTCGACGATTCGACCCCTTTCCAGGACGATGATCTCGTCCGCATCGACCACCGTCGAGAGCCGATGTGCGATCATCAGCGTGGTGCGGCCGCGTGCGACCACGCCGAGGGCAGCCTGTATCTCCTTCTCGGTGTGGGTGTCGAGTGCTGAGGTCGCCTCATCGAGGATCAGGATCGGCGGCCCCTTGAGAATGGTACGCGCGATGGCGATGCGCTGCTTCTCGCCACCCGACAGCTTGAGTCCGCGTTCCCCCACCTCGGTATCGTAGCCTGCGGGCAACTGGCGGATGAAGGAGTCGATCTGCGCCAGCCGGGCCGCCTCCTCGACCTCCTCCCGGGTTGCATCGGGGCGGCCATAGCGGATGTTGTAGAGGATGGTGTCATTGAACAGCACGGCATCCTGCGGAACCATGCCGATCGCCCGGCGCAGCGACTCCTGAGTCACCTCGCGGATATCCTGACCGTCGATCGTCACCCGGCCGCCCGCGACATCGTAGAAGCGGAACAGGATGCGCGAGATCGTCGACTTGCCTGCTCCGCTCGGACCGACGATCGCCACCATCCGCCCGGCCGGCACCTCGAAGCTGATGCCGTGCAGGATCGGCCGGTCGGGGCTGTAGTGGAAGCGGACGTCCTCGAAGCGGACGGTTCCCTCGGAAACCACAAGCGGCCGCGCGTCCGGCCGGTCAGCCACCTCGGGATCCTGATCCAGAAGGCCGAACATGGTTTCGACGTCGACGAGCCCCTGCTTCATCTCGCGGTACAGCGTGCCGAGAAAGTTCAGCGGCATGTAGAGCTGGATCAGCAGCGCGTTGATCATCACGAAGTCACCGACGCTCTGGCTGCCCGCAACCACGGCCGACGCCGACATCAGCATGCAGGCGGTCATGCCGGCGGTGAAGATGACCGCCTGCCCCATGTTCAGCATCGCCAGCGAGGTCCAGGTGCGGATCGCAGCGGCCTCGTAGCGGGCCATGGAGCGGTCGTAGCGCTCGGCCTCCATCCGTTCATTGCCGAAGTACTTGACCGTCTCGTAGTTCAGGAGGCTGTCGACGGCCTTGAAGCTCGCGTCGTTGTCGGAGTCGTTCATCACCCGGCGGATGGCGATCCGGCGGTTGCTCGCCCAGACGGTGAAGGCGAGATAGGCGGCGATCATCGCCAGCAGAACCCAGACGTAGTTCAGGTCGAACTGCCAGGCGACGACCATGGCCACCAGCACGAACTCGACGATGGTCGGGATCAGCGCCAGGATCGCGAGCCGGACGATCTCCTCGATGCCCTTGGTGCCGCGCTCGATGATGCGGCTCAACCCGCCGGTGCGGCGCTCCAGGTGGAAGCGCAGGGATAGGCGGTGCATGTGCTCGAAGGTCCTGTAGGCGAGTTCGCGCACGGCGTGCTGGCCGACCCTGGCGAACAAGGCGTCGCGCGCCTGGGTGAAGCCTGCCATCGATACGCGCGCGACGCCGTAGGCGACGACGAGGGCCAGCGGCACGGCTGCGAACTTGAGCGCCTCGGGCACTCCCGCAGCAAATCCGGCCGGATCGTTGAGCGCGTCCACCGCCCACTTGTAGACGTAGGGGACCAGCACCGTGACGATCTTGGCCGCCAGCAGCAAGGCAAGCGCGATCACGGCGCGCAGCTTCAGATCCGGTCGGCCGCCGGGCCAGATGTAGGGCCACAGATCACGCAGCGTGCCGAAGGTGGACGCCTCGGCATCGATGCGGCGTGCCCGGGGATGGGCAGGGGCTACGCTGTCACTCACTCGGTTGATCGCCATGTCGGGGGAGGCGGCCGCTGCTGCACGCGGCCGCCACGGCGCCGGTTCGGCCCCTCTCAACCCTTGGGTCGATCGTCATCTTCCTCCAGGACAGGGATCGTGAAGACCTGTCCCGGATAGATGAGATGCGGATTGCGGATCTGGTTCTTGTTGGCCTCGTAGATGACCGTGTGGCGGATGCCCTTGCCATAGATCTTGCGGGCAATGCGCCACAGATTGTCTCCTCGGCTGATCATGATGACCGAACTCTGGCCGGAGGCGCCTGGCTGGCCGGCGGGGGCGACCTGCCCTGCCTGGTCGCCGCGCGCCACGATGGTGATGCCCGAGCCGTCGCTCGCCGGCTCGCCGGTCTCCTGCGCGGCCTGCTCCTCCTCGAGCGCAACCTGCAGCCGGTCGAAGCGCACTTCGGCTCGACCAAGCACATTTCCCTGCTCATCTATGACGTCGGCGCGCACCTCGTAGCGGCCCGGCGGCATCGCCCGCTCGAGGGTCCCGCTCCAGCGCCCCGTGGCGCCGGCCTTCAGGTCCGCGAGACGTTCGTTGTTCAGATAGATGCGCACCGATGCGCCCTCCCTGGCGCGTCCGCCCAGCATCAGCGTCGCCGGCTCCTCGACCTCGACGGTCTCGATGCTCACCTGAACGTCCGAATCGGACGGGCTGTCCGCAACCAGCGGCGAAGATGGCGGTGGCGGGTCGGCCGCGGGCGCGGCGACCGGCTGGCCACCGGCTGCCGTCTCCTGCGGCTGCGGCCCAGACCGCATTTCGGCGACCTCTCCGGGTTCGGAGTTGGCCGCGGGCTCGTCGTCGGCGGCAGCGGCCACGCGCTCCCCGGTCGCTGGTACGGTGGACTGGCCGGACGCCGCCGATGCGGGCGCGGGCGCACCCCGTTCCGTCGCCGGGGCAGCGGCGGCCGGCGCCGACCCTGCTGCTGGCGCAGGGGGTGTCTGATCCGATCCGTCCGCGGTCGCTGCCACAACCGTCGGCGCTCCCTGCTCTCCGGCCGCAGGCTCCGGCGCTGCCGGCGCGGCGGCATCCGGGGCGCGGTCCATGCCGGATGCGACCGCAGTATCCGGCGCCGTGGCAGGCGCCTCGGTCTCCGGCGCCGCGGTCTGCCCGGCCGCGACAACCTGCTGCTCGCTGGCCTCGGGGTGCTGCACGACCCGTGTCGGCTGGTCCGGCGGCGTCACCGCGACGAGGGGCGTGCGGTCCGGCCCCTCGATCACCACCGTGACACGATCCCCTTCGACCATCTCGCCGGTGCCATCCGGGCCGGTGGCGCGGACCAGCAGGTCGTAAGACCCCGGTGCCAGCGTTCGGTCGGAGACGAGCGCCCACTCGCCACCGGCATTCGCGGTCGCTTCCGCAAGCACCTCGTCCGTCAGCACCAGTTCGACGCGCGCGCCGCCGGACGATTGTCCCGCCGCGACGATCTCGCCGGTCGGTTCGACACGGACGAGATCGAAGGTTGGGGCGATGGTCTTGGCCGGGCCGGCGGTGGTCGGCGCCTCGTCGTTCACCGGCGCCGGCTGCTCGGCGACCTCGGACCGCTTCAGCAGGTCGGTCCCTTCGTAGATCCCATAGAGGCCTGCGCCGAGCGCGGCAAAGCCGGCGATGATGTAGACGATGAGTTTGATCGACAGGGGCATTTGGAGACCGGCCCTCCGCACGATGGCGTTACGGGGCGCGACGGAACGTGGGGGCGAGGGTCGAACGCCCGCGGCGGGCGCCATCCCCCCAATGTCGGCGTATCACCCGTTCACACCTCACCTATATGTTGGAGAATGAAAGGACAAGGCCGGCAACACAAAATGCCGGTATCGTCCACCGCCACCGCCCACGGGGCCGAACATCGACGAGGACCATGAGCAAACTCGACAACATCTGCGTCTACTGCGGATCGGGCAGCGGCCTCAATCCGAAATTCGGCGAGGCTGCGGAACGGCTCGGGCGACGCATGGCGGAAGCCGGAATCGGCCTCGTCTATGGCGGCGGCAGCCTTGGCCTGATGGGGACGGTCGCACGATCCGTTCTCCTCCATGGCGGCACCGTCACGGGGATCATTCCGAGGTTCCTTACCGAGCGCGAGCGGATGCTCGAGGCCGTCCAGGAGCTGATCGTCACCGAGGACATGCACGAGCGCAAGCGGCTCATGTTCGAAAGGTCGGATGCGTTCGTCGCGCTGCCCGGCGGTCTGGGCACGCTCGAGGAAACGGTCGAGATGCTGACCTGGGCCCAGCTCGGACGTCACACCAAGCCGATCGCGCTCGCCAATGTCGATGGCTATTGGGGCCCGCTGAATGCGCTGCTCGCCCACATGCGGGCCGAGACGTTCATCCGGCCCGGACTCGAGGTCGATTATCTCGTCGTCGACGAGATCGACGAGATCATTCCCCGGCTGCGCCGTCGGCTGGCGGAGGTCCCGGCCGAGACGCGCGCCGACGCGGAGGTCACCGGACGGATGTGAGGGCGGGGCCGGCCACGGCCCGGCCCGGCGCCGCGCCGGCCTTGAGGAGCTTCCAGGTGATCGAATCCACCAGCGCCTGAAACGAGGCGTCGACGATGTTTGGCGACACGCCGACGGTCGACCAGCGATTGCCGGATGCATCGCGGCTCTCGATCAGCACGCGCGTCGTGGCGCCGGTCCCGCCATTGAGGATGCGCACCTTGTAGTCGGCGAGTTCCAGATCCTCGATGAAGCTCTGGAAGCGGCCGAGATCCTTGCGGATCGCCCGGTCGAGGGCGTTGACGGGGCCGTTACCCTCGCCCACCGACATCAGCGTCTCGCCGTCGACGGTGATCTTGACCGTCGCCTCCGAGACCGTGACCAGTTCGCCGATGGCGTTATAGCGGCGTTCGACCAGGACACGGAAGCTTTCGACGCGAAAGAACTCAGGCACGCTGCCAAGCGCCCGGCGGGCGAGCAGTTCGAACGACGCGTCCGCCGCTTCGTAGGCCCAGCCTTCCGCCTCGCGGCGCTTGACCTCGTCAAGCAGCGTGCCGATACGCGGGTCGTCGCGATCTGCGGGGATGCCGAGCCGCTCCAGTTCAGCCAACACGTTGGAGCGCCCCGCCTGATCGGAGACCAGCACCCGGCGGCGATTGCCGACGGTTTCCGGTGCGACGTGTTCGTAGGTCGCCGGATCCTTGAGGATCGCTGAGGCATGCAGACCGGCCTTGGTGGCAAAGGCGGCCTCGCCGACATAGGGCGCCTGGCGGGCCGGGGCGCGGTTCAGCATCTCGTTGAAGGCACGGGAGATCTGGGTAAGGTGGGCGAGCTGATCGTCGGAAACGCCCGTCTCGAAGCGATCGGCGTAGCCCGCCTTCAGTTTCAGGGTCGGAATCAGCGTCACCAGATTGGCGTTGCCGCAGCGTTCGCCGATGCCGTTCAGGGTGCCCTGGATCTGGCGCGCACCGGCACGGACGGCGGCGAGCGAATTGGCCACCGCATTGCCGGTGTCGTCATGGGCGTGAATGCCGAGCCGGTCTCCGGGAACGTGACGCGCGACCTCGGCAACGATCGCCTCGACCTCCTCAGGCAACGTGCCGCCGTTTGTGTCGCACAGCACGACCCACCGCGCACCGGCCTCGCAGGCGGCGACCGCGCAGGCGAGCGCATAGTCGCGATTGTGCTTCCAGCCGTCGAAGAAGTGCTCGCAATCGAGCATCGGCTCGCGTCCGCAGGCGCGAACCGCCCCGATCGACTCCCGGATCGCCTGGAGATTGTCGTTGAGCGTCGTGCCAAGCGCCACGGTGACATGGAAGTCCCAGGTCTTGGCCACGAGGCAGACCGCGTCGGCCTCGGCCTGCAGCACTGCCAACAGGCCCGGATCATTGGACAGCGAACGGCCGGCACGCTTGGTCATGCCGAAGGCGGTAAAGACCGCGCGCCGGGTACGCTTCTGCGCAAAGAACTCGGTATCGGTGGGATTGGCGCCGGGCCAGCCGCCCTCGATGTAGTCGATGCCGGCGCGCTCGATCAGCGAGGTGATCAGGATCTTGTCCTCGACCGAGAAATCGATGCCGGGTGTCTGGGCGCCGTCGCGCAGGGTGGTGTCGAAGAGATAGAGGCGCTCTGTCATCGGGGCTCGTTCCTGGTCGGCCACTTGGCCCGTTCGTGGTGGGGCCGCGGATTGCTCGTGCGGACAAGTGCGGCGATCGCATCCTGATCGCCGCCGTGCCCGGCTGCGGCCTCGCTGGTCGGTTCACACCAGTCGCGTTGTTCGGGGCGCCGCGACATACGCATCGCGGTCGGCATCCTGACCCGAGGCCGCACATGGGCGGGCTGGTCGATCGAACCGATCGAGACGTTGACGCGCCCGGAATCCGGATTGCGGAAGGTCAGCGGCCGGCCGCCGGGCCGACAGCGGCCAGCTCCGACGACAGCGGACGCACCGATGGTCAATCTCCCACCGTGGGCAATCATGACGTCATCGTCCGCACCTGCCGCGAGCGCCGGGACCGGAGCGCCGACCGCCTTGCGGGAGGGCAGTGGCGCGAAGGTCCGGCGTGAGGGGGCGTCAGACCTGCAATCACCGCATGACCTCCCAGTTCGTCACCAGTTCGCCGGTCGCCGGGTCCCTGGTGTCCTTGAGCGCGATGCCCATGGCGGCAAGCTCGTCTCGGATGCGATCAGCCTCGGCCCAGTTCTTCGCGGCGCGGGCGGCCGCGCGGGCGGCGATGCGATCGCTGATCTTGCTCTCATCGATCCGCAGATCGGCTGGGCGCCAATCGGACCAGGCGGCTGACGGCTGCGCGAGCAATCCGAGCAGGCCTGCACTCGCCTTGAGGCTTGCCGCTGCCTGCCGGCTGCCACGGGCGGCGGCGGCGCGTAGTTCGTGCAACGCGGCAATGGCCCTCGGGGTGTTCAGATCGTCCTCGAGCGCGGCGAGCGTATCGGCACAGTACATCCCCGGCTCGACATCCGAGGTCAGGTCGTACCAGTGATCGAGCACGCGGAGGGCTTCGCGTAGGCCATCCCGTGTCCAGTTGATCGGCTGGCGGTAGTGTGTCTGCAGCATGGCAAGACGCAACACCTCGCCGGGCCATTCGTCCAGAAGCTGGCGGATGGTGAGGAAGTTGCCGACAGACTTCGACATCTTCTCGCCCTCGACCTGCAGGAACCCGTTGTGCATCCAGATGTTCGCCATCCGCTCGATGCCGAAGGCGCAACAGGACTGGGCGATCTCGTTCTCGTGGTGAGGGAAGACCAGGTCGATGCCGCCGCCGTGGATGTCGAAGGTCTCGCCGAGATAGGCCGCCGACATCGCCGAGCATTCGATGTGCCAGCCGGGGCGGCCGCGGCCCCAGGGGCTGTCCCAGCCGGGCTCCGCCGCGCTGGAGGGCTTCCACAGCACGAAATCCATCGGGTCCTTCTTGTAGGGAGCGACCTCGACGCGCGCGCCGGCGATCATGTCGTCGAGCGAGCGGCGCGACAGGCGGCCGTAGAGCGCAACACCCTCCGCGCTTTTCCACGACTTGACGTCGAACAGGACATGGCCCTCCGCCACATAGGCATGGCCGGCGGATATCAACCGCTCGATGAGCCCGATCATGTCGGTCAGCCCGTCGTCGCGGCGGACGAATTCGGTGGCTCGCGGCTCGACTGTCGGCCGCAGACAGCCGAGCGCATCGACGTCGGCGTGGAATTGCGCCTCGGTCTTCTCGGTGACCCTGCGGATCGCCTCGTTCAGCGGCAGGTCGGGATATTCGGCCGCCGCCCGCGCATTGATCTTGTCGTCTACGTCGGTGATGTTGCGGACATAGGTGACGTGATCGGCGCCATAGAGATGACGCAGCAGGCGGAACAGCACGTCGAAGACGATCACCGGACGCGCATTGCCGATATGGGCAAAGTCGTAGACCGTCGGTCCGCAGACATACATCCGCACGTTCGACGGATCGATCGGTGCGAAATCCTCCTTCGTCCGCGTCAGCGTGTTGTAGAGGCGCAAGATCACGTCGTCCCTCACCTGCCTGCCGGCCGGGGCGTCCGAGTGTCCCTGTTTTCAGCGAAAGACGGAACGGCCGCGGCCAGCGTTGCTGCTAGCCACAAATAATCGCGCGGATGCAAATGGCGCGTGAAGCCGTCATGTGGCGGCTTATGCTCCCCTCATCGCCGCGCGTCAAGCGCGTTTGCGCGCGAAGGCCGCAGCCGATACCGCGTCCGGGAGGTCGGCGACGGCCCGGCGCAGGATCGCAGCCATCGTTTCGTCGCCGTGTCGTCGGCCCGCGCGGCAGATCGCCGTACCGCCAGCTCTACGGATGCCTCTAGGGCAAGGTGGAACCGCGCAACCGCCTCGTTCACCTCGCCACCAGTGCGAGATCGCCACGAGCGATGAGGACAGCCGCCGCCCTACCCGGTTGCTGCGATCGTCCCAGAATGCCGCCCGGCACGGCGCCTCCACCGCTACTGCACGAGCAGACCGTCGCTCGTCACGAGCGTTATCCCCTCGATCTCGGCCCGGCCGGCAAGGATTGCCAGATACTGGTACACCGCGCGATGGAAAACCGCATCGGCCAGGTAATCGGCAATTTCGCAGCGGACCGCCTCGAAGGGCAGCCTGCAACCGGCGATCCGCCGGTCGAGCCTGACGACATGAACGCCGTAGCGCGTGCGGATCGGCTTGTCGCAGATCGTTCCCGGCGTCATCGTCATGAGCGCGGCTTCGAACTCGGGTGTGGTCTGGCCGCTCGCGATCGGCCCCAGTTGCCCGCCGACGCCTGCCGACGGGCAGGCCGAGAGCGCGGCGGCGAATTCGGCAAATCGGCCCGGTTCGCCCCTCAGCACGGCGATCACTCCGCTGGCGGCCGCCTCGGCGGCGGAGACTGCCTGCGCATTGTCGCGCGCGGCAGAGAACAGGATATGTGCGGCCTCGTGAAGATCCGGCGTGCGGAACCGATGCGGCCGCGCATCGTAGAACCGGCGGCATTCCGCCTCGGTTGGGGTGGGAACCCTTAGCTGCGTTTCGATCAGTCGCCGCACGAGCGCCTCCTCCGGCGTCTCGCGGCGGCCGTCGGCGTCCGTCTCCACCTCGCATTCGGCCTGAAGTCCGAGCCGCCGCGCTTCGTCGAGGAGAAGCCGCCGCACCACCAGCGCACGGACGGCCGCCTCGCGCGCCGCCCCCGGCGATGTCGCCGGGTGATGCTGGATCTCGCGGGCGATCTCGTCGCGCGAAATCTCGGTGCCGTTCACCCTGACCGCCGGCGGCGAGGGTGCGGCCCTGCGATCGCTGACATCGAACAGGCGCATGGCGTCACTCCACGACGGTGCGGGCCGTCACGCGGCTCCTCATGCGCGCCGATGCGCGGTTGGTGCGGACGATCTGGTAGCCCTGCCGGCCGAGATACCAGACCGGAGCGCTCCAGATGTGGACGAGGCGCGTGAAGGGAAAGACGAGGAAGATCGTCAAGCCCAGGAACAGATGTGCCCGGAACACCGGCGAAACGTCGGCGACATGGTCGGCCGCAGAAGGCTGGAGCGTCAGGATCCCTTGCGCCCAGGCCATGAACTTCACCATCTCGTTGCCATCGAGATGCTGCATCGAGACGGGGATGGTGGCCAGACCGAGGATGAGCTGGGCATAGAGCAGCAGCAGGATGGCGATGTCGCCGACGCTCGACGTGCGACGAATGCGTGGGTCGAACAGCCGACGATGAATGAGCATAGTCAGGCCGACAAGGCAGACGATACCCGCCAGCCCGCCGATCCCGATTGCCATCACCTGCTTGGTGCCATGACCGATGCCGATGAAGTCGAAGACCGCGATCGGCACGAGCAGACCAAAGAAGTGGCCAGCGAATATGATCAGGATGCCCACATGGAAAAGGTTGGAGCCCCACATCAGCTGCCGCCGGCGCAGCAGCTGGCTGGAGCCGGAGCGCCACGAGTACTGCTCGCGGTCGAAGCGGATCAGGCTTCCGACCAGGAACACGGTCAGGCAGAGATAGGGGTACCAGCCGAACACGGCCATGGTGAGGTAGTCTGCCATCATGCCCTCCCCTCATCTCCGTCCGGGTGCACGACGCTGCGCCTGGCGGCCCTCAGCCTCGTCATCAGCCGCGTGCGCCCACAGGCATCCACCGCCGGATCGCCGGGGCCGAAGGTCACCGCAGTCTCCTCCCATTCGGCATCGAGGTCGGCGAGTTCTTCGACCTCGTCGACCGCCAAGACGACGTCCGGTGCGGCGGAGACCGGTTCGCCGGCCGCCGCGGCTCGCCCCCGCCCGAGCGCCACCAGCGCGCGAAACACCGCCGCATAGGGCGACCGGCGGCGTCCCAGCCGATCTTCCAGTTCGCGCAGCACATGCTCCGGCTCAGCGACGAACGCGCGCGCATCAGCCTCCGGAATCACGGACAGGAACTCCAGAAACAGCGGCAGGAAGTCCGGCAGCTCGTTGGCCACGACATGGCAGCCGTACCGCTCGTAGAGCCCGGCCAGATCGACCATCGCCTGGCCGCGGTCGCGGCTGTCGCCATGCACATGCTCGAACAGATGCAGCGACAGCGCGCGCGACCGGTCGAAGAGCAGCGTGTAACGCTCCTGCAGGTCATACAGGTCGCCGCTGCCGATCTCCTCGATCAGGGGGGCGAGCGCTGCCTGGTCGAGGTCTGTCAGCAGCGCCTCGGCGGCGATCACCTGACGGAGCTCGGCTGCCGCCGCCTGAAGTTCGGCGGTCGGATAGGCAAGCAGCGCCGAGAGCGCCTTGAATGTCTTGGCCATCAGACGGTCTCCATCGGATTGCGGGCCTTCGAGACCTTGCGGCCGCCGAACAGGTTGGTCTGGCTGATGCCGCCCGAGCAGTCATTGCCGAAGGAGAAGCCGCAGCTTCCCCTGAGATCGTAGGCATCTTCGCCGGTTTCGCGATGGGTTGTCGGGATGACGAAGCGGTCCTCGTAGTTGGCGATCGCCATCAGCTGGTACATCTCCTCGATGTCCAGCCCGCTCAGGCCGACGCGCGCGGCAATAGACTCGTCGATGATGCCGTCGACGGTCTTCGCCCGCATATAGGCGCGCATCGCCAGCATTCGTTCCAACCCCCTCGCGATTGGTTCCTCGTCGCCGGCGGTGAGCAGGTTTGCGAGATACTTCAGGGGGATGCGCAACGACCGCACATCCGGCATGGCGCCGTCCATACCCATCCTGCCGGCTTCCGCCGCCGACTGGATCGGGGAGAGCGGCGGCACGTACCAGACCATCGGCATGGTCCGGAATTCAGGATGCAGCGGGAAGGCGACCTTCCAGTCCATCGCCATCTTCCAGATCGGCGATCGCCGCGCCGCCTCGATCCACGCCTCCGGAACACCGTCGGCGCGCGCCTGGGCGATCACGGCAGGATCGCTGGGATCAAGGAACAGCTTGAGCTGCTCCTCGTAGAGCTTCCTTTCATCGGCGACCGAGGCCGCCTTCTCGATGCCGTCGGCGTCGTAGAGGACGACGCCGAGATAGCGGATCCGGCCGACGCAAGTTTCCGAGCACACCGTCGGCTGTCCGGCTTCGATGCGCGGGAAGCAGAAAATACACTTCTCGGACTTGCCCGAAGACCAGTTGTAGTAGATCTTCTTGTAGGGACAGCCTGACACGCACATCCGCCAGCCGCGGCACTTGTCCTGGTCGATCAGGACGATGCCGTCGTCCTCGCGCTTGTAGATCGCACCGGACGGACAGGCCGCAACGCAGCTAGGATTGAGGCAGTGCTCGCACAGCCTCGGAAGATACATCATGAAGGTGTTCTCGAACTGCCCGTAGATGTCCTTCTGGACACCCTCGAAGTTGACGTCCTTCGACCGCTTCGAGAACTCGCCGCCGAGGATCTCCTCCCAGTTCGGCCCCCACTCGATCTTCTCCATGCGCTCGCCGGTGATCTGCGAACGCGGCCTGGCGGTCGGAAACGCCTCCAGTTCGGGCGCCGACTGCAGATGCTCGTAGTCGAAGGTGAACGGTTCGTAGTAGTCGTCGATCTCGGGCAGGTCCGGATTGGCGAAGATCTTCGCCAGGATCCGCCATTTCGCGCCCATCCTCGGCTGGATCCGGCCTCCTGGTGTCCTTACCCAGCCGCCGTTCCACTTGTTCTGGTTCTCCCATTCCCTGGGATAACCGATGCCGGGCTTGGTCTCGACGTTGTTGAACCACGCGTATTCCATGCCTTCGCGGTTCGTCCAGACGTTCTTGCAGGTGACCGAGCAGGTGTGACACCCGATGCACTTGTCGAGATTCAAGACCATCGCGATCTGAGCGCGGATCTTCATTCTGCAGCCTCCCTGGGGACCGAGCCGTACGGCTGTTCGAGCCAGTCGACCGTGTTCATCTTGCGGACGATCACGAACTCGTCGCGGTTCGAGCCGACGGTTCCGTAGTAGTTGAAGCCGTAGGCCTGCTGGGCGTAGCCACCGATCATGTGGGTTGGCTTCAGCGTCGCCCGTGTCACCGAGTTGTGGATGCCGCCACGGTTGCGGGTGATCTCCGAGCCCGGTGTGTTCACGATCTTCTCCTGAGCGTGGTACATCAGGATCATGCCCTGCCTGACCCGCTGCGAGACGACCGCGCGTGCGGTGAGCGCGCCGTTCGAGTTGTAGACCTCGACCCAGTCGTTGTCGGCGATGCCCGCCGACGTCGCATCGGTTTCGCTGATCCACACCACCGGCCCACCCCTGTTGAGCGTCAGCATCAGCAGATTGTCGGAGTAAGTGGAGTGGATGCCCCACTTCTGGTGCGGCGTGATGAAGTTCAGCACAACCTCGCGGTTGCCGTTCGGATGCCGACCTTCGATGCGCGCCACGGTCTTCAGGTCGACGGGTGGCTTCCAGGTGCACAGCCCCTCGCCGAAGGCGAGCATCCACTTGTGGTCCTGGTAGAGCTGCTGGCGGCCGGTGAGAGTTCGCCAGGGAATGAGCTCGTGGACGTTGGTATAGCCGGCATTGTAGCAGACCTTCTCGGATTCCAATCCCGACCAGGTCGGCGACGAGATGATCTTGCGCGGCTGCGCCTGCACGTCGCGGAAGCGGATCTTCTCATCCAGCTTGGGGATCGCCAGATGCGTGTGGTCGCGGCCGGTGGCCCTTGACAGCGCCTGCCATGCCTTCACCGCAACCTCGCCGTTGGTCTCGGGCGCCAGCATCAGGATGACCTCGCACGCATCGATGTCGGTCTCGATGCGGGCACGCCCCCTGGTCGCACCCTCCTCGCGAACGACGCCGTTCAGGGCCCTGAGGTTCTCGACTTCGTGGTTGGTATTCCAGGCGATGCCCTTGCCGCCATTGCCGATCGTCTCCATCAGCGGCCCAAGCGCGGTGAAGCGCCTGTAGAGGTTGGGGTAGTCGCGCTCGACGACCGCGATCTGCGCCATCGTCCTGCCGGGGATCGGCTCGACCTCGCCCCTCTTCCAGTCCCTGACATCGTAGGGCTGGGCGATCTCCGAGGGCGTATCGTGCAGGATCGGCGTCAGCACCACGTCGGTCTCGACGCCGAGCACCTCCGGGGCAATCTCGGAGAACTTGCGTGCCAGCCCCTTGTAGATGTCCCAGTCGCTGCGCGTCTCCCACACCGGATCGACCGCCGCCGACAGCGGATGGATGAAGGGATGCATGTCGGAGGTGTTGAGATCGTTCTTCTCGTACCAGGTGGCCGTCGGCAGAACGATGTCGGAGTAAGCGCAGGTCGTCGACATGCGGAAGTCGAGCGTGACCAGCAGGTCGAGCTTCCCCTCGGGGGCCTTGTCGTGCCACTTCACCTCTGTCGAGCGCTGACGGCCTTCTTCCCCTAGATCCTTGCCGAGCACGCCATGCGTGGTGCCAAGCAGATGCTTCAGGAAGTATTCGTGGCCCTTGCCCGACGAGCCGAGCAGATTGGAGCGCCAGACGAACAGGTTGCGCGGCCAGTTGGCGGGATCGTCCGGGTCCTCGCAGGAGAGCTCGAGCTCGCCCGATTTCAGCGCCTTCGGAACGTAGTCCTTGGGCTCCAGGCCGGCCGCCTTCGCTTTCGCTGCAATTGTCAGCGGGTTCTGCTTGAGCTGCGGCGTCGAGGGTAGCCAGCCCATCCGTTCGGCGCGGATGTTGTAGTCGATCAGCGTGCCGGACCAGTCCCCCTCCGGCGCGGTCGGTGACAGGATCTCATCGACGGTCAGCACCTCGTAGCGCCACTGGTCGGTGAGGGCATACCAGAAGCTGGTCGAGTTCTGCTGGCGCGGCGGCCGGCACCAGTCGAGCGCGAAGGCAAGCGGCAGCCAGCCGGTCTGTGGCCTGAGCTTCTCCTGACCGACATAATGCGACCAGCCGCCTCCCGACTGGCCGATGCAGCCGCACATCACCAGGAGATTGATGATCCCCCGGTAGTTCATGTCCATGTGGTACCAGTGATTGAGGCCCGCCCCGAGGATGACCATCGAGCGGCCGTTCGTTTTCTCGGCATTGGTGGCGAATTCGCGGGCGACCGTGATGATCTTGTCGCGGCTGACACCGGTGATCCGCTCTGCCCAGGCCGGCGTGAACGGCACGTCCTCGTCGTAGGATTTCGCGACGTTGCTGCCGCCGAAGCCGCGGTCGAGCCCGTAGTTGGCGCAGAACAGGTCGAACACGGTGACGACCAGCGCCGCGCCGTCGACAAGCTTGACCTCCTTCGCCGGCAGGCAGCGCTCAAGGATCTCGCCGTGGTCGGTCGAGACGAAATTGCTGGTCGCACGTCCGCCAAAATAGGGGAAGCCGACGGAAACGATCTCATCGTGGTCGCCGGCGAGGGAAAGTCTCAGTTTCACATCGCGGCCGGCGCCATCCTTCGGTTCAAGGTTCCATCTGCCGGTCTCGCCCCAGCGATAGCCGATCGAGCCGCGCGGGGCGACGATGGCGCCGGTCGCCTCGTCGATCGCCACCGTCTTCCAGTCCGGGTTGTTCGTCTCGCCGAGCGCGCCCTCGAACTCGCCGGCACGCAAAAGGCGCCCCGGAACGTAGCCCTCCCCCTTCCTCTCGAGCCTGACCAGCATCGGGAAATCGGAGTACCGGCGGACATAATCCTCGAAATAGCTCACCTGCCGGTCGAGATGGTATTCACGCAGGATGACGTGCCCGAGCGCCAGCGCCAACGCCGCATCGGTTCCCTGCTTGGGGTTGAGCCAGAGATCGGCGAACTTGGTCGCCTCGGCATAATCGGGCGAGATGACCACCGACTTCGTTCCCCTGTAGCGGACCTCGGTGTAGAAGTGCGCGTCGGGGGTACGGGTCTGCGGGACGTTGGAGCCCCAAATCATCAGGAAGCCCGCATTGTACCAGTCGGCGGATTCCGGCACGTCGGTCTGCTCGCCCCAGGTCTGGGGGCTTGCAGGCGGCAGGTCGCAGTACCAGTCGTAGAACGAGCCGCAGGCGCCGCCGAGCAACGACAGGTAGCGGGAGCCTGCCGCATAGGAGACCATCGACATCGCCGGGATCGGCGAGAAGCCGTAGATGCGGTCGGGGCCCCAGGTCTTCACCGTGTAGGCGTTCGCCGCGGCGATGATCTCGTTGACCTCGTCCCACGTCGCCCTGACGAAGCCGCCATGGCCACGGACGCGGACATAGTCTGCGCGCTTCTTCGGGTCCTCGACGATGGAGGCCCAGGCGGCAACCGGCGTGCGCGTGGCGCGCGCCTGCCGCCACAGCTTCAGGAGCCGCGAGCGTACCAGCGGATATTTCAGCCGGGCGCCCGAATAGATGTACCAGCTATAGCTGGCGCCCCGCGAACAGCCGCGCGGCTCGTGGTTCGGCAGGTCCGGCCGGGTGCGCGGATAGTCGGTCTGCTGCGTCTCCCAGGTGACGATCCCGCCCTTGACGTAGATCTTCCAGGAGCAGGAACCCGTGCAGTTCACGCCATGGGTGGAGCGGACGACCTTGTCGTGCTGCCAGCGCTTGCGGTAGCCGTCCTCCCAGCGCCGGTCCTCCCGGGTGGTGATTCCGTGCCCGTCGGAAAATGTTCCGACGTTCTTTTCGAGGAAGAACAAGCGGTTGAGGAAGTGGGACATGTCTGGTTCCTCCGCGAACTATCCGGCCGCAGCCGCGCCAATGGCCGGGCGGCGCTCGATGTCATGGAGATGGCCGCCCGGTCGCGTATAGGTGGCCCAGGTCAGTGCGACACACGTCGCATAGAAGATCGCAAAGCCCCACAGCGCCGCCTCGGGACCGCCGGTCATGGCGATCGAGGTGCCGTAGCTCTTGGGGATGAAGAACGCGCCGTAGGCGGCGATCGCGGATGTGAAACCGATGATCGCGGCGGATTCCTTCTCCGCCTGCCGGGTGCGCGATTCCGCGTCGGCGGTCGGCATCAGCCGGTCCATCTCCCTGCGCATGATCGCCGGGATCATCTGGAAGGTGGAGGCATTGCCGACGCCGGTGGCGAAGAACAGCACCATGAACATTGCGAAGAAGCCCCAGAACGCGCCGGGTTGCTCCTTGATCGACAGGAAGTAGAGCACCCCCGCCACCGCACCGATCATGCTGACGAACACCCAGAAGGTGACGCGGCCGCCGCCGTACCTGTCGGAAACCCATCCTGTCATCGCCCGCGACACTGCGCCCACCAGCGGGCCAAGGAAGGCGAATTGCAGGGCGTCGACCGTCGGGAACTGCGTCTTCATCAGCAGCGGGAAGCCCGCCGAGTAGCCGATGAACGAGCCGAAGGTGCCCGTGTAGAGCCAGCACATGATCCAGTTGTGCCGGCGCTTGAAGATGACCGACTGTTCGGCAAACGAGGCGCGCGCCGAGGCGATGTCATTCATGCCGAACCAGGCCGCGAGCGTCGCCAGGATCAGGAACGGCACCCAGATGAAGCCGGCATTCTGCAGCCATATCCGGCTTCCGTCGGACAATGTCTGGGCCTCGCCGCCGACAGCGCCGAACACGCTGGTGGTAATGACAAGTGGCACCACGAACTGGACGACGGAGACGCCGAGATTGCCGAGGCCGGCGTTGAGCGCCAGCGCGTTGCCCTTCTGCGCCTTCGGAAAGAAGAACGAGATGTTCGACATCGAGGAGGCGAAGTTGCCGCCGCCGAGCCCGCACAGGAGCGCCAGAACCAGGAACAACTGGTAGGGCGTGTCGGGATCCTGGACCGCGTAGCCGATGCCGAAGGCCGGGACCAGCAGCGACGCCGTAGAGGCCGCCGTCCACAGGCGGCCGCCGAAGATCGGCACCATGAAAGAGTAGAAGATCCTGAGTGTCGCGCCCGACAGGCCAGGCAGCGCGGCCAGCCAGAACAGCTGGTCGGTCGTGTAGTCGAAGCCGACCGCCGGCAGCTTGGCGACGACGACCGACCAGACCATCCAGACGGCAAAGGCCAGCAGGAGGCAGGGGATCGAGATCCACAGGTTCCGGTTGGCGATCGCCCGGCCCTTCGTCTCCCAGAATTGCCTGTCCTCCGGGCGCCAGTCCTCGATGATACCGGACAGGCCGCCGTGCCGGGCCGGCTCATGGATCTCCTGCATTTCCGGCAGTTCGGGCAGCGACGCAGCCTCCTTTGCCCGCGCCGCGCGCTCCATGGCGAGGATGGAGAAGTGCATCCACACCAGCGCCACCGTCGCAATGCCGAACAGCACCATGAACGAACTGGTCCAGATGCCGGTGAGATCGAGCACCACACCGAAGACGATCGGCAGGATGAATCCGCCGAGGCCGCCGACCAGGCCGACGACGCCGCCGACCGCACCGACATGGTCGGGATAGTAGACCGGGATGTGCTTGTAGACCGCCGCCTTGCCCAGGCTCATGAAGAAGCCGAGCACGAAGACCAGGATGACGAAGGGTACCAGCCCCATCGATGTCGAGAAGGCGATCGGCCCGTGCGTGCCGTGGATGACGTAGTCGGTGTCCGGATAGGACAGCATGAAGGTGCAGATGACCGACACGCCGAACGTCCAGTACATGATCGTCCGTGCGCCCAGCTTGTCGGACAAGTGGCCGCCGTAGGCGCGGAATACCGATGCGGGGATGGAATAGAACGCTGCAAGCATCCCCGCGGTCTTGATGTCGAGGCCGTAGACCCCGACCAGATAGCGCGGCAACCACAGCGCCAGCGCGACGAAGGCGCCAAACACGAAGAAGTAGTAGAGGGCAAACCGCCAGACCTGCAGCCGTCCCAGCGGCGCCAGCTCCATCCAGGTACCGCGCGGACGCTCACCCTTGCGACGCCGTTCCACCAGTACCGGGTCGTCCTTGGTGGTGAGCCAGAACACGACGGCCATGACCAAGAGACCCAACGCCCAGATCTGGGCGACGGCGGTCCAGCCGTAGGCAACGAGGACGAAGGGTGCCACGAACTTGGTGACGGCGGCACCGACATTGCCAACGCCGAAGATGCCGAGTGCCGTGCCCTGCTTCTCGGTCGGATACCATCGCGAGACATAGGCGACGCCCACTGCGAAGGAGCCGCCGGCCAGACCGACACCGAGTGCGGCCAGCAGCATCGTCTCATAGGTGGTTGCGTAGGAGAGCAGGAAGGTGGCGATCGCAGCCAGCACCATGACCGCGACATAGACGATCCGGCCGCCATACTGGTCGGTCCAGATGCCAAGGAAGACACGGCTGAGCGAGCCGGTGAGGATCGGTGTTCCGACCAGCAGGCCGAACTGGGCGTCGCTGAGGCCGAGATCGGCCTGTATCCGCACTCCTATTATGGAGAATATCGTCCATACCGCAAAGCACGCGGTGAAGGCGACCGTGCTCATGATCAGTGCCCGGCGCCGATCCCGCTCGAGGGCACCCTGAACCGTCTGCATTTGTCCACTCCCCGGTGAACACGTCACAGCCGCCGATATCCGGCGGATCTGACACAACAACAGCCATCCACCTGACCAATTGAATTGATGCATATCAATTCGTGACAGCTTTATCGTTGAAATAAATACAATCTCACAATTGTTCATTACTTGAAGAAGAAAATATCAATACTCTCAATGTCCAGCGCATTGCGCATGCTTGATGAATATCAAGGCAGCGATCCGGACCGTGCCGGAATTTTCCATCCGGCCGGCATCGCGAACGGGATGAGGGGAAACGACATGCGGCGCGAGGACGTGGTGGAGATCAGGAAACTCGAGCTGTTCCGCGCCTGTGCGGACGAGACGTTCGATGCCCTGGTGACAGCCGGATTCCTGCAACGGTTTCCACCCGGCGTCGTGCTGATCCAAGAGAACGAACCCTCCGACTTCCTCTACATCGTCGTCGAAGGCCTGGTCGAAATGTTCGCCGGACATGCCGGCCGCGAGACGACAATCGGCTTCGTGCGGCCGATCGGCACCTTCATCCTGGCGGCGGTGCTGAAGGACCAGGTGTACCTGCAGTCGGCCCGTACGCTCGAGAAGTCGCGCGTGCTGATGATTCCGGCCGCGAATGTCCGCGAGGCGATGCAGCACGACACGGCGTTCATGTCGGCGATCGTCGGGGAGCTGTCGACCTGCTATCGCAACCTGGTCAAGGAACTGAAGAACCAGAAGCTGAGAACGGGCACCGAGCGGCTGGCGAACTGGTTGCTGCGCGCCAACGAGAAGCAGGGTGGCAGCGGCATGGTCGAGCTCGGTATCGGCAAGCGGGTGCTGGCCTCGCGCCTCGGCATGACGCCGGAAAACCTGTCGAGGTCCTTCGCCGCGCTCGGCCCCCATGGCGTCGTCGTCAACGGCCCCAGGATCCGCATCGCCGACATGGAGACGCTCAGGCGCTTTGCCAGGCCAAGCCGCCTGATCGACGATCTCACCAGTTGAACTGCGCGTCGGACGCTATCGGAGCTGCGCGGCCCACCAGGCCTGAAGGCGCCGTCGCCGCGCCCTTGGTGCGTCGCAGAACACCAGTCCGGCACGGCGCGCCGCGGTCCTCGTGCGCTCCGCCCTCAGCACCAGGATGGCATCGAGGCAGGCCTCGCGCTGCGGCAGGCCCGCGAACCCGTCCACCTCCTCGGCAATGCGCTGTTGCAGGAGGACGAGATCATTGTGCTGGCCGAGATCCTCGCGCAGGTCCTGAAGCTCGCGGACCTCGGCCTTGATGGCGCGGGGCCACAGTCCGGAGAACAGTTCGAGCTGGTAGCGCCAGTGGATCACGCGCTTGCGGGCCTCGTGCAGCTCGCCCGCCAGGCCCGAACCGAACCCCTTGCGCAGGGCCTTGCGTGCCGCCCGATAGGTTGTCGCCAGCCCGTCGAGATAGGCGTCGCGGTCGTCGGTCAGGTTCCAGCCTGCAACCTCGTCGCGAATGGGACGCAGATCGCCCGCGACCTGTCGGCACAGATCGCGCACTGCCTTGCGGCCCGCCGACCCACCGACAGCCGTATCGGCGGCCCGCCGCAAGGCAGCAATGTCGAGGAGGCCGCGCCGGTCGGCCATCTCGAGCTGGCTGATCGCATCGTGCAGCGCTTGCGCGTCGCGCGCCTCCGAGAGCGAGCGGGCCGCATCGCGGGCTGCCGCGTTGAGGCGGCGAAAGGCTTCAGCGTCGACGATCCCCCGCACCAGGCGCAGATAGGACCGGAACGCCTTCAGATCCTTGCGCGCATCATGGACGATCTCGTGCACATCGCCGCGGCGCGCGACGAGCCGGGTGACGGCGGAGCCCAGAAGGTCGGTGAGGGCGCGGTTCACTTCAGCGCCGATCCGGCCACCGATATGCACGTTGTCTCCCTGCTCCCGACCTCCGGGGGCGTGCCCCCCGAACCTGCGTGGACGCTGAGGCCGCAACCTTGCATCCAATCTAGCATGGCGGCGGCGGACGCACAGGCCCCGACCGCCACTCCGACAGCCGCGACGCGCACGACCGCAGACGCGCCGAGAGCACACGCCACCACGAGGCCATCATCGCACCACCAAGACGGCGCCTGAACGGGCCCCCGGCAATTCTCCGGACCGCGTGTTCGTCCGAAGGAACGCCAACCTGGCTGCATGGCTGACGATCGGGCTGCCACCGCGGCATCGCGACACCAGACGCGCCCCGGCGCCGGGCGGGCCGGCTGGCACAGCCCAGCCGGTCCCGGCCACCTCCCCGCCATGGAGGATCGGTCGCGGAATTGCGCCACACCCGCGCGCCCCACGCCGGCGGCAGAGACCGCGATCGCCCGCAGCGGCCACGCGCCAGTGCGGCCGCCACCTCTCCGTCGCCCGCAGGGCGTGTTGCGGAACGGCTGGCCGCGACACACGCATATGCGGGCGCGCCGGTGGGTTGCAGTCGGGGCCGCCACCCCAGCGGGGCGTGTCGCGGTCGCGACATGCACCGCGATCACACGCCCCGCAGGCGGCAGCGTCGCCGTCTCGACTGGCCCGTAGCAGGCCCGGCGGAAGAGCGTGCAGCGGCCCCTCGGGAGGGTGTGGAGCAGTCGCGGCAGGCGGGCGCGGCGCAGTCTCATGCCCCCCAGGGAGGGGCAAATGGAGGCCGCGCGTGAGGCACTCCGACCTTGGACCTCAGCATTTTCCCCAGCCCGCCCGAATACCGCAGTTGGGGGTTTGCAATCCCGTCGCCGGATTGCTACATAGTCACCGCGGCGCCAATCGCCGCCACCAGCGCGCCGGCCGGTCCGGCGCGTTCCTGTCGCGGGGTGGAGCAGCCCGGTAGCTCGTCAGGCTCATAACCTGAAGGTCGCAGGTTCAAATCCTGCCCCCGCAACCAAATCAGCCCGCTAAGTCAATGACTTAGCGGGTTTCGCTTTTTGGGCTCCTCGCGCCGGACCGGCCGAGTCAACAATGAGTCAACAAAATCTATGGCGGGGATTGGCGCTCGCTGGCACGCAGCGGTAGCGCCGGCCGGCGCATGGTGCGAATATTGCCGATGGTCCAAACGATTCCCTTCGCGCCATGCCGGTCCCTGATTTCCAGACAGTGATGCTTCCGGTCTTGCGCCTCGCTAATGGCGGCGAAGTGCGCGCTTCTGATGCGGTCGATCGGATTTCCGACGAGTTTCACCTGACGCCCGACGAGCGAGCCGAGCTTCTTCCGAGCGGTCGGCAGGCGAAGATCGCCAACCGCGTGCATTGGGCAGTGACCTATCTCGTCAAGGCCGGGCTCCTCAGTCGCCCGCGGCGCGGTGTCTTCGCAATAACCGAAAGGGGAAGAGAAGTCCTGGCCAACCCACCGGCCCGGATCGACATCAATTTCCTCTCGCAGTTCGACGGGTTCGACCAGTTCCGGACGAAGCCGTCAGAGGATATCGAGGGCGAACCCTCGACCGAGCCAACTGCGACACTTGCCGCCGGCACTCCGGACGAACGCATCGAGGCCGCGTTCAACGACTTGAACGTGACGTTGCGAGCAGAGCTGTTGGATCGAGTTCAGACGATGCATCCGACCGCCTTCGAGAAGCTGATCATCGATCTCATGCTCGGGATGGGTTATGGCGCGGGCGGATCGAGCAAGCACCTTGGACGCACGAGCGACGGCGGTGTCGATGGTGTGATTAATGAGGACGTGCTCGGGCTGGATATCATCTACTTGCAAGCCAAACGGTACGCGACCGGCAACGCGATCGGGGTCGAGAAAATCAGGGAGTTCGCGGGTGCTCTGGACGAGCGCGGTGCGACAAAAGGCGTGTTCGTGACCACGAGTCATTTCGCACCGCAGGCGCGCGCCTATGCCCAGCGCAGCCCGAAACGCCTCGTCCTCATGGATGGCGAGGAGTTGACGCGGCTCTTGGTTCAATACGGCATCGGGGTTCGCGTCTATCGCAATGTCGAAATGAAGAAGCTTGATACCGACTACTTTGACGACCTCGGTCTGTGATCAGGCTGGCATATCGGTCCCGGTCGGGCTCGCGCGGACGGCACACGCGCCGTTGCTACGCTCCGCTTTAGTTAGGCTCTCGTATTCGAGCCCCCTTGCTCTTCGGTGTCGAACGGTAATTTGCCTTGAGCGGATTCGGGCGGCAGCGGAATGGCGGCGATCTGGACGACCCCGAAGCGCCCTTCCGCGAGCTTCGCGATGTCTTCGTCATCGGAATAGATGGTCGTCGCGCCCTCGACGGAAGCAATCGCGACGATCTGATCGTCGAATTTTGCTTTTGTTCGCGTCGCCGCAGGAGCTCGCTCGTTGGCGGCAATGCGCTCGGCTTGGCGGGCCGCGAACTCCACGGCGGCCCGCTCATCAAATGGCGCAATTCGAAAGTGCTTGCTTGAAGAGAGGATACGAAGGAACTCCGGATCTCCCTTCGCGGCGCGCACCAGGACTTCCGCGAGGGCCGGCGTTGGAATGACGATCTTGGCGTTCTGCTGTTGAAGGGATTCGAGGAGGTGCGTTACACGCTCCCGGCAGCGATCGACCGGGTTTCCGGTCGCCGGATCGGTCGGCGGCTTCGCTTGCTCGTCGATGACGTAGATCAGAATGCTGGCATCGAATGCGACGATCAATGGGCGCCCTCATCGCCACGGCGCTCCGCCAGCAAAGTGCGCACCGGATCGGGAACCGTGCTCCAATCGCTCCCCTTCACCTTGCGAAGCTTGCCAACGACTTCGAGAAGCGGCGCGTCGTCCAGAACCTCGAAATCGCTGATCCTGAAACTTCGGAGCTCCCAGACGCCGGCTTCAGTTCGGAACCAAGTACCGGTGCCATGGACTCGCAGCGTCGGCCCATAGAGATGCGGCGCGATCCTGCGCGCGATCTCCGGGGTGCATATGAGGCCCGTATGGATGATGGCGCCATCGCGAAGATGCACCGGGACGGTCTCGTCCTTCCCACCGACCCGGATCAGCTGCCCGTCAATTGTGCCATCCTCTCGGAACGGCCCATAAACAAGCGGCTCCGGGCGGTTGCGACCCGGGAAGGGAATGACTACGCCTCCGGCTTCGTCGCTCAGCGTGCCTGTTGCGTTGTCCTTGCGGAGCATTTCGTCCAGATCGCCGTATGCCTTCCGCGCGTCGCTCGGGCCGCCACCGTCACGGACTGCAAGCACCCGGTCCCAGACTTTGGGCTGAGCGGGTGGGTCAACGCTGGCCACAAGCACCGCCGAACCGGCTTCAATGCCTCGGAAATGAACATTCGCCTGTTCGCCCAACAACTTAGCGAGCGCAACGACGTAATCCCCAAGCCGCTCCATCGGGAGCGTTTCGGGGGTGAAGCTGTCCGCAATGGTGAACCGGTATTCCATGGCTGCCTCGACGCTCGAAGATATCTACCTCAAACGTCCTTGACGAGTAGTTGTTTTGGCTCACGCCGCGACGGTCGCCACCCCGTCGAGCCGCACGCGCACGATGATCGCGCCGTTGCCGGCGGCCTCGATGGCAATGCCGATCGGAAAGCGGCCGGGGCCGGGCAGGTTGACCTGCTTCGTGGTGTCGTCCCACGACACCTTGTCGCCGGCGGCGATGATGGCGCTCGCGAGCTTCGGCAGATCGAACACGCCTTCGGTCGCGATCGTGACCGTCTCGCCCGCCGCGGCGGTCTTGCTGGCAACGCCGAACAACGCGCCGATCACGACGCCATCACCCGAGGCGACACCGCCGGCCGGCGCGGCAACGGTGATCATGCGGCCTTCCTGAATGTAGTTCTTCATGGGTCACGTTCCTTTCGATGAGCTGATGCGAACCTGGGCAACGCGCGGCGCGGAGGCCGCGGCGATGCGCCGGTCGAGGTCGGCAAGCGCCGCGGCCATCTCGGCGTCGGTGGCGTAGGTGACGCGCTTGCCGTCGTATTCGACCGTCCGCACGCCGGCGTAACGCGCTTTCAGCAGCGCATCGCGCCATGTCTCAAGCTGGTTGAGATCGGTCATCAAGCCCCCGCGTTCTGGTACCATCCGCGCCAGTCGATGAAGCCGGCGCCGAAGTCGAGGATCACGCGGATTTCGACGCCATCGACATCCCAGCCGGCCTTGGTCTCGACCTGCGGCCCTTCGCCCCCGGCGAGATAGGCGTATTCGAGCCCGTCGATCTCGGCGGGATCGGCCGACACGTACCAACGCGTTGCGCTCGACAGCCGCGGCTCGACGACCAGTGTCAGCGACCCCGAGAACGGGTTCACGTCGGCGGCCTTCGCCGCCGCGATGGTAGCAAGCCATTTCTCGGCCGTGGTCTCCTGCGCGGGTGGTACCAGCAGGTACTTGGGCGTTGCGCTGATCGGCTGGCCGGACAAGCCGGTCTGGCTGCGCATGGCAAGGCGCGCGGCCGACAGCGTGGCGTCGGAGATCGCGGCGCCCGAGCCCGCCTTGTTGCCATGGTCGGCATGGAACAGCGTCTTGTTGTCGGAGAGCTTCGGCCCGTTGCCGCTGTTGGCTTCGAGCAGATCGACAAGGATGCGGGCCTCCGTCTCGGCTGCGCCCTGGCCCATGCGGCGGGCAAGGTCGGAGAACGCGCCGAGGTCGTCGTTGACCAGCACCTGCCGAGTGATGCCGATCTTGCGCGCCCAGGTCTCGACCCTGTAGGCCTCGCGCGCCTCGGCCATCGTGCCGGCCTTGATCTCGCCGTGCTCGTTGAGCTTTTCGAGCAGCGGCGCTTCGCCCAGCATGATCTTGTTGATCGCGCGGAAGTCGCGCGCCGTGGTCTGGCGGCCGAGGCGGCGCACGCCGGCCGGTGCCGCCTGATAGGCATCACGCAGCACGCGGCCGACGGTGTCGCCAAGGATGATTGGGAAGTCCGAGGTCGTGTGGAGCGCCCGCGTGATCAGCGTCGCCGGCGAGAGGCCAAGCGTGCTCTCGCCGCGCAGCGTCAGCAACTCCTTCGCCATATCGACGGGCGTGGCATAGGCATAGCGGCGGGCAGGCTCGGACAGTTCGTGGCGCGGATTGATTCGGGCGTAGAGGGCTTCGCCCATCTGCCGGGCGCGCAATGATGGCTCGTCCTGGCTCTCGCCCATCTCGACGCGCACCTGTTCGGTCCAGATGGCAGGAGAGGAACGACGGGCCAGCGCTTCGAAGGCGGCGCGTCGCGCGCCGTCGGCATCGGCGTTGCCGTCGATCTGTCCATCCACCCACGCCTGGTCGAGCCCGGCTATGCGGGCGATGGAGCGAATCTCGGAATTGACGGCGGCGCGCGTCTGCGTCGTCGCCTCGGGCGGCGTGTCGGCCGCCGGGCTCGTGGTCTCGGGCATGTCGGTCTCCATTCGGATCTTTGCGCCGGGGTCGGCGGCGGTCGGCACCAGGGAAATCTCATGCGGTGTCCAGCGCGCGGCGGTGAGCACGCGCGCGCCGTTCTCGGAGCTCTCGGCCCATTCCTCGACCGAGTAGCCGACCGAGACATGGCGCAGGATGCCGGCCAGCACGTCCTGCCAGATCGGCTCGACCTCGGGCCGGGCCGAGAACTGGACCAGGGCCGTGCCGCGCCTGCCGTCGACGGCGGCCTCGCGCACCGAGCCAAGCACATCGCGGACTGCCGACTGTCGGTGGGCGTCGAGCACGGAGGCGCCCTCGAGGCGCGACAGGTCCACGGCCTCGGGATCGAGACTCAGCCGCTCGATGTATTCGCCCGCCATGTCGCGGCGACGGACCGGTGCGCCCGTCGACCAGATGACCTCGACGGTGCGGGCTTGAGCGTCGGCGGTGGCGGGTGCGAGATCGGCGCGGCGAGTCAGGAGCGGAAGCGTCTCAGGCATTGGCCGCCTCCGTCGGGATGCGCTTCGCGCGGGAGAAGTCGAGCCCGAGCGCCGTGGCACGGCTCTGGTCGGCGGCGATCTCGGCGTCCACCTGCTCGGCGTCGTAGCCGCGCTCGGAGATCGCCTGGGACCGGCTCTTCAGCCCTGCGCCGATCGCCATGATCTCGGCCTGCACGTCTTTCATCGGATCGACATAGTCGAACTTCGGCGGCAGCCATTCACAGCCGAGGTATGCCGCCGGATCCCGGTCGAAGTTGCGCGCCGGTAGGTCACCCGACAGCACGGCCAGCCGCAGGAACCGCTCCCAGACCGGGCGGCAGAACAGGTGGACGACGACGTTGTGCTGCAGCTGCTCGACGCGGCGGCGGAACTCGATCAGCCCGGCGCGGATCGAGGAATAGGTGACGCCTTCGAGATCACCCGAGACGAGCTCGTAGGGCAGGCCCAGCCCGGCGGCCACAGCGCGCAGATGGTTCTTCACGAAGGGCGCATAGGCATCGTGCTCGGTCGGGTTGGAGAAGCGGATGTCGGCGCCAGGCGGCAGCGGGATCAGACTGCCGGGCTCCATGCCGACCTGTAGCACGCCGGCATTGCCCGTGCCCGACAGCCCGCCAACGGTGCCGTCGGGATCGGTGATGAAGCCGGTGAAGAGCGCCGCGACCTTGGCCTTGACCAGCGCGGCATCCTCGAACTGGTCGAGCTCGTGCAGCCGCAGCAGCACCGGCGCGAGCCAGGTGATGCCGCGCAGTTGGCCCGCGGCGAGCGGCTTGAACAGGTGGAGAAGATCGGCGGCGGGGACACGCACCGGCTCGAAGCGCAGGGGCGCCAGCGGGTCGCCCAGGCGGGAGGCGTGGACATGGTAGGCGACGCGCTGGCCGGCAGAGTCGAACTCGATGCCGGCGCGGATGCGCGCCCCGCCGCCGATATCGCGATGCAGGTCCAGAGGCACCTGCTCGCGATCCAGGAGATCGAGCCTGAGCGGGACGATGCCGCTCGGCGTATCGCGAGCGACCTTGAGCCGCGCGAAGGCCTCGCCGCTCTCGATCATCGCCCGCACGGCCATGGCCTGGAGGCCGTAAAGGTCGCCGAGCCCGCCGGCGTCGGCATGATCGGTCCAGCGCAGCCACAGCGCTTGCAGCGCCTCGCGCACGGCGCGGTCGGGATGCGCCGACTGCGGCTTGATCCCGGCGCCGACCACGTTGCCGACCAGGCTGTCCACCGCCGCCGCGACCCAGGGATTGTTGCGGGCGTACCATCCGGCCCGGCGCGCGGCCGTAGTGGCGCCCGCCAGGATCGCGGCGTTCAGGCCATCGACCGTCTTGGCGCTCTCCCAGCGCCGGCCACCGCCCGCCGCGTCAAAGGCGCGCGTCCTGCCGATCCCGAGAAGCCGTTGGACGAAGTTCCGCATGCCGCCGATTCTCGCGCGGCGGCAAGCCTCAAGCTATTGGGAACGTTTGGGAAAATCCGGCAGAGATCACGAGCCGATGGCAGAGGAAAGCCGGAAACCGATAACGCGTCGTGCCG
This sequence comes from Tepidamorphus gemmatus, assembly GCF_004346195.1. Lineage (NCBI taxonomy): Bacteria > Pseudomonadati > Pseudomonadota > Alphaproteobacteria > Hyphomicrobiales > Tepidamorphaceae > Tepidamorphus > Tepidamorphus gemmatus. The sequence goes on along the minus strand of NZ_SMAK01000013.1, from coordinate 9,826 downwards.
GTTCCGTATGGCGGGTTTCCATTGGAGCGATCACGCAGTGCGGGATACACTGGTCGCCGACTTGCCGCGGGCCTTCTGCGGGTCGCCACTCCGCTCCACATAACCCGACTTGGGATAATCCCAAGTTAGGTTTTAGGCTGCCCCGATTGGATTCGGGGGGGGGGGGGTGCCGTTGAAGTCCTTACACTCCGACGAGTATGAAGCGTTTCTACAAGTTCTGATCGCTGCACGAAAAGACGCAGGCATCACACAACAGGACTTGGCCAAGGCTCTCGGAAAGCCGCAGTCCTTTGTTTCTAAGTATGAGCGCCGGGAACGTCGTCTCGACGTAGTGGAGTTCGTCGCCGTTGCTCGTGCGATTGGCTTGGAGCCGGGCAAGACGATTCGGGAGATTGAAGCTCGTATCGCATCGCGTTCGAAACAGGGAACTCCGCGATGAACTGTCGCGAAGTTCTTGAGGCTGCATCGGCGCATCTGACAAGCCTATCGGGCCACGTCTTTGATCTGCTCACCGTGTCAAAACCAATCTCGCCGAGCGCAGCAGTCAATCTCGCCAAGGTCGTCTCGAAGCTATCACCACTCCTGGGGAACTTGATTGAGTTCAACACGGTCGAATTTCTGAATGATCAACCTGAGTTTGGACCGCTAGGAACATGGAAGCGCCAAGACCCAGGTTTCCCCGATACGATCTTCGAGGGTTCGGTCAATCCGGCACCCGGATTCGAAATCAAAGCATGGTTTCCCCTGGCTACCGAAATCACAGCGCGGTTTAAGGACAGTCAGAACCACTTTACGGATGATCAGACCTATGTGTGCATGTTGGCTTGGCTGCCGGAACAACTGATCTTCGGCAAACCTCGAATCATAGACGTATGCATCGTTTCCGGCCTCTCGGTCGCCCAGGCCCGGGACGATCACTATCACAACCCACCCGATTACCTTGTATTGGAGCCGGAGGATACGAAGGCTCGAACAAGGAATCTCCAACAGACAAATACTAATGGATACAAATGGCAGGGTACGGCCCGACAGTTCCAAGAGGCACAGCGGCTTGTCCAAAGTTGGGGGCCAGGCGGAACACGCTACAAGCCGACGGCGGAGTATCAGGGACTATTGCGCCAACTAATTGCGCAATACCCATATCGGCTCGATACGAACTTTGCGAAGATGGACCGTATTGTCCATCAAGGCATCGAAGATTTTAAGCGGCGTGTTTTGACCACAGAGATTCACGGCCTCACCATCGGTGATTGGAGCAGGCTTCTGTATCGAGGATCGGACGAAGATATTCGGAGAGTATTGGAGGACCGTTTCGATATTAAAGAAGCGGATACTGACGAGATTCTTCGGTAAGACGATGAATCGCATAGTGGAAGTATGTCGGATCAATCTCGGCACCATACGAATATCGGCCAAGACGACGTGCCGCAACGCAAGCTGAAAAAAGCCCGCCGAAAGGCTCCCAGACAACATCCCCCTCATCCGACGATGCCTTGATTATCATCGTCATAAGGTCCAGCGGTTTCTGGTTTAAATGGATGGCCCTCCCCGAGTCACCATTCAACTTGAAGCGCTCCTCGCTCCGTAACGCCGGACGGTCCCAGACATTTGTGTATCCGTGCGGGCAACGGAACTTAGAACGCATGGCAGCCCATTCTTCCACAGTGCCCGGCCGTTTCCCATCGATCGAGAAGTAGGGTCTGCCGCTCGGATCACCGTGCGCGTTCGCATATTCCTGTAGGCGGACAAACATTTCCGGTGGCGGAAAGTACCAGAGATGCCCTTGATCAAGATATTTCCTGACCGCCGCGTCTGCTACTCCACAAGCTTCATTGGCCTTTCTCAAGGGCAGCCCGGTGCGTTTCCACTCTCGCAGAAGCCATTCCTTCAACACTAGCCCGTCAATTCGAGCCTCGAAGACATATTGAACGCAGACCTCGGATACCACCGGGAAGCGGCGTATACGCTGGGTGTTGACGTTCCCGGCAATATGACCCTTTCCCTTGTTCCAGATGTTCGCGTTCATGTAGCGCCAGCCGTGCTTTTCCAACACGGGATGGACCGCTGCCCAGCCTATCTCTGAGTTCCAGAACCAAAGGGTTGTCGTCGGTGTCGCCTTGCGCGACCAAGCCGCGACATGCGGCTCGTACCAATCCGGCAGATCTAGATGATCCGAAGTATCTCCCTCGAAACCTAGTACACCGTAGCCGCCATCTGAAACAATTACAGTCGGTTCAGGCCAATTTTCACATAGCTCCGCGCTGTCTCCAAGAAAGACCGATACGAAGTCATCTTTATATTCGGAGGGAACGTCAGACATTACCGTTTTAACGGCGCGACCACGGCCTACGGTGCTTGTAGGTTTGTGCTTCTTGCCGACTCGATTCTCGGAAAGTGATTTCAACTCGATTTCCTTCCCCGTGTTGGGTCGCGCCAGTATAACCCAAAATGGGTTATTGCCAAGAGGTAATGCACACGCCTTGAAACCTACTGCGTACCGTAGTTCGGTCCGATTCGGAGCGTGAACGGAGAATGCCGGAATCACACAGGGGCCAACTCCGCCGATGGACACGCTGGAAGCAGTTCCCGTTGTGCGAAACCTGGAGGGAAGAAAAACACGCGCGTCAATCACCTCGCCGGGCCACCGACGCCTTTCGCGCTACCCGGTGCACTGCTCGACCGCTTCAGGCTTTGTCCTACTCCGCTAGCCCCTTTGCGGATTGAACGACGAGAATTGGCTAATTTGGCTAGAATCTCAAGCGTTGCGTTGAAGCCACGCCGACCGGATGACCGGGGCGCTGGCGGGCTTCGTTACCGGCGTCTCGCCCTTGCGCCCCGCCGCTAAGGCGGCCTCCGCCTCCTCATTCAGCCTCAGCGCCATGCTGATCAGCCCGTGCAGGGCGGCGTGGGCGTAGACGAACGTGTCCAGCGCCTCGTTGCGCTCGCCGTCGCGCTTGGGCTGCCAGGAGCGAATCGGGCGTCCGCGCTCGAAGCGGGTGACGACGCGCTCGGCGGTGAGCTGCCGGAAATACTCCGCGTCGAGCCGGCGCGGGAAGTGGATGGCGCCGGGGCCGGGCTCGGTGAGCTTGAGGCGGGCATAGACAGCATCCTTCACCGCGTCGACGCCGACAACGAACAGCGGGATCTTGCCCTTGTTGGTGCGGGTCGGCCGGCGCGGCCAGACGGGCACGCCGGGGCCGCCACGGCCCTTGATCGCCCAGACGCGGCGGGCGAGACGGGTGCGGCAGAACTCGTAGGCCATCTTGGTGTGGTGGCCGCCGGTGTCGACGCAGACGGCGCGGACCGGCAGATCGGGCACGGCGTGCGGATGGACGAAGGTCGTGCGCAGATAGTGGTCGAGATCGGACCACAGACGCGGGCCCGAGGGATCGCCCCAAAGCACGCGGTAGTCGATGACCCAGGCCTCCTCGTCGCGGCCCCAGCCGACCACCTGGACCTCGATGCGGTCGCCCTGCACATCGACGCCGGCGGTGAGCACGGCGACACCGGCAGGCAGGTCCTCGCCCCAGTCCTCGCGCCGCGCCATGAGCGGATCGGCGGGCACGGTGTCGCCGGCCTGGTCCTCCCAGGATTCGCCGAGCCTGGTGTTGACCCAGACCTGCAGGCGCGGCGGGTCCTTCATGACCCTGCCGTGCTCGATGGCGATCTCGGCCCAGGTCTCCCAAGGGGAATAGAGCGCCGAGAGGTGGAACCCGGCGGTGCGCCCATCGCCCGGCTGGGTCGCACGCCATTCGCCGGCCTCGAGCAAGCGCGTCTTGTCGTGCTCGTGGTGAATGCCGCCGCAGGCCTCGCAGACGAGGTGGGCCTGATCGCGCTTGCCATCGGGCCAGCGGATGCGCGCCCAAGTGATCGGCGCCATGTCGCCGCAGGCGAGGCACGGCACATGGAAATACCGCTGATCGGACTCGGCGAAGGCCGCCTCGATGCGGGAGTAGCCTTTGAGCGTCGGTGTCGAGACCATGAAGATCTTGCGCCGGCCCCGGAAGGTGGCGGTGCGCTGGATGGCGAGATCGACCGGATCGCCCTCGCCATCGGCGTCGCCCGGATAGCCGTCCACCTCGTCGAGGAAGAGATAGCGCACCGGAGTGGACCGCAGGCCGACAGGGCTGTTGGCGCCGGTCATGACGAGCTGGCCGCCGGGAAAGGATTTGCGGAACAGGCTGTTGCCGGCATCGCGCGAGCGCGGCGGGGCGACCAGATCGCGCAAGCTGGGTGTCGCCTCGATCAGCGGGTCGATGCGCACGGTAGTGTTCCGGCGCACCATATCGAGCGAGGGCTGCACCATCATCACGATGCCGGGCGCGTTGTGGATGATGTAGCCGAGCCAGTTCAGCCCAGCCTCGGTGCCACCGGTCTGCGCGCCCTTCATCAGCACCACGCGCTCGTAGGGGCTCGATGCCGAGAGCGCGTCCATGACGGCGCGCAGATAGGGAGTGCGGCTGGTGCGCCAGCGGCCAGGTTCGGCCGATGTCGTGGGAAGCACGCGATTGCGGTCCGCCCATTCCGACACGGTGATCGGTGGCTCGGGGCGGATGCCGCGCCGCCAGGCGTCATCGGCTTCAACCAGCATCGCGCAGCTCCCCGAGCGGTGTGTCGGCCAGATGCTCCAGATGCTCGCGCATCAGCCGATCCAGCACGGCGAAGGTCGCTTGGCTGTCCGCCCCGGTCTCGGCGGCGATGAGCGGGGCGGCGCGCTGTACCCAGGCCATGTGGGCGTCGCGCTCGGCCCGCGCCCGGGCAAAGATGGTGGCGGTGGCGGCGCCAGCATCGATCAGCGAAGCGCGTTCCTTGTCGTAGGCGAGGCGGGCGCGCTGGACCTGCACCAGCATCAGCATGCGCCGCACCTCGGCGACCGAGGGCGCGCTGGCGCCGGTGGAGACTGTGCCGCCCTTGCCGCGCCGGGAGGGATCGAGATTGCGCTCCATCCAGGCGAGGCCCGCCTCCACGTCGATGCGGCCATCGGGGCGGACGGGCAGGCCGTCGGCCACCAGCTGGGAGATGCGGCCCTTGGTGAGGCCGACGCGGGCGGCGAACTCGGTCTTGGTCTCGGCGCGGTCGAGTTTAGGCATGATCCGCCCTCGCGCTGGCGACGCATCGCGCCATTGCCCGCGGCATACGGATCGGGCCAGGAGGAACCGCCGCGCTGCCGACCATCGCCAAGGTGTGCGGATCGCTGGCGACCATTCCGGCGACGATGCCGGTCCGAAGGGATCGAAGGGGACCGTCCATAAGGGACGTACGCGCGCGCGCACGCGCGCGAAACGCTTGATATGGGAGCATGCCTTCGATCCCTTCGCGGCGCGGTTCAGCCGGCATTGAAGTCGCCCCAGTCGGTCGCGCCGCGCACGACGAGCCGGATGCCGGCGAAGCAGGCGCGGCGATTGCTCGGATGCTGGATGCGCTGAAAGCCGCGGGTCTCCAGGTTCTGGCTGAAGCGCTTGGTCGAGCCGGCATACTCACCGGTGGCGTTGCACCAGTCGCGCCAGGAGGCGAACAGCTCCTTCACCTCCTCCATGACGAGCATGTCGCCGGTCTCGCAGCGCTCGTCGAGGAAGCGGCCGATGGCATCCTCGTCGGCGAGGTAGCCTTCGGTGGCGTCGAGTACGGCAGGCGGCGGCGCGAGGCCGATGCGCTGCCATTCGAGGCAGCCTTCGATGGCCCAGGCGAGGATGCCGGGCCACTCGGCCTCGAGCTTCTGAGGCAGGTTGGGATTGCGTTCGGCCTTGGGGATGGTGACGGTGAAGGGCACGAGGTTGAAGCGCCGGCGCACCGCCTCGTCGACATTGCGCAGTGACGGTTTGTGGTTGCCGGCGATCATCAGCTTGAAGGCAGGCTCGAAGGTGAAGAAGTCCTGGCGCATGAAGCGGGCCGAGATGGCGTCGCCGCCGGTCAGCGCCTTGATGCGCGATTCCGCCCAGCGCTGGCCCTGCTCGGTCTCCTGCGCCATGACGGCGCGGGCACCGCGTAGCATGGCGAGGTCGGTCGGGTGGCGCTCGGTCTTGGAGGCGACGAAGGTTTCCATCGAGGCGATGCAGGAATAGTCGCCCATGATCTTGTGCCAGGTGTTGAGAAAGACGCCCTTGCCGTTGCCCCCGGTGCCGTAGAGGAAGAACAGGGCGTGGTCGCGGATCGAGCCGGTCAGGCTGTAGCCGAGCATGCGCTGCGCGAAGGCAATGAGCTCCTGGTCGGAGCGGAACACGCGGTCGAGGAAGGCAAGCCACAGTGGGCACGCGCCGCCGGGCGCGACGGCGGTGATCTTGGTGATCAGGTCCTCGCGCGCATGCGGGCGCAGCCTGCCGGTCTTCAGATCGACCGTGCCGCCCGGCGTGTTGAGGAGCCAGGGATCGGCGTCCCAGTCCTCGGTGCGGGTGGCATGCCGACGATCGGCGCGCGCCAGCCGCTCGATGGCGGCGATGGTCTTGGCGCTGGCAACACTCGATGCGACCTTCGCCGAACCGTTGCGCTCGACGATCTCGGCCGAGGCGGCGCGCGCGATGGCGCGGGCGAGATCGAACGTCTCCAGCGTCTCGTCGGTGCGCCAACGCCGTCCGTCCCATCTGAGCCAGCGGCCCCAGAGATGGACGTAGCGCAGGTCGTGTTCGTGCTGGGCCGTGAAGCGCAGCGCCAGCGACTCGTCGGCATATTCGATGGGGCGGTCGATGGCCTCGGCCGACTCGTCCGCCTGCCTACCGCGCTTCAGCATCTCGTCGAGGAGGTCGTGCACATCACCCATGGTCGCCTCCCTCACGTCGCGCGGCGCGGCCGGCGAGCTCGCGGCGGGCGATGCTGGCGACGGTCGCCACCACCTCGTCCTCCGGCAGCGGAGGCTGGCAGCGCGTAGCGTTGAAGGCGAGCATCAGGTCGAGGCAGACATGCGGATCGATCCGCCGGCCGAGCAGGAGACCCGACAGTCGGGCGATGGTGACGTTGCGCTCGCCGTTCATGGCGCCGTCGCGCGCCAGGGTTCGCCACTGGGCGGCTTTGCGAGCCTTGTCCGCCGTCCTGGTCGCGGCGATGCGTTCGAGCAGCCACGCGGGCGCGTCGGCGAGCGGCACGTCCTCGGGATGGTGATCGACCGAGATGGCGTAGGGGCGGCCGCAGATATGCAGAGAGGGCGGGGCGACGATGTAGCCGCCATCGCCGCGCACGTCGATGCCGGGTCCGAGCGCGCCGGCGCTGTTGGCCACACTGCGCCCTGGATGCCGAAACAGCACGTGCTCGCCACCGCCGCCGGTCAGGAAGCGCCAGGTCGTGGGGAGCGGTCCATGCTCGCGATCGAGGTCGGCCAGCGTCTCGTCGCCGCCATGACGCGGGTCGATGTCGAGCACGATCACGCCGCTCGGCGCGCCGGTGGCGATGGCGATGTTGAAGCGGGTTTTCGTGAACCAGCCCTCGACCGTTGCCGGGTCCTTGCTCGCGTCCTTGAGACCGTTCCGAACCAGCCGCCCGAACGGGTGCTTGGCCGGCTGGCGGCAATCCTCGCGCCCGCAGGAGCATTCGAGCCTGCCCTCGCGCTCGAACGGGAAGTGCAGCGGCAGCACGGCGAAGCCGAGCCCAAGATAGAGCCGCGCATGGTCCAGCAGGCCGGGAAGCATGCGATCACCTGTCGAGCGCCCAGGCGGCGAAATCGTCCCGGTCCATCTCGTCGGGATCGTACTCGCGCCATGCGAGCCACCTGGTGCCCGAGTAGACAGACGACAGGAGGAGGCGCGGATCGCGGGTGGCGGCGACCGTCAGATGCAGATGGCAGTCGAGCCGCGTGCGCAGCCGGTCGAGCACGTCGATGGCGCGGGCGGCATCGCGATGGATGGGCGAACTCGGCGGCGTCCGCCGCATGAGCAGCATCAGCATCGGCCGGCAGTGCTTGAGGGCATTGCCGATCTCGACATGCTCGTCGGGGATGATGAGCGCAGGAGCGGTCCTCATCGGATGCCCTCCTGGCGCTCGATCCACTCGATCAGCGTCGACTTCCTGGCGCAGATCACCGAGCCGATGCGGAACACCGGCATGCGCAGCTTCGCCTCGGTGGCAAGGTAGTAGACCTTGCGCCGGTGCTTGGCGTTGCCGAACACGAACTCGGCGATGGCATCGGCGCCGCGCAGCAGATCGTCGGCGAGGGTTGTGGGTTCGGCCTGGTGCATTGGAGCCTCCTTACTGGGGCTCCGCAGGCGCGGCTTTGAGCGCCGCCTTCACCCGCTCTTCGACGTGATCGAGATTGACGACCGCCAGGGAGCGCACATCGCGATTGGCGGCATGGGCAGCCAGCTGTGAGAGCCGGATGATCTCGCTCCCGAATGGCGGGTGATCAGGATCGTAGAACTTCATGCCGCTGCCGCTGCCCGGCAGCACCGAGCCGCGTTCCGAGGTCGGAATCAGCTCGACCGGACCCTGATAGATCATGAGCAGCGCCGCTTCGTCCCTGAAGCCATGCAGGTTCCGGCAGTGCTGCGCCGCCACATCGTGCGGGATGCCCAGCCGAACCAGCTCGGCGAAGGTGCCGAGCGCGACTGCCTCCTTGAAGGAGAAGGATCGCGGCTTGCCGCTCACCGGCTCCTCCTCCGGCACGAAATAGCCGCGGGCGATCCACTGGTTGAACTGCGTGCGGGTGACCGACGCCGCCTTGCACATCTGATGAACATTGAGCCGTTCGGCCATGGCTGCCTCCAAGCGTTGACGTATCGTATACGGTCCTTTATAACTAAGCACATACGGTGCGTCAACGGTCTTCGTGGGGCGACTGATTGACCTTCACTCCACGGGGCACCAATGGCACTGTCGCATCTGTCAAAGCATTGGTATTGCAGGGATTTTCGTTGGCGACCATCCGCAAACGCACGCTTCCCTCGGGCCTCACCCGCTGGCAGGTCGAGTTCACCGACCAGGCGGGCCGGCGCCGGGCGAAGCTGTTCGAGCGCCGCAAGGAGGCCGATCAGTTCCTGGTCAAGGTCCGCCCCCAAGTCCTCGCCGGCACCTACGTCCACGATTCCGTCTCGATCACGGTGGGTGAGGCGGCAGATGCGTGGCTCGCCCATTGCCGCGTGCGGCGCGACGCTGGCCGCCGCATGGAGCGGACGACCTACGTCGGCTACGAGGGCTATGTCCGGTGCCACATCAAGGACGGGAAGGTCGGCATCGGCGACCTGAAGCTATCGCGACTGAGCCGCAAGGCAGTGAACGATTTCCGTGACCGCCTGCTCACCGCAGGACGGTCCGAGATGATCACCCGGAAAATCCTCGGCGCGCTTCGCCTAGTCCTCAATCACGCCATCGACAACGGGCAGGTGCATATGAATGCCGCGCAGGGCGTCCGCGTGCTGCGATCGAGCCGTCTCGACTACAAGGTCTCGGTTCCGAAGAAGCAGGACGTGAAAAATCTCATTGCTGGTGCCACTGGACGGTTACGCGCAATGCTGGTCGTGAGTGCCCTATGTGGTCTGCGCGCCTCGGAGACGCGCGGCTTGCGGTGGACCGACGTCGATTTCGCCAACGGCTTCCTGCACGTGCGCCAGCGCGCAGATTTCTACTGCATGCTCGGCGAACCGAAGTCGGCCGCAGGCCACCGATCGGTGCCGGCCGGGCCATTCGTGCTCAACACCCTGAAGGAGTGGAAGCTCGCCTGCCCGAAGGGCGATCTGGATCTGGTGTTTCCGTCGAGCGACGGCTCAGTCGCCGATCACGCCAACACCGTAAGGCGACATTTCAAGCGTAATCGGTGTTCTGAGGGCACCTTCCTGGATGGCTTGTGATCTGTGAGGTTTCCGATTCTGTTTTGGGGATCGGAGATCGGTTTGTGTCTGGACTTGAC
>NZ_SMAK01000012.1:0-75000 GCF_004346195.1 Tepidamorphus gemmatus | reverse complement strand
GATCGATCACGGCGCGACCCCGCAGGAGGCGGCGGAGCTGATCGCCATCGCGAGGGGCGACGGCGGCGTGCCGATCCTGCAGGTCGGCGACGAGGTGCGCATCACCGTCGCTCCGGATGCCGAGGATCCCGAGCGGATGCGGCCGGTCGCCGTGGTGCTGCCGGCCGAGGGCCAGAGCGCCGAACGCACCGTCGCCCTGGCGCTGGCCCAGCCGCTGTTCTCCTCCGGCGGTGCGTTGCGGACCGGGTCGCTGCGCCCGTCGAGCGTGCCCGCTCCGAGCCAGACCGGACCGCGCGCCAGCGTCTACGAGGGCATATATGACAGCGCCCTGAGGATGCAGGTGCCCCAGTCGCTCATCACGGAGATGATCAAGGTCTTCTCCTTCGACGTCGACTTCCAGCGGAACACCTCGCCGGGCGACATGCTCGAGCTCTTCTATGCCGAGACCGGCGAGGAAGAGGGCAGCTCGCAGCCGGAACTGCTCTATGCGTCGATCGGGGTTCGCGGGGAGATCAGGCGCTACTACCGCTTCCGGACGCCCGACGACGGCGTCGTCGATTACTACGACGAGACCGGCAAGAGCGCGAAGAAGTTCCTGATGCGCAAGCCGATGACGGGCGGCACCTTCCGATCCGGCTACGGCATGCGCCGGCATCCGATCCTTGGCTACACGCGGATGCATTCGGGCGTCGACTGGTCGGCCCGGACCGGTACGCCGATCATGGCTTCCGGCAATGGCACCATCGTCTACGCGGACTGGAAGTCTGGCTACGGACGTCACATCCGCATCCGGCACGCCAATGGCTACGAGACCAGCTACAGCCACATGTCCGGCTTCGCCCGCGGCATCGCCGAGGGCGTGCAGGTCCGCCAGGGCCAGATCATCGGATATGTCGGCTCGACCGGCCTGTCGACCGGGCCGCATTTGCACTACGAGGTGCTTGTCAATGGCCGAAACGTCGATCCGATGCGCATCCGGCTACCGCGCGGACGCGTCCTGGAAGGCCGCGTGCTGGCGGCCTTCGAGAAGGAAAAGTACCGGATCGACAGCCTGATGAACCGGGCGCCGGCATCCACCAGGGTGGCATCCGCGGGCGAATGACGCAGCGCATGCGGCACACGGAACGCTGCGCCGACGAGCCGGGTCCGGCGGCCGGCGAGACCGGCAATCGGGATGTGGAGTCCGCCGCATCCTCCCGTCGGCCGCATCCTCACGACGCCTGAACTGCGATCTGGTCGGCATCCGCCCGCCGGCTGGCCGGAGCATCACCGAAGCGCTGCCTCGAGCGGCATGCCGCAACGGCATGTGCGCCCATCGGCGCCGACAGCTCGATTGCAGGGCGCCCGTGTCACCACGGGCGCCCTTGCGGATTTCGTGGCACGGCCCGACGTTCAGGCGGCCTGCACGGACGCCATGACCGGTTCGAAGACAAGTTCGCCGTCGGCCACCCGCACCCGCACCGTGTCGCCGTCGGCGATCTCGCCGGCCAGGATCTTCTCGGCAAGGGGATCCTGCACGAACTTCTGGATCACCCGCTTCAGCGGACGGGCGCCATAGGCGGGATCGTAGCCCTTCTCCGCCAGCCATTCGCGCGCCGCAGGATCAAGCTCGAGCTCGATCTTGCGCTCGCTGAGCAGCTTGCGCAGCCGCTGCATCTGAATGTCGACGATAGCCGTCATCTGGGAGCGCTGCAGCCGGTGGAACAGCACGATCTCGTCGAGCCGGTTCAGGAATTCCGGCCGGAAGCGCGCCCTGACGACCGCCATCACTTCATCGCGCACCGCGTCGGAATCCTGCCCCTCCGGCTGGGCGGCCAGGAACTCGGCGCCGAGATTCGAGGTCATGACGATCAGCGTGTTGCGGAAATCAACTGTGCGGCCCTGCCCGTCTGTCAGCCGACCGTCATCGAGCACCTGCAACAGGACGTTGAACACGTCCGGATGCGCCTTTTCGATCTCGTCGAACAGGATGACCTGATAGGGACGCCGGCGCACCGCCTCGGTCAGCGCCCCGCCCTCCTCATAGCCGACATAGCCGGGTGGCGCGCCGATCAGCCGGGCCACGGAGTGCTTCTCCATGTATTCCGACATGTCCATCCGCACCATCGCCGTCTCGTCGTCGAACAGGAACTCGGCGAGCGCCTTGGTGAGCTCGGTCTTGCCGACGCCGGTCGGGCCGAGGAACATGAACGAGCCGATCGGCCGGTTCGGGTCCTGCAGGCCGGCGCGGGCACGCCGCACCGCGGTCGAGACCGCCTCGACGGCTTCCCGCTGACCGACGACCCGCCTGCCGAGCTCCTCCTCCATCCGCAGCAGCTTCTCACGCTCGCCTTCGAGCATCTTGTCCACCGGAATGCCGGTCCAGCGCGAGACGACCTGGGCGACGTGATCGGGCGTCACGGTCTCCTGCACCATGCCGCCCTTCTCCTCGGCCTCGACGGCGACGAGCTTGCGCTCGAGCTCGGGAATGATGCCGTAGGCAAGCTCGCCGGCCCGCTGGAATTCGCCGCGCCGCTGGGCGTTGGCGAGTTCGTTGCGCGCCCTGTCGAGTTCCTCCTTGAGCCGCGCAGCCTCGCCGAGCTTGTCCTTCTCGGCTTTCCAGCGTGCTTCCAGCGCCGCCGCCCTCTCTTCCAGATCGGCGAGATCCCTCTCGAGCTTGGCGAGCCGGTCCTGCGATGCGCGATCGGTCTCCTTCTTCAGGGCCTCGCGTTCGATCTTCAGCTGAATGATGCGCCGGTCGAGTTCGTCGAGCTCCTCCGGCTTGGAATCGACCTGCATCCTCAAGCGCGATGCGGCCTCGTCGACAAGGTCGATCGCCTTGTCGGGCAGGAAGCGGTCGGTGATGTAGCGGTTCGACAGCGTGGCGGCAGCGACCAGCGCGGCATCGGCGATGCGCACCTTGTGGTGCTGCTCGTAGCGCTCCTTCAGCCCGCGCAGGATCGAGACCGTATCCTCGACGGTCGGTTCGGAAACGAACACCGGCTGGAAGCGGCGGGCAAGCGCGGCATCCTTTTCGACGTGCTTGCGGTATTCATCGAGCGTCGTCGCACCGACGCAGTGCAGTTCGCCGCGGGCGAGCGCCGGCTTCAGCAGGTTGGAGGCGTCCATCGCGCCGTCCGCCTTCCCGGCGCCGACCAGCGTGTGCATTTCGTCGATGAACAGGATGATGTCCCCTTCGGCGGCGGTCACCTCCTGCAGCACGGCCTTCAGCCGCTCCTCGAACTCGCCGCGATACTTCGCGCCCGCAATCAGCGCGCCCATGTCGAGCGCGAGCAGCCGCTTGTCCTTCAGGCTCTCGGGCACGTCACCGTTGACGATCCTGAGCGCCAATCCCTCGACGATCGCAGTCTTGCCGACGCCCGGCTCGCCGATCAGGACGGGGTTGTTCTTGGTGCGCCGCGACAGGACCTGGATCGTCCTGCGGATTTCGTCGTCGCGGCCGATCACCGGGTCGAGCTTGCCCTCGCGTGCGGCTTCGGTGAGGTCGCGTGCGTAGCGCTTCAGCGCGTCATAGGCGTCCTCGGCGGACGCCGAATCGGCCGTTCGCCCCTTGCGCAGATCGTTGATCGCGGCATTGAGGCTTACCGGCGTCACGCCGGCCTCGGCGAGGATGCGCGAGGACTCGCAACTCTTCTCCATCGCAAGCGCCAGCAGCAGGCGCTCGGTGGTGACGAAATTGTCGCCGGCCTTCTTGGCAGCTTCCTCTGCGGTGTTGAACACCCGCGCGGTCTGGGGCGCGAGGTAGAGCTGTCCCGCGCCGCCGCCTTCGACCTTCGGCAGCTTGCCGAGCGCCAGCTCGACGCGCTGCAGCGCATCCTGCGGTCGGCCGCCGGCCTTGGTCATCAGGCCCGCCGCAAGCCCTTCAGGATCGTCCAGCAGCACCTTGAGCAGATGCTCGGGCGTGAACTGCTGATTGCCCTGGCGCAGCGCCAGCGACTGTGCCGCCTGGATGAAGCCGCGCGCCCGTTCGGTATAGGTCTCGAAATTCATGATCTTCCCTCTTTCCCGGCATGGCCGGCCGGCCCCCTCAGGCACCGGAAGGCCACCCACTCGAAGTGGCGAAGCGGACCGCAATGGCCGCTCGCCCCTCCCATATGGGTGTTGCCATTCTGCCACGAAAGGGGTCTTGTCTGCCGCGGGGTACGAAAACGACGGACGAGGCCGATGCCGACAGCGACACTCGAATCGATCTTCCGCTATCCGGTGAAGGGCTTGTCACCCGATCAGCTTGAATCGGTGACACTGGCACCGGGAGCGACCCTGCCCTTCGACCGGGCCTGGGCGATCGAGAACGGACCAAGCGGGTTCGACAGCCAGCACCCGGCCTATCTGCCGAAGATCAAGTTCCTGATGCTGATGAAGAACGAACGTCTGGCGGCGCTCGAAACCCGCTTCGACGAGGCTTCCTGCACCCTCGACGTGTTCCGCCACGGCAAGCGGGTGACGGGCGGGCGGCTTGACGATCCGCTGGGATGCCGGCTCCTCGAGCAGTTCTTCGCCGCCTACATGGACGGGGAGTTGCGGGGTGCTCCCCGGATCCTGCGATCGGATGGGCACAGCTTCTCGGATGTGAGCGCCAAGGTCGTCTCGATCGCCAGTCTGGCCAGCCTGCGCGAGGTCGAGCGGGTCGCCGGACGACCCGTGCATCCGCTGCGCTTCCGCGCCAATCTCTACGTCGACGGCTGGTTGCCTTGGCAGGAATTCATGCTGGTCGGCGAGACGTTGCGGATCGGCCCGTCGGCGACTGTCAGGGTGGTCGCCCGCATCGTGCGCTGTGCAGCAACGAACGTGGATCCTGTCAGCGGAGCGAGGGACATGCAGATCCCCCGGTTGATCGAGGGCGCCTTCGGCCACTCCGACTTCGGCGTCTATGCCGAGGTGACGGGCGCCGGCACGATCCGTCCCGGCGACACCATCACGCGCGCCTGATCATCGGCCGCGCCCGATCGGGACGGCCGTGGTCACGCCCCGCCGCGAACCAGAGCGCTGCCCCGGCTCAGGCGGCGTCGGCACGGTCGTCAGGCGTCATTCATCTCGCCACCCGCCGCGGCGGCTTCGGCAGCGCCATTGCCGTTGGTCGACCGGACCGACTCGCCAGCCTCGGTGGCCGCCGCCGTGGACCGCCGACGACGGCGGCGCGGCGACACGGTGCCGTTGCCCGCTGCGTGGCCTGCACGATCCTCGGCGGCGGGCTTGGCCGGAGCCTCCTCAGCCTCTTGGCTGCGCGCATCGAGCGGCAGCTCGGGCGCTTCCGGCTGGACGTATGGCTGCGGACCCTCCCCGCGGACCGGATCGAGGCGCGTCGGCTCGGCGCGGACGGGCTCGGGACGCAGCGGTTCGCCGGTCAGATCGTCGTCGTCGTCATCGTCGTCGATGCCGTTGTAGCGGAAGCGCTGCGGCTGCGGTTCGTTGGGATTCTGCTGCTGGAACTGTGCCTGTGCTGCCGCGATGATGCGGAAATAGTGCTCGGCGTGCTGGAAGTAGCTTTCCGCCAGCACCGGATCGCCGGAGGCCGTCGCGTCGCGGCCGAGCTGGGCATACTTTTCGGCGATGTGGGCCGCGGTGCCGCGGATCTTCACATCCGGGCCGTTGCTTTCATAGGAACGCGACAGGGGGCTGGGGCCTCTGCGACCCCGTCCACGCATCCGCTTGTTCTGCTGTCCCGGTCTCATGGGCAGTCCGTCTACTCCGTTAAGGCAATGATCTGCGCAGCCGAGGCATCGAATGCCGGTCGGATCGCGAACGGATTCCGTTCGTCGGGTATCTCCGAATCTCTGACGCTGCCATCGTGTCCTGGCGCGTACCGGTCAAGATCGACTCCCGACGTGAGTCCGCTGCCGCTGTACCGCCATATGCCGCATCAGCCATGCCGATGACACGCTGATTAACGGCTTTCGCAGCGAAAGTCTGGGAGCCTCCGTTTCGAGGCGCGGTCCCTGCCCCGGCCCGTCGAACGGCGCTCTTGCCCCTGAAACGCCGCCGGTAGCCCGGGCGGCTCATGTTGCTGGCCGCCCGAAACCGCACTTGGAACCTAGCCTGTTCGGGTCGGGTTTCCAAGTCGTTTTTTTGGAGCGTCCGTTCGGTTCAGGGCACTTCGGCGACGACGACACGGCCGACGGTCGCCAGATCGGCCGCAATCCTCAGCACGCGGAGCCCCTCTGCGCCGGCGAGCTTCGAGACCTCGTCCGCCTGGCCCCTGCCGACCTCGAGCGCGACCCGCCCGCCGGCCACCACAACCCGCCGGCAATCGGCAAGGATCTGCCGGTAGGCGCGCAGGCCATCCGGGCCACCATCAAGCGCCGCAAGTGGATCGTGCCGAGCCACCTCCGGTGCCAGTCCGCCGATTTCACCGGTCGGGATGTATGGCGGATTGGACAGCAGGATATCGATGCCGCCGGCGATCGGCTCTGACCAGCGCCCGCAGACGAAGCCTGCCCGCGCGGCGACACCGTGCCTGTGCGCGTTCTGACAGGCGATGCGCAGCGTCGCCTCGCTGATGTCGACGCCAATGCCGAAGGCCGAGGGCAGCTCGGTCAGCAGGGCGACGAGCAGGCAGCCCGAGCCGGTGCCGAGATCCACGATCCGCAGCGGCGCCGACCGGCCCGGCCCGACGTCGATCTCCTCGAGGACGGCCGCAACCAGCGTCTCGCTGTCCGGGCGCGGTACGAGTGATTCCGGGCCCAGCAGGAAGTCGAGGCTCCAGAATTCCTTGTGGCCGACGATCCGGGCGACCGGTTCGCCAAGCATGCGCCGTTCGACCATCGCGCCGAGCCGCGCCGCAATGCCTGGATCGGCGGGATTGCTACCCTCGGCGATGAGCCCGGCCCGGTCGAGTCCGGTCGCGGCGGCCGCGAGGACTCGCGCATCCAGCCTCGCCGTATCGAGCCCCGCCTCGGCCAGACGCCGCGAAGCATCCCGGATCAGGTCCTCGAGCGTCGCTGGCGCGCCGGACCTCACGCCCGCGCCTCGGCGACGCCCTCCTGCGCGGCGAGCCGGCGGGCCTGGTCCTCGGTAATGAGCGCGGAGATGACCTCGTCGAGCGCCTCGCCGAGAATCACCTTGTCGAGCTTGTAGAGAGTCAGGTTGATGCGGTGATCGGTGACCCGCCCCTGGGGAAAGTTGTAGGTGCGAATCCGCTCCGAGCGGTCGCCGGAACCGACCTGTCCCTTGCGGTCGGCGGCGCGGGCGGTATCGAGCCGCTCGCGTTCCGCCTCGTAGAGGCGCGCGCGCAGAAGCTTCATCGCCTTGGCCTTGTTCTTGTGCTGCGAGCGCTCGTCCTGGACGGCCACGACGAGCCCGGTCGGCAGGTGGGTGATCCTGACGGCACTGTCGGTGGTGTTGACATGCTGGCCGCCGGCGCCGGAGGCGCGATAGACGTCGATCTTCAGGTCGGCCTCGTCGAGCTCGACATCGACCTCCTCGGCCTCCGGCAGCACCGCGACGGTCGCCGCCGAGGTGTGGATGCGTCCCGAGGCTTCGGTCTCGGGTACCCGCTGCACACGGTGGACTCCGGACTCGAACTTCAGCCGGGCGAACACGCCACGCCCGCTCACCTCCGCGATGATTTCCCGGTAGCCGCCGAGATCGGAGGGGCTTTCGGAGATCACGTTGACCTTCCAGCCCTGCAAGTCGGCATAGCGCTGATACATGCGGAACAGGTCGCCGGCAAACAGTGCCGCCTCCTCACCGCCGGTACCGGCGCGGATTTCGAGGATCGCACCCTTCTCGTCGGCGACGTCGCGCGGCAGCAGCAGCACCTGCAGGTCGCGTTCGGCCGCCTCGATGCGGGCCTCGATCGCCTCCAGCTCGGCTGCGGCGAGACCGGCCATCTCGCGGTCACCGGCCGGATCGTCGCGCAGCTCCGCCAGCCCGCGCGCTTCCGCCCGCAGCGCCAGCAACTCGCGCGCCTTGGCCGCCACCGGGCCGAGATCGGCGTGCTCGCGCGACAACCGCACGAACGCGTCGGCATCGGGCGAGGCCGACATGGCATGCTCGATCTCGTCAAGCCTGTCGACCAGAGACTGAAGTTTTGCGTCGGTAATCATGGCCACCGATCAGATCGGAATGTCGTGCTGACGGGCAAAGTCCGCCAGTTCGGCACGCAGGCTGCGATGCGGCCGCGACAGGGCCGGCAGCAGCCAGTCCTGCAGCTTGCCGACATCAAGCGCAAGGATCATCGCCTTGACCGGCCCGATGGCGGCCGGCGCCATCGAGATCGAGCGATAGCCGAGTCCGACCAGCGCCATCGCGGCGAGCGGATTGCCGGCCAGCTCGCCGCACAGCGTCACCGGCACAGCGGCGGCGTCCGCCGCCTCGACGATCCGCCGCATTGCCCGGAGCGGCGCGTGCGACAGTGCATCGAAGCGGTCGGCGAGCAGCCCGCTCGCCCGGTCGGCGGCGAAGATGAACTGCAGAAGGTCGTTCGAGCCGACCGACAGGAAGTCGACCCGCTCGAGCAGTTCCTCGAGCTGCCACAGAAGCGCCGGCACCTCGACCATCGCGCCGAGCCTGACCGAGGCGGGCAGCGCATGGCCGTGCCGCTCCAGATGCCGCCGCTCGCGGGCCACGAGCTCGCGGGCCCGGTCGAACTCCCCGACTTCCGTGATCATCGGGAACATCAGGCGCAGTTCCCGCCCTGCCGCGGCATGCAGCAGGGCCCGGATCTGCGTGCGCAGCAGGGCCGGCCGGTCGAGCGCCATGCGGATCGCCCGCCAGCCGAGCGCCGGATTCTCCTCGTGCGCCGTGCGCAGATAGGGCAGCACCTTGTCCCCGCCCACGTCCAGCGAACGAAAGGTGACCGGCAGATCTGCGGCCGCGTCGAGCACCGCCCTGTACAGCGTCAGCTGATCGCGCATCCGCGGAAAGGTCGAGGCGACCATGAACTGCAATTCGGTGCGGAACAGGCCGATGCCGCTGGCGCCCGCTTCCTTGACGTGGGGCAGATCGACCAGCAGACCGGCATTGACCAGCAGCGATATCGACACTCCATCGCGGGTGACGGCGGGTACATCCCTGAGCCGGCGATACTGTTCCTGCCGCCGGGCGCGGAACCGCACCTTCTCGACATAGGCCTGCTCCACGTCCGCCGGCGGCCTGACATGGACCTCGCCCGAGAAGCCGTCGACAATGATCGCATCGCCGGGGTTGACGAGATCGAGGATGCCCTCCACCTGCCCGACGGTAGCGATCCCGAGCGCACGGGCGACGATGGTGACGTGGCTGGTCGGCGCCCCCTCCTCCAGCACCAGCGCGCGCAGCCGCTCGCGGTCGTAGTCGAGCAGCTCCGCCGGCCCCATGTTGCGGGCGATGACGATCGCATCGCGCGGCAGCTCGGCCGCCGGCTCGAGGCCGTTCCAGCCGACGAGCTGGCGCAGCAGCCGGTTTGCCAGATCGTCCAGGTCGTGCAGCCGTTCGCGGATGTAGGGATCGGTCTGCCTCAGCATCCGCGCGCGGGTGTCATTCTGGACCCGCTCCACCGCGGCCTCGGCGGTCAGGCCGGACATCACCGCCTCGCGCATCCGCTCTGCCCATCCGCGGTCATAGGCGAACATGCGGTAGGTCTCGAGCACCTCGCGATGCTCGCCGGCGCGCATCATCTCGCTGCGCGTCAACAGATCCTCGACAGACGTCCTGAGATTGTCGAGCGCCGCCTCCAGCCGGCCGAGTTCCGTATGAATATCCTCGGCGATGAGATTGGTGATCTCTATGCGCGGTTCGTGCAGGACCGCATGTCCAAGCCCCAGACCCTCGGACAGCGACCGCCCGGTGAGATGGTGGGGGCGCTTCAGGGCCAGGTTGTCGCCGGGTCGAACGAGTGATTCGAGCTCGCCACCGGCGATCATTTCGGCCAGCACCATCGCGGTCGTCTGGAGTGCCTCGACCTCCTCCTCCGAATAGAGCCGGTGGGTCCGGTTCTGCACCACCAGCACGCCCAGCGTCTGGCCGCCGCGCAGTACCGGCACGCCGAGGAAGGCGTGATAGATTTCCTCGCCGGTCTCGGGCAGATAGGCGAAGGCCGGATGCTGCTGGGCGTTCTGGAGGTTGAGCGGCTCGGCGCTGGCCGCGATGGTGCCGACCAGACCCTCGCCAAGCTTCAGGCTCGACTTGTGGACGGCCTCGCGCTTGAGACCTTCCGTCGCAAACAGCTCCAGCGAGCCGTCCGCCCGCAGCACATAGACCGAGCACACCTCCGCCACCATGTTGGAGGCGATGGTTACAACGATCTTGTCGAGCCGTTCCTGCGCGCTGACCGGCTCCGCCATCAGCTCGCGGAGCTTGCGGAGCATCACGCGCGGGCCGCCGATCGATCCCCGCATACCGAAACGTGTCCCCGGTGCGCCGGAGTGGCGCAGCTTAACTGCCGAAGGCCGATACGCCGAATCGCGCCGACACCTCTGCCAGCGATACAGTGAACTTTACTGAACTGGGGTCGGCAATCCGCCACTGCCCCGTCCACGTGTTCCGGGCCGGGCCGTCTGCCCAACCCGAGGTTGCATCATCCGCCGCGTCAACCTTCATCGAGGCCGTATAGCGAATGCAAAGTTCGTACCGCAAGCTCCGTGTAGGCGGCGTCGATGAGAATGGAGATCTTGATCTCGGAGGTGGTGATCGCCTGGATGTTGATTCCCTTCTCGGCAAGGGCCTTGAACATCTGCGCGGCGACACCGGCATGGCTGCGCATGCCGATGCCGATCACCGAAACCTTTACGACGTCGGCAGAGCCGGACACCTCCTCGTAGCCGATCTCGGCGGCGGCCGACCTGATCACCTCCATCGCGCGCTCGAAATCCGCACGCGGCACGGTAAAGGTCATGTCGGTGTGACGGCCGTCGGCCGAGACGTTCTGGACGATGACGTCGACATTGATGTTCGCATCCGACAGCGGACCGAACACGCTCGCCGCCACCCCCGGCTTGTCGGCGACGCGTCGGAGTGTGATCTTGGCCTCGTCCTTGGAGAAGGCGATTCCGGTGACGATCTGCTTTTCCACGATCTCGTCCTCGTCGCAGATGAGGGTTCCGGGCGGCAGGTTCCCCGGTCCGGTCTGGGGTGCATCAGGCGAATCGAAGCTCGAGCGCACGAAGGTGCGCACGCCATGCACCATCGCCAGCTCGACCGAGCGGACCTGAAGGACCTTGGCGCCCAGCGAGGCCATTTCGAGCATCTCCTCGAAGGCGATCCGATCGAGCCGCCGCGCCCGGGGAACAACGCGCGGGTCGGTCGTGTAGACGCCGTCGACATCGGTATAGATGTCGCAGCGGTCCGCCTTCAGCGCAGCGGCCACCGCGACGGCGCTGGTATCCGATCCGCCACGCCCGAGCGTCGTGATTCGATTGTCCGGGCCGATGCCTTGGAAGCCGGCGATCACGGCGACCTGGCCCTGCCGCAGACGGTCGAGCAGGACATGGCCGGCGATGTCGGCGATACGCGCCGCACCGTGCGCTGCATCGGTTCGGATCGGGATCTGCCAGCCGAGCCACGAGCGGGCGGAGATCCCCATTTGCTGCAGCACGATCGCCAGCAGCCCGGCCGTGACCTGTTCGCCCGAGGCAACGACGGTGTCGTACTCGCGGGCATCGTGAATGGCGGCCGCCTCGCGCGTCCAGGCGACGAGCTGGTTGGTGGCCCCGGCCATCGCCGAAACCACCACGGCGACCTCGTGGCCGGCGTCGCACTCGCGCTTGACGTGGCGCGCAACGTTGCGGATCCGCTCGATGTCCGCGACCGAGGTTCCGCCGAACTTCATGACGATGCGGGACATGGAAACGGTCTCGGGATGATGCCGGATCGCGGTCGGTTCGGGATCTGCGGCAGGGACCCCGGTCCCGCCGCGCGCGCCTAGATACAGGCTCGCCGGACGTGGCGCAACCACACCGCCGAGAGGATCCCGCCCTTGACACGGGGCCCTTGGCGGGCGACGCCTACCACATGGCCAGACGTCAATCCCGTGAGCCGGCCGCACCGGCATCCACCGTCGACGACGACGAGGTGGCGCGATTCGCCGCGCTCGCCGAGGAATGGTGGGACCCGGATGGCAGGATGGCGGTGCTGCACCGCTTCAATCCGGTGCGCCTCGACTATATCCGCGACCATCTCGCGACGCAGTTCGATCGCGATCCGCGCCGCACCGACAGCCTCTCCGGCCTGCGCCTGCTCGACATCGGCTGCGGCGGCGGGCTGCTGTGCGAACCCCTGGCCCGCCTGGGCGCCGAGGTCGTCGGCGTCGATCCCTCCGAGCGAAACATCGCCACCGCCCGCATCCACGCCGAAGCCCAGGGTCTGGCGATCGACTATCGCGCCACGACGGCGGAGAGCCTCGCAGCCGCCGGCGAGCGGTTCGACGCGGTACTGGCCATGGAGGTGGTCGAGCACGTCGCCGATGTCGAGGCCTTCCTGAAGGCCTGCGGCACGATGGTCCGTCCGGGCGGGTTGTTCTTTCTCGCCACCATCAACCGGACCCTGAAGGCCTTCGCACTGGCCATCGTCGGGGCGGAATACGTGCTGAACTGGCTGCCGCGCGGCACCCATCAGTGGAACAGATTCCTGACGCCGGACGAGATCGAGGACGGCCTCGCGGCGGCCGGCCTGCGGGTATTGGATCTGACCGGCGTCGTCTATGCGCCCCTGTCGGGCGAATGGCGCCGGTCGCGCGATACCGACGTCAACTACATGCTGGTATCGCAGAAGCCCGAGCGCCGCTGACTCGCCCTTCCCTGCCCTGCCGTCCTAGTTGCGCTCCTCCGGCAGGGTCGGCAGCGGCAGCACCGGGATCCCCTCCTCCAACAGGGCGCGCGCCTCCTCGAGACTTGCCTCGCCATGGATGGCACGCGCTTCCGCCTCCTCGTAATGCATCCGGCGCGCTTCCTCGGGGAACCGGTCGCCGACATACTCCGAGTTCTCGGCAATGTGCCGCTTGAGGCGCCGAATGGCCTCGACCAGCTCGGCAAGCTTCGGGTCGGTCATTGCGGGATGCGCGGCGGCGAGCGGCACCGTCGCCTCGGCGCGGCGTGTCGCCACTGCCGGCGCCATCAGCTGCTTCTCGACTGCCACGGAGCCGCAGACCGGACAGGCGACTTCCCCCGCATCCTTCTGCCGATCGAAGGCGGCGCTGTCGCGGAACCATCCCTCGAAGGCGTGATCCCCGTCGCAGGTCAGGGCATAGCGGATCATCGGCACCCCGCCTCAGGCTGCCGCCAGCAGCGCGTCGAGCCGGCCCTGCCGGTCGAGCGCATGCAGATCATCGCAGCCGCCGACATGGGTCTCGTCGATGAAGATCTGCGGCACCGTCCTGCGGCCGCCGGCGCGCTGCGTCATTTCCGCGCGCAGCCGGGGGTCGGCACCGACGTCGATCTCCTCGAAGGACACACCCTTGGCGGCCAGAAGAGTCTTGGCGGCATGGCAATACGGACAGAATGGCGTTGTGTAGATGACGACGCGAGCCATGATCTTCAACCCTTGCGCCGGCTGATCCGGCCCATTGCATATATGTTCGTTCAGGTCTGCGCCACAACCCTGGCGAAGACCAGCACATCGACGCTGGCCGCGCCGGCCCGCAGACATGTCTTCGCGCAGGCATCGACGGTGGCCCCGGTGGTGAGCACGTCGTCGACGAGCAGTACGTGACGGCCCTCGATCATGGGACGGGCCGCTGGTGCAACGCGAAACGCGCCGGCCACGTTCCGCCGCCGCTGCCGCGCGCTGAGGCCGACCTGCTGGCGGGTGGGCCTGATGCGCAGCAGCGCGCAGGCCTCGTAGTCGCGCCCCGCGTGCCGCGCCAGCGCTGCCGCCAGCAGCGCCGACTGGTTGAAGCGGCGCGCGAACAGCCGTCGGCGGTGCAGCGGTACCGGAACGATCACGTCGCAATCCGCGATCAGTTCGGCACCCGAACGTGCCATCAGCCTCGCCATGAGCGCGGCGATTTCCAGCCGGTCGCGGTATTTCAGCGCATGCACCAGCGACCGCGCCGGCCCTTCGTAGCGGGCAACGGCGCGCGCGCGGCCGTAGGCGGGCGGATCGGCGATCGCGGCCGGGCTGATGATTCCGGGGCCAGCATCATAGGCGAACGGCGTGCCAAGCCGCTCGCACAGCGGGGCTGCGATGAACTGCGTGCGCGCCCAGCACACGGCGCACAGCCCGGTCGCGACCACGGCACCCTGGCAGGCGGGACAGCGCGGCGGCAGCAGCAGGTCGACCAGGGCGCGGGCGAGACGGCCGAGGCGCTGCCCGACGCTGCGCATGGCCGGCCTTGCAGCAACAGCCGTCATTGCCCTGTTCCCGGTGTCTTCCGCAAGGGTCGGCTCGGTCAGCCGAGACGTCAAGTCCCGTCGGATTGCGACCGGCCAGGTGGCCAGGTCGACTTCCACGCGCATTGGCGCCATATCTCGCAGGCCAACCGATGGGACACCGCACTTGAGCGACGACACCCCCGACTTGCGGCGCGTCTTCGACCGCGCCCTCATCGCCCGACGGCGTGGGCGCGCCGCCTCGACGCTGCCGGATGCGGATTTCCTGCTCACCGAGGCGACACAGGCGATCGCCGAGCGGCTGGCGGTGGTGCTGCGCGACTTCCCGCGCGCCGTCTGTCTCGGCGCGCAGGATGGCCGCCTGGCGCGCGCGCTGGCGGACGACCGCCGGATCGGCACGGTGATCTCGACCGAGAGCTGCCCGGCCATGTTGGCGGGCCTTCCCCATCCCCGCCTCGCGGCGGACGAGGAAATCCTTCCGTTCGCGGCGGCAAGTCTCGACCTGGTGGTCGCGCCGCTCTCGCTCCACTGGGTCAACGACCTGCCCGGCACGCTGGCCCAGATCCGGCGGGCGCTGAGGCCCGACGGGCTGTTTCTCGCCGTCCTGTTCGGCGGCGGGACGCTGCGCGAACTGCGCGGTAGTCTGCTCCAGGCGGAGGCCGATCTGGTCGGTGGCGCCAGTCTGCGCATCGACCCGTTCCTGGACGTCCGCGACGCGGGCGGACTGCTGCAACGCGCCGGCTTTGCTCTCCCGGTTGCCGATACCGAGATTCTGACCGTCCGTTATGCCGATCCGCTGCGGCTGCTCGCAGACCTCAGGGCAATGGGCTGGACCAACGCGCTCGCCGGCCGCAGCCGGCGGCCCCTGCGCCGCGACGTGCTGGCGCATGCCCTCGAGATCTATGCCGAGCGCCACCACGACCCGGATGGTCGCATCAGGGCGAGCTTCGAGTTCGTGCACCTGTCTGGTTGGGCGCCGCACGAAAGCCAGCAGCAACCGCTGCGTCCGGGCACGGCGCGGATGCGCCTTGCCGAGGCGCTGGGCACCCGTGAACAGCCGGCGGGAGACAAGGCCGGCGGCGCCGACCGTTAGTTCAGGCCGCTGAAGCCGTCGACCACGGCCTGGAACTTGTCCTGCACGGTCTCGCCGGTCTGCAGGGCCAGCGTCACGATCAGGATCGAGATGCTTCCTGCGATCAGGGCATATTCGATCGCGGTCGCACCGCTGTTGTCGCTCAGGAAAGCCCGCGCGCGCTGCGCAACTCGCCAATAGGTCATTCCAGCCTCCTGTTGCCGCGCGCTCACAGCAAGTCGCGCAAGATCGGCACCAGCGGGATGTCTGCCGGGGGCATCGGATAGTCGCCGAGCCGGACCGGTCGCACCCAGGCGATCTGCTGCCCTTCGAGGGGTCTTACATCGCCCGACCAGCGTCGACAGACGAACAATGGCATCAGGAGATGAAAATTTTCGTAATCGTGACTCGCAAACGTCAATGGAGCCAGGCAGGCGTCCTTAACCTCGATGCCGAGCTCCTCGGCCAACTCGCGGATCAGCGCATCGGCCGGGCGCTCGCCCGGCTCTACCTTGCCGCCGGGAAATTCCCACAGTCCCGCCATGGACTTGCCCTCGGGACGGCGGGTGATCAGCACGCGCCCGTCGACGTCCACGAGCGCGCAGGCGGCCACCAGCACGAGGGGGCGGGCAGATGCGTTCATGATTGACGCCGTCAACTCCGGTAGTCGGCGTTAACCGAAATGTAGCCGTGCGTCAGATCGCAGGTCCACACCCGCGCCCGCCCGCGGCCGAGGCCGAGATCGACCCGGATGCCGATCTCGCGGGCCTTCATGTAGGCGGATACCGCGGCCTCGTCATAGGCCGGGTCGCGTTCGCCGTCGGCGGCGACACGAATGTCGCCGAACCAGATCGACAGCCGGTCACGGTCGGCCGGTTCGCCCGCCTTGCCGACCGCCATGACCACGCGGCCCCAGTTCGCGTCCTCGCCCGCGATCGCAGTCTTGACCAGCGGCGAATTGGCAATCGACAGGCCGATCCGTCTGGCCGAGGCGTCGCTCTCTGCGCCGGTCACCTCGACGGTGATGAACTTGGTCGCGCCCTCGCCGTCGCGAGCGACCAGCTGCGCCAGCTCGGCCAGCAGCGACGTCAGCACGTTGCGGAAGCGCGTCACCCGCGGGTCGGTCACCTCGCGCATCGGTGCAAGCCCCCGCGCGGCGGCCTTGCCGGTGGCGAAGGCAAGCAACGTGTCGCTGGTCGAGGTGTCGCCGTCGACGGTCGTGCAGTTGAAGGTCGTCTCGACCGCCTCGGCCAGCACCGCCTGAAGCACCGGCGCGGTGATCGGCGCATCGGTGAACACGAAGCTCAGCATCGTCGCCATGTCGGGCGCGATCATGCCGGCACCCTTCGCGATGGCGTTGATCGTCACCGCTACGCCGTCGAGCTCGATCGTGGCGCTGGCACGCTTCGGAAAGGTGTCCGTGGTCATGATCGCCGCCGAGGCATCGGCGAAGCCGTCCGGAACGGCTTCGGCCGCCAGGTGCTTCAGCACCCGCTCGAACGGTGTCGGATCGAGAGGCTCGCCGATCACGCCGGTCGAGGCAAGAAAGACCTCCTCGGGGCGGCAGCCGGCGGCCTCCGCGGCCGCCCGCGCCGTCGCCTCGACTGCTGCGCGCCCGCGCATGCCGGTAAACGCGTTGGCGTTGCCGGAATTGACCACCAGGGCGCGGGCGATGCCGCCGCCGAGCCGCGCCCGGCACCATTCCACCGGCGCCGACGGGCAGCGCGAACGGGTGAACACGCCGGCGACCGTCGTTCCCTCGCTGAACAGCGCCAGCATCACGTCGCGGCGCCCCTTGTAACGGATGCCGGCCTCCGCCGCGGCAAGCCTGACCCCCTCGACCGGCGGCAGATCCGGCAGCCTTGCCGGCGCCAGCGGCGAAACCTCCTGCGCCTTGCCCATTCGCCGGCCCCTCGGCGTCTATTCCACCGCCTCGTCGGCTGCCGGATCCCCGGCACCGAAGCGCTCGATCCGGGCCGACTCGCGCAGCCCGATGATCACGTCGCGCTGCTTGCGCCGCACCAGCATCTCGTCGATCTGATCGCGCACCTCGTCGAAACCCGGCTTGTTACGCTTGCCCTCGACCTTGATGATGTGCCAACCGAATTCGGTCTTGACCGGGTCCGACACCTCACCGGGCTGCAGCGCGAAGGCTGCGGCGGCGAATTCCGGTACCATCTCCTCCTTCGAGAACCAGCCGAGGTCGCCCCCGTCGTCCTTGGAGCCGGGATCGCGCGAGCGCTGCGCGGCGACCGCGGCAAAGTCCGCACCGCCATCGAGTTCCTGCCGGACCGCCTTGGCCTCGCTTTCGGTCTCGACCAGGATGTGGCGGGCGTGAACACGCTCCTCCTCCGGCACCTGTTCGATCACCTCATCGTAAAGCGCCTGCGCGGCCTCATCGGTAACCGCCTCGGCGCCCTTGCGGTTGAGGAAGGTCTCCATGAGGTTGCGCTTGGTGACGTATTCCATGCGCTTGCGGAATG
This sequence comes from Tepidamorphus gemmatus, assembly GCF_004346195.1. Lineage (NCBI taxonomy): Bacteria > Pseudomonadati > Pseudomonadota > Alphaproteobacteria > Hyphomicrobiales > Tepidamorphaceae > Tepidamorphus > Tepidamorphus gemmatus. The sequence continues at coordinate 57,202 of NZ_SMAK01000012.1, read as the reverse complement.
CCTCCTCGTCGGCAATTCCCGCCTCCCGCGCCGCCTGGGCGAGAAGCTCCAGGTCGGTCAGATAGGTGATCAGGTAGCCCTCCTGCTCATCCTCCGGAATGTCGGGAGCGCTTTGCAGGATGTCCTCGGCTGCCACTGCCAGATCACCTCGGGTGATCTCGATGCCATTGACGCGCGCAACCACCTCGTCGGCGTCCTGTGCCCGTCCCGGCGCGCCGCATGCGACGACCATCATGGCAAGGGCGGCGATGCCTGTGCGCCACGACGCGGGGGTATCGAACAGTTTCATCAGGAGTACTTTCCGTGCTTGCGGGAATCGATTCGGATCGGACGCGGTTCGCTCCGCCGCCCATCCGCGCGATGATCCGGCCCACGCCGTCGACGCCTCGACACGATCGCGAAGCCGGCGCGGCGCCAAGCATGCCCAAACCGATCGCGTTGACAAGGCGAAATCCGACTCTTATCTCACCTCACGGTGGCCGGACGGCCGCGCCCGCGCCTGACATCCGTCGGGGCCGAGGACGGCCGCCCGGCCGTGGCGCGTGTCCATTGCGTGCGCCGCGGGCGGACGCTTCATCACATACGGGCTCCCGCGGCGCGACCACCTTCGGCGACGGGAGCCGGAGAGACCGCACTCATGATGGGCCTCAGCACCCTCGCCAGCAAGCTGTTCGGATCGGCCAACGACCGGAAGGTCAAGGGATACCGCTCGCGGGTCGACGCGATTAACGCCCTCGAGGCACAGCTCTCCGGTCTCAGCGACGAGGCCCTGAAGGCGCGCACCGCCGAGTTCCGCCAGCAACTCGCGAACGGCGCCGATCTCGACGATCTGCTGGTTCCGGCATTCGCCACTGTTCGCGAGGCGGCCAAGCGTACCCTGCGGCAGCGTCATTTCGACGTGCAGCTGATCGGCGGCATGGTGCTGCATGAAGGCAAGATCGCCGAGATGAAGACGGGCGAAGGCAAGACGCTGGTCGCCACCCTGCCCGTCTACCTCAACGCCCTGACCGGCAAGGGCGTCCATGTGGTCACGGTCAACGATTACCTGGCCCGCCGCGACGCTGACTGGATGGGCGAGATCTACAGGTTCCTCGGCCTCACGGTCGGCTGCATCGTCCACGGTCTGAACGACGACGAGCGACGCCAGCAATATGCCTGCGACGTCACCTACGGCACCAACAACGAGCTCGGCTTCGACTACCTGCGCGACAACATGAAGTACGAGCTCGCGCAGATGGTGCAGCGCGGTCACAACTTCGCGATCGTCGACGAGGTCGACTCCATCCTGATCGACGAGGCGCGCACGCCGCTCATCATATCCGGCCCCGTCGAGGACCGTTCCGACCTCTACAATGCCATAGACCGGTTCATTCCGATGCTTCGGCCAGAGCATTTCGAGGTCGACGAGAAGACCCGTGCCGCGACGCTGACCGAGGAAGGCACCGAGTTCATCGAGGCCAAGCTGGCCGAGGCGGGCCTCCTGAAGAACGGCTCGCTCTATGACGTCGAGAATGTGACCATCGTCCATCACGTCAACCAGGCGCTGCGGGCCCACAAGCTGTTCCAGCGCGACAAGGACTACATCGTCAAGAACGGTGCCGTGGTCATCATCGACGAGTTCACCGGGCGGATGATGGAGGGCCGGCGCTACTCGGAGGGCCTGCACCAGGCCCTCGAGGCAAAGGAACGGGTGCAGATCCAGCCCGAGAACGTCACCCTCGCCTCGATCACCTTCCAGAACTACTTCCGTCTCTACACCAAGCTCGCCGGCATGACCGGCACGGCCGCCACGGAGGCAGACGAGTTTCTGGACATCTACGGGCTCGAGGTCGTCGAGATCCCGACCAACGTTCCGGTCGCGCGCATCGACGACGATGACGAGGTCTACCGGACCACGAAGGAAAAGTACGACGCGATCCTGGCACTCATTGAGGATTGCAAGGCGCGCGGTCAGCCGGTGCTGGTCGGCACCACCTCGATCGAGAAGTCCGAGATTCTGGCCGATCTCCTCAAGAAGCACGGCTACCGCCAGAAAGATTTTTCCGACCCCGACGTCTTCAAGCCGCTCTATGATGGCGACCAGGGTACGCCGCAGGAGAAGGTTTTCGCGGTTCTCAACGCGCGCTATCACGAACAGGAGGCCTACATCATCGCGCAGGCCGGCGTGCCGGGTGCCATCACCATTGCCACCAACATGGCCGGCCGCGGCACCGACATCCAGCTCGGCGGCAACGCCGACATGCGCATCCGCCACGAGATCGATCCCTCGCTCGAGGGCCCGGAACGCGAAGCGGCCGAGCGCGCCATCCGCGAGGAGGTCGAACGGCTGAAGGCCAAGGCGAAGGAGGCCGGCGGCCTGTTCGTTCTCGCCACCGAGCGCCACGAGAGCCGGCGCATCGACAACCAGCTGCGCGGACGGTCCGGCCGCCAGGGCGACCCCGGCCGCTCCAGGTTCTTCCTGTCGCTGCAGGACGATCTGATGCGCATCTTCGGCTCCGACCGCATGGACGGGATGTTGCAGAAGCTCGGCCTCAAGGAGGGCGAGGCGATCGTCCATCCCTGGATCAACAAGGCGCTGGAGAAGGCGCAGTCGAAGGTCGAGGCCCGCAACTTCGACATTCGCAAGAACCTGCTCAAGTTCGACAATGTGATGAACGACCAGCGCAAGGTCATCTTCGAGCAGCGCATCGAGCTGATGTCGGGCGAGGACGTCGCCGAGACCGTCGCCGACATGCGCCACCAGGTCGTCGAGGACCTGGTGGCCAGGCATATCCCCGAGAAGGCCTATGCCGAACAGTGGGATGCGGCGGGGCTGAAGCAGAAGGTCCGGGAGATCTTGAATCTCGATCTGCCGATCGAGGACTGGGTCAAGGAGGAGGGAATCGCCGACGAGGAGGTGCGCGACCGCATCCGGAAGGCTGCCGACGCCCAATTCGCCCGCAAGGTAGCGGACTTCTCCCCGGCCCTGATGCGGCAGATCGAGAAGGCGGTCCTCCTGCAGACCCTCGACCATCTCTGGCGCGAGCATCTGATCACCCTCGACCATCTCCGGCAGGTCATCGGCTTCCGCGGCTATGCCCAACGCGACCCGCTCAACGAATACAAGACGGAGGCCTTCGCACTGTTCGAGGCGATGCTCGACCGGCTGCGTGAGGCGGTGACCAGCCAGCTGATGCGGATCGAGCTGGTCCGCGAGGCCCCGCCGCAGCCTGCACCGCTGCCGGTCATGCAGGCTCACCACATCGACCCGACGACCGGCGAGGACGAGATGGCGCTGGCCGACAGCGAGCTGGCGATGGCGAATGGCGGTCCGCCGCCCGCGCCGCGCCGCATGATGCGCGAGCGGGTCGCGGCCGATCCCGGTACCTGGGGAAAGGTCGGCCGCAACGAGCCGTGCCCCTGCGGCTCCGGCAAGAAGTTCAAGCACTGCCACGGCCGCTTCGCCTGATCTGCACAGGTCGGCCAACTGTTCGCCGGGTCGTGCCAACGCCGGCATGCCATCGGCACTGCGCCGGCGGAGGGATGCCTCGCCTGGCCGATACGGCATCTGGTGATGGCATCGGGATCGGCGCGCTCGCGGCCGGCGCAGGTGCAGTCGCCGGACCGCTGGCGTCGGTCGAGCCCTTCGGCTGGGTCGACGGCGCATCGCCCATGCTGTGATCCGGCCTGCCATGCTGTGGCGGTTGCAGCCGGGACTCGCCACCGGCGCCGCGAACCTCGCACCGTCATCGGCGTTATGCTAGGTCGCAGCTTCGCGACCCTTTCCTGCCATGGGTCTCTGCATGTCCCGACCACGCCTGCTGCTGATCGCCAATCCCAATGCCTCGCGCTGCAGGGAGGGGCTTGGACCGGCCGTCTCTGCGCTCGCAATGGCCGGATTCGACATTAATCTGCGTTGTCCCGCCTCAAGCGAGGCGATTGCCGGCGTCATCGCGAGCGAAGGCGGTGAGGCCGAGGCCGTCGTGGTCGCCGGGGGTGATGGTACGGTCAACGCGGCAGCCGATGCGCTCATCGCCTGTGGCCGTCCGGTCGGGCTGTTGCCGCTGGGCACGGCCAACGACCTCGCGCTGACACTCGGCATTCCGCAGGATCCGGTCGCGGCCGCCGCCGTCATCGCAGACGGCGCCCCCCGTGCGATCGATGTCGGGCGGGCCAACGGCCATGCCTTTGTGAATGTCGCGTCGATCGGTCTTTCGGTGAAGATTGCCGAGCGCCAGGACCCGGTCCGCAAGCAGCAGTGGCGGACGCTGAGTTATCTCATCACGACCCTGCGGGTGCTCGGCGAGGCAGATCGCTTCGCCGCACGCATCACCTGCGACGGGCAATCCGTCGACGTCGAGGCCTATCAGATCGCCGTGGGCAACGGCGTCCACTATGGCGGTGGCCTGACCGTCGCCGAGAATGCAGCGATCGACGACGGACTGCTCGACGTCTATGCGATCGAGGCAGGATCCCTGGCCGAAGTCGTCGGGCTCGCTCCGGCGCTGCTGATCGGCACCCAGGGCCGCAGCACCGCCGTGACGACCCTGCGTGGCCGGCACGTGGTGATCGAGACCGAACGGCCGATGCCGGTCAACACCGACGGCGAGGTGACGACCGAGACGCCGGTGGAGATGAACGTCGAGCGCGGCGCGCTCCGTGTCTATGCCCCGCCGGTCGAGATGCCGGAGCCCACGTCTTGAACGTCGATCAGATCGTCGTCTTCGCCATCTTCTTCGGGGTCTTCGCCCTGTTGATCTACGGGCGCTGGCGCTACGACCTCGTGGCACTCGGCGCGCTGTTCACCGGTCTCCTCGCAGGCGTCGTGCCGGTGAGCAAGGCCTTTGCCGGCTTCGGCCATCCCGCAACGATGATCGTCGCCATGGTGCTGGTCGTCTCTCGCGGGCTGATGAACTCGGGTGCAGTCCACCACATCGCCCGGCTGGTCGCCGATGGCACGCAATCGGTCAGCCGTCACATCCTGCTGCTGGGCGGCGTCGGCGCGGCGCTTTCGACGGTAATGAACAATGTCGCTGCGCTCGCCATGCTGATGCCGGTCGACATCGAATCGGCCCACAAGGCGGGCCGCAGCCCGGCGGTGTCGCTGATGCCCCTGTCCTTCGCCACCATCCTCGGCGGCATGGTGACGATGATCGGCACGCCGCCCAACATCATCATCGCCCAGTTCAGCCGCGATGCCGGCGGAACGGCCTTCGGCTTCTTCTCCTTCGCGCCCGTGGGGCTGGCTTGTGCCATCGCCGGGCTCGTCTTCATCGCCCTGATTGGCTGGCGCCTGATCCCCAAGCAGCGCGCCGCGGTGAACTCGCCGCAGGCGCTGCTCGACATGAAGGGATACACCGCCGAGGTCGTCGTCGGAGAGGAGTCGCCCATCGTCGGCAAGATGATGCCCGAACTCGACGAGGTGGCGGCGGAGGCCGGCGTCGTCGTTGCCGGCCTCGTGCGGCGCGGCAAGCGGCTCGCCGGACGGGCGCGGCGCGCAAAGGTACGGGCTGGCGACATCCTCGTGCTGGAGGCCTCCCCCGCCGCGATCGACCGGTTCGTCGGATCGCTCAAGCTCGGCTATATCGGCGAGGACAGGCATCGGCGCGAGGCGGGCGCAGATCTGTCACTGAGCGAGGTGGTGGTTCCCCGCGGCTCCCGCCTCGACGGGCGCTCGGCCGACGAGGCGCGGCTGCTCAGCTCCTATGGCATCACCCTGCTCGGCATTTCCCGCCAGGGTAAGCCGTCGCGCGAACGGGTGCGTCGGATACCGATCCAGGGCGGAGACGTACTGCTCCTGCTCGGGCCTCCGGATCGCCTCGCCGAGGTCTCGGCACGTCTCGGCACGCTGACGCTGGCCGATCGCGGCCTGACGGTCACCCGCCACGGCCGCGCCTGGCTCGCGGTCGGCCTGTTCGCCGCCGCCGTCGTGCTCGCCAGCACCGGCCTGGTGCCGCTCGCGGTGGCGCTGATCGGCGTGGTCGTCGCCTACGCCGTGACCGACATCGTGCCGCCGCGCCAGCTCTACGAGAGCATCGACTGGCCGGTGGTGGTTCTTCTCGGCGCCCTGATCCCGCTCGGCACGGCGCTCGAGGAGACCGGTGGAACGGCCCTTCTGGCCAGCGGGCTGGTCGGGCTGTCCGCCGGCTTCCCGGCCTGGGTGGCGGTCATGATCCTGCTGGCGGCAACGATGTCGCTGTCCGACGTGCTCAACAACAACGCGACCGCCCTCGTCGCTGCGCCGGTGGCGATCGAGGTGGCGCGCGCACTCGACGCCCGCCCTGACGCCTTCCTCATGGCGGTCGCGGTCGGCGCATCCTGCGCGTTCCTCACGCCAATCGGACACCAGAACAACACCCTGGTCATGGGGCCGGGCGGCTACTCGTTCGGCGACTACTGGCGCATGGGCCTGCCGCTCGAGCTGATGGTCGTCGCCGTCGGACTGCCCGCGATCCTCATCGTCTGGCCGCTGTAGCGGAACGTCGCTCGGCCCAGCTCCGGCCCGCCATGGCCCGCGATGACGGCACGACCGCGGCCCGGATGCACCGAGCCTCGCGGTGGCCGGGCGTCTCGCAAGGGCGAACCCTGGTCTATTTCCGCCCGATCTCCGCCTGCCGTACCGGCACGGCGCCCTGCGGCACCACGTCGGCCGGAACCATGTCGGCGGGCACCGACACCGCACCAACCGTCGCGAACAGATCGAAGATCGCGAATGGGTCGTCATCGTGCACGATCGGGGCAAAGGCACTGGCCGGTATCAGCCGCGGCAAGCCGGTCTCCGCCGCAGCGCTGCGGCCGGTCGGCCTGTTGCCCGGCAGCGATGCCGGCGCATCCCCCGGCACTGAACCGGTCGTCATCGGGTCGGCGTTATCGGTCTCGGCAGCGGCGGGGTCGGGATCCGGCTGCTCCTTGCCCAGAACGCGCAGACCGCCGGTGATGTCGACCAGCTTGCCCCAGACGCCCGAGAAGGCGGTCGCGACCGCGGGCAGACCGGCCGCGCCGGTCGGCTGCACCGCCACCGGCTCGACGGCCTCGGACTCTGCCGCGGTGGCGGCGCCCGTCGCGGCAGAGGCGACGGCAGCCGGCTGGGCAGCAATCGTCTCGGCCGACGCAGACAGGGTCCGGATGGGGGATGCCTCGGCGATCCGCGTCGACGCCCGTTCCGCCGGAGTCACGGCGTCATAGTCGGCCGAGCCCTGCTCCTCCAGCGAGGCCAGCATCACCGCCTGGCCGTTGGCCGTCTGCTGCTGCTGCAGGCGGATCTCGGCAAGCGCCACCTGGTAGGCGGTCTCGTCGCGCATCTGCTTGGCGGCCACGGCGACCTGGATCTCTTCAGGGATCCTGAGCGGCGGGCAGGCGGCTGTCGGTTCGAGCCGGCGGTTCGGATCGAGAGGCGAGGCGTTGAACACGTAGTCGCGACCGCACACCCCCACCTTGGGCGGGATTCCGGTCACCTCGAAGTGGTCCGAGCCTTCCTTCAGGCGGCGCCAGAACGGCATGTTCGGATTGTCGGCGTGCCTCGCCATGTTGGCGGGCGTCATCCGGAACGGAAACGCCTGGACCTGGAACTCGCGCTGGCCGCCACGAAAGGAGTCGCGGGCAAGCGCGTAGATTTCCGCGATCTGCTCGTCCTCCATCGCGTAGCAGCCAGCCGACGAGCAGGCTCCGTGCACCATCAGGTGCGAGCCGGTCCGGCCATGTGCGCGGTCGAACTCGTTCGGGAAGCCCAGATTGAACGACAGGTAGTAGTTGGAGTTCGGGTTCATCTGCGCAGGCGTGACGGTGTAGAACCCTTCGGGCGCCTGCTTGTCGCCTTCCTTGATCTTCGGGCCGAGCTTGCCGGACCAAGTGCAGATGTCGTAGCTCTTGAAATGCGCGAAACGGCCGTCCCTGGTCGGCTTCCAGATCTCGAGAACGTTCTCTTCCTTGTAGATGCGGACGAGGATCGGATCTTCCTTGCGCATCCCCTTGTCGCTCAGTTCCTTCAGCGTCGCCTGACTGAGCGGCCTGAGATGCTTGGAGCTGCTCGAGCCCTGCTCCATGCAGCCGCCGGCCAGGGCGACGCACAGGGCGAGGGCGAGAAGGCGGGCTCTTGGCAGTGCCATCATGGCTGATCCGAACATCCAAACGCGACTGATACTGCTTGTCGACATCTAGATCGACAGCGTTAAGACTCGGTTTACCGGGAACTTGCCCATCCACGACTCCCGGTGCGGAGTTTCGCCCCTGTCGGCACAATCCGCAAGAGTCAATCTCCCGCTATGATCGCGGCAATTCGACGATGTCGCTCAGAGGTTTCGCCCCATCGCGAGGAATTTCTCGCGCCGGCGGCGGCGGATCTCGTCGGCGTCGAGACCGGCGAATTCCTTGAGCGCGGCGTCGATCGCCCGTCCGGTCGCCTCGATCGCCTCGTCGGGCTTGCGGTGGGCGCCTCCGGTGGGCTCGGCGATGATGGCGTCGATCACCCCGAACCGCTTCAGATCGCTGGCGGTGATCTTCATTGCGGTGGCGGCGTCCGCGGCGCGGGCGGAATCATGCCAGAGGATCGACGCCGACGCCTCCGGCGAGGCCACCGTGTAGATCGCATGTTCGAGCATCAGCACCCGGTTCGCCGTCGCGATCGCGACCGCTCCGCCCGATCCGCCCTCGCCGATGATCACGGCGACATTGGGGGTCCCCAGCATCAGGCAGGCGTCCGTTGCACGGGCGATCGCCTCGGCTTGGCCACGCTCCTCGGCGCCGACGCCCGGATAGGCGCCGGCGGTATCGACGAAGGCGATCACCGGCAGGCCGAAACGGTCGGCCAGTTCGATCAGCCGGACCGCCTTGCGATAACCTTCGGGGCGCGCCATGCCGAAATTGTGCTTGAGTCGGCTCTCGGTGTCGGAGCCCTTCTCATGACCCATCACGACCACCGACGCGCCGCGGAACCGGCCGAGACCGCCGACGATCGCCTCGTCCTCGCCGTACTTGCGGTCGCCTGCGAGCGGCACGAAGTCCTCGATCAGCCTGCGAATATAGTCGAGCGTGTGCGGGCGACCGGGGTGGCGCGCGACCTGGGTCTTCTGCCAGGGCGTGAGCCTCGCATAGAGATCGCGCAGCGCCTGGTCGGCCTTCGCCTGCAGACGTGCGACCTCCTCGGAGATGCCGACGCCGCCCTCGCTGTCCTCGAGGACTTTCAGCTCGGCGACCTTGCCCTCGAGGTCGGCGACGGGCTTCTCGAAGTCGAGATAGGCTTTCATGCGCTCATCTGCCTCCCGGCGGACGGGGGCCGGCGGTGGAGGGATCGCGGCCGGACGGCGGGAAACTGGCCGGGCAGGGGGCGCCTGTCAAGCCGGGCCGCCCCCACCGCGCCGCGCGCCCGACAGCGGATGATGCTCGATCACGGCGCGCTTCAGCCGCTCTTCCAGCACATGCGTGTAGATCTGGGTGGTCGAGATGTCGGCATGCCCCAGAAGCTGCTGGACGATCCTCAGGTCTGCGCCGTTCTCCAGCAGATGGCTGGCAAAGGCATGGCGCAGCACATGCGGCGACAGCATCGCGGCGGGCAGGCCGGCCCGCGCCGCCAGCGCCTTGAGGTCGCGCCCGAAGGCCTGGCGGGTCAGATGGCCGTCCTGCGCGTCGGCGGGAAAAAGCCAGCGGCCCTCCAGACCGGCCGCGCGGCGCGCCAGCGCCCAGGCCTCCAGCGCCTCGATCGCCGTCGCGGTCAGCAGCACCAGCCGCTCCCGCCCCCCCTTGCCGACCACCGACAGCATCGGCCGGCCGCCGCGTGCCGCCGAGGCCGGCAGCGATACCAGTTCGGACACCCGCAATCCCGTGGCATAGAGCAGTTCGATGAGGCAGTGCATGCGGATCGCCCGCAGCCGCGCCGCCGGCCTGACTCCGGGATCGCGAGCCTCGGCCGCCGCCTGCGTCAGGAGCCGCCCGACATCGCCCTGATCGATGATCTTCGGCAGCTGCCGACCGCGCCTGGGGACATCCAGCGCCTGGGTGGGATCATCCGGGCGCATCCCGCCCTCGAGCAGGAAGCGGTGGAATTGTCTGAGCGCCGACAGGCGTCGCTGCTGCGAGGCAGGCGCGAAGCCGCGCCGGGCCAGATCGGCGGCATAGGCGGCGACGGTCTCACTGTCGGCCGAGCCGACATCGCGGCCGTGGCCGGCGACGAACTGCGCGAAATCCTGCAGATCACGCCGGTAGGCGGCGAGCGTGTTGGGTGAGGCCAATCGCTCCGCCGCGATCATCTCCAGGAAGGCCTCGACGAGGGCGCCGCGCGTGCCGCCGCGTGTCTTGGCAGCCATCGCCTTCTCACTGCTGCAGCCGTTCGGCCGGAACCCTGACCGACATTTCCCGCGGCTCCGGATCGACGAAGGTTACCAGGGCGAACATCGCGGCATAGACGATGCCGGCGATGAAGCCGATGATCACCAGGAATCGGAACAGGCTCGGCACCGCAACTCTTCTCCGTCCGGGAGCAAATCCCGCTGTCGGGACCGATGCGGCGCGGCCCGCTTGTGTCGCGTCCCGCCGCCGACTACTGAAATAGCTCCCATGCCCCGCAGCCAAGGGCACCCGGCAGTATCTAGGACAGTTTCGCCTTGCACGCCACCGAGTCCGATCCCGCGCCGCCGGCCGACTGTACAGCCGCCGATCCCCCGGTCAGCATCGCGGATTCTGTACGCCTGCGGAAGGCCCTCGGCACGCGCTCCATCGTGCTGATCGGCATGATGGGCGCCGGCAAGTCCTCGGTAGGCCGCCGGCTCGCGGCGCGGCTCGGACTGCCGTTCGTTGACGCCGATACGGAAATCGAGACGGCCGCCGGCATGACTATCTCCGACATCTTCGCCCGTCACGGCGAGGCGCATTTCCGCGAGGGCGAGCGCAAGGTGATTGCCCGCTTGCTCGGGGGCGGCCCCCAGGTGCTCGCCACCGGCGGCGGCGCCTGGATGAACGAGCAGACGCGTCGGAGCGTCGCTGCCGACGGCGTGTCCGTCTGGCTGAAGGCGGACATCGATACGCTGGTGCGCCGCGTCCGCCGTCGCAACGACCGGCCACTGCTTCACGGCGGCGACGTTGCCGCGAAGCTGCGCCGTCTCAGTCTCGAGCGCGACCCGGTCTATGCGCTCGCCGATATCGTCGTGCGCAGCCGCGACGTTCCGCACGACGAGGTCGTCACCGAGATCATCGAAGCTCTGACCGCCAGGCTCGCTGGCGCTTCACCGGAGGCAAGCCCGACACCATGCCCGACACCGTGAACGAGACCTGCCTGCTGCCCGGTCCGGCTCCGGGCGCGCTGTCGGGCGAGACCGTCAGGGTCGATCTCGGCGACCGCTCCTACGACATCCTGATCGGCGCCGGCAGCCTGGCGGCGATCGGATCGCGGATCAACGCGCTGGCGCCGGGCGCACGGGTGGCAGTGATTGCCGACAGCACCGTGGCGGCCCTGCACGGCGAGGCACTTGCCGCCGGCCTCGGCGGCATCGTGACGCTGACCACGGTCAGCGTGCCGCCGGGGGAATCCTCCAAATGCTTTGCCGAGCTCGAACGCGTCGTCGGCGCGCTGCTCGACGCACGGGTCGAGCGCGGCGACATCGTCATCGCGTTCGGCGGCGGCGTGGTCGGAGACCTCGCCGGCTTCGCGGCCGCGATCCTGAGGCGCGGCGTGCGGTTCGTCCAGGTTCCCACCAGCCTGCTCGCCCAGGTCGATTCCTCTGTGGGCGGCAAGACCGGCATCGACACCCGCCACGGCAAGAACCTCGTCGGAGCGTTCCACCAGCCTGTGCTGGTCGTCGCCGATACGGCGCTGCTCGACACACTGAGCCCGCGCGAATTCCGCGCCGGCTATGCCGAGATCGTCAAGTACGGCCTGATCGACGATCCGACCTTCTTTGCCTGGCTGGAGGGTAGCTGGCGCGAGGTCTTTGCCGGCGGCCCGGCCCGCATTCGCGCCATCGCGACGAGCTGCCGCGCCAAGGCGCGCGTGGTCGCCGCCGATGAGCGCGAGACCGGCGAACGGGCCCTGCTCAACCTCGGCCACACCTTCGGGCACGCGCTGGAGGCCGCGACCGGCTTTTCCGACCGACTCGTCCACGGCGAGGCGGTGGCGATCGGCATGGTGCTGGCGTTCGGCTTCTCCGCCGAGCTTGGCCTGTGCGCCGCCGCCGACGAGGACCGCATCGTGCGCCATCTATCGGCCGTTGGACTTCCGACCCGGCCCTACCATATCAAGGGTGGCCTGCCGGGCGCCGAGCGGCTGCTGACGCTGATCGGACAGGACAAGAAGGTCGAACGTGGCTCGCTCACCTTCGTCCTGGCGCAGGGCATCGGCAGGGCCTTTGTCCGCCGCGACGTCCCGGCCGAGCTCGTCCGCGACTTCCTGGCTCGACGTCTGACGGAACCATGACACTCACCCTCGCCATTACCATTGGCATCATCGCGGCGCTGATCGTTGCCTCGGCCTTCTTCTCGGGCTCGGAAACGGCGCTGACCGCGGCTTCGCGCGCGCGCATGCACCAGCTCGAGAAGACGGATCGTCGCGCCCGCGTCGTCAACATGCTGCTGGAGTCGCGCCAGCGGCTGATCGGCGCCCTGCTGCTTGGCAACAACCTCGTCAACATCCTCGCCTCGGCGATGGCCACAAACGTGCTCATCTCGCTGTTCGGCGACGCCGGCGTGGTCTATGCGACCTTCGTCATGACGGCGCTGCTCGTGATCTTCGCCGAGGTCATGCCGAAGACCTACGCGATCCTGCACCCCGATCGCGTCGCCCTGGCGGTGTCGACGCCGGTGCGGCTGGTCGTCCTCGTGTTCGGCCCGATCGCCAAGGCGATCGACATGATCGTGCGCGGCGTGATGCAGGCCTTCGGCGCCAAGATCGACTCGAGCCAGCAGCTGCTGTCGGCCCACGAGGAGCTGCGCGGTGCCATCAGCCTGCATCACAGCGAAGGTGCCGTGGTCAAGGAGGACCGCGACATGCTTGGCGGCATCCTCGACCTGCGCGACCTCCAGGTCTCCGACGTGATGGTCCACCGCACCGAGATGCGTACCATCAATGCCGACGACCCGCCTGAGAAGATCGTCCAGGAGGTGCTGGCCAGCCCGAATACCCGCCTGCCGCTCTGGCAGGAGGAGCCCGACAACATCATCGGCGTGCTGCACGCCCGCGACATGCTGCGCGCGCTTGCCGCGGCGAAGGGCGATGCCAGCGCCATCGACATCGCCGCGATCATGACGCCGCCGTGGTTCGTGCCCGACACCACGTCCCTTCAGGACCAGCTCAACGCCTTCCTCAGGCGCAAGGCCCATTTCGCCCTTGTGGTCGACGAGTATGGCGAGGTGATGGGCCTGGTGACGCTCGAGGACATCCTCGAGGAGATCGTCGGCGACATTGCCGACGAGCACGACATCGTCGTCCAGGGCGTGCGGCCTCAGCCGGACGGATCGATCATCGTCGACGGCTCGGTGCCGATCCGCGACCTCAACCGCCACATGGACTGGAGCCTGCCGGATGACGAGGCAACGACGATCGCCGGCCTCGTCATCCACGAGGCGCGGCAGATCCCGGAGCCGGGCCAGGCGTTCACCTTCCACGGCTTCCGCTTCCAGGTACTGCGCAAGATGCGCAACCGCATCGCCTCGCTGCGGATCACGCCGCTGGCGAAGCTGCCCAAGCCGGCGGCGGTGAAGCCGGCAGGTGCCGAGCCGGCGGAGCCGAGACCCGCCGAGCCCAGATCGGCGGAGGCGAAGCGGGTCACATCGAAACCCGCTGTCGAGCGGCCGGTGGCGGGGAAGCCCACGGACGAGCAGCCGCCGACCTCGTCCGACCGCTAGCCAGAGCGGTTCACCGCTTCACGCCACCGACGATCCGCCCTGACACTTTGCTTCGTCGCAATTCCTGACGGAGAATCCCGTTCCGCTGCTGCAGCGTTGTCCCGTGGCGCAGATCCGCGCCGCGCCCCGGCCGTTGGTCCGGCCCGCGACCGTCTCAGGGGATGGGCGGCGCCTCGGCGGAGATGGCGAGCGCATGCACCCCGCCGGCCAGCTCCTCGGCGAGCGCCGCGTTGACCATCCGGTGGCGTTCGACGCGAGTCTTGCCGGCGAAGGCGCGCGAGACGATCCTGACCCGGAAGTGGGTCTCGCCGCCCTCGCGCCAGCCGGCATGTCCGTGGTGGCGGTCGGATTCGTCGATCACCTCCAGCGCCTCCGGCGCCAGCGCCGCCGTCAACTTTTCGGCAATCCGATCTCGTATTGTCATGGTGTGTTGGTGCCGCGTCGCCGGATCGCTGTCAACGGCAGTGCTGCCATGCGCGACACGGCGGTTCGGGTCGCTTGTCTCGAGTCAGCTGCAATCCCATAATCGGTCGCGATGAAGCTGGATTCCAAATGGTTCGACAGGATCCGGGTGCGTCCCGACGCCGATCGCGTCGCCGCCGAGCGCGCCCCCGTCTGCGAGGCCAAGGGCTGCCGCCGGCCTGGACCCTACCGCGCCCCGAAGGGACGGTTGCTGGAAGGCCAGTACTACAACTTCTGTCTGGAACACGTCCGCGACTACAACAAGTCCTACAACTGGTTCTCCGGCATGTCGGAGGCCGACGTGATGGCCTGGCTCGAGTCCCGCGCGACAGGGCACCGGCCGACCTGGTCGATGGGCGCCAACGCCCATGCCCAACCCGGCGGCCCGCGCAACGGCAGACGTTTCGGCGCCGGGATGTATCACGACCCGTTCGACTTCTTCGCCGAGGCGCGCCGCCACGACCGTGCGCGCGACGAGACACCACGCGCGCCGCAGCGCCGCATTGGCAACGCCGAGCGCCGTTCGCTCGACGAACTGGGACTGGACGAAACGGCAACGGGACCCGAAATTAAGCTGAGATACAAGGAACTCGTGAAGCGTCACCATCCCGACGCCAATGGCGGCGACCGTTCAAGCGAGGATCGCCTGCGGGCGATCATCGAGGCCTATGGAACCCTCAAGGCCTCTGGCTTCTACCGCGATTGCTGATTATTGTCGCACGGCTTCACGACAGATCCCGACCTGATCGACGGACGGCTCGTGCCGTCCGTGAGCTGGAGGCAGTATGACGAGCGGAATTGCTGAGCCCCATGGCCTGCCCGACATGAAGGTTTCCGTGCGGCAGGTCTTCGGCATCGACTCCGATCTCGAGGTTCCGGCCTATGCCGAGCCCGACGAGCATGTTCCTGACGTCGATCCGGACTACCAGTTCAATCGCGAGACGACCCTCGCCATCCTCGCGGGATTCGCGCACAACCGCCGCGTGATGATCCAGGGCTTTCACGGCACCGGCAAGTCGACGCACATCGAGCAGGTCGCGGCGCGTCTGAACTGGCCGTGCGTCCGCGTCAATCTCGACAGCCACATCTCGCGCATCGACCTCGTCGGCAAGGACGCGATCGTCATCAAGGACGGTCTGCAGGTCACCGAGTTCCGCGACGGCATCCTGCCATGGGCGTTGCAGACGAACACGGCGCTGGTCTTCGACGAGTACGACGCCGGCCGCCCTGACGTGATGTTCGTCATCCAGCGGGTGCTCGAGGTCTCCGGCAAGCTGACCCTGCTCGACCAGAAGCGCGTCATTCGGCCGCATCCTGCCTTCCGGCTGTTCGCGACCACCAATACCATCGGCCTTGGCGACACCTCCGGCCTCTATCACGGCACCCAGCAGATCAACCAGGGCCAGATGGACCGCTGGTCGATCGTCGTGACGCTGAACTATCTGCCGCACGACGACGAGGTGAACATCGTGCTCGCCAAGTCGAAGCACTACCAGAGCGACGCAGGACGCGAGATCGTTTCGCGGATGGTCCGCGTCGCCGACCTCACCCGCAATGCCTTCATGAACGGCGATCTGTCGACGGTGATGAGCCCGCGCACGGTGCTGACCTGGGCCGAGAATGCCAACATCTTCGGCGACATCGGACTCGCCTTCCGACTCACATTCCTCAACAAGTGCGACGAGCTGGAGCGCGGCATCGTCGCGGAATTCTATCAGCGCTGCTTCGGCAGGGACCTGCCCGAATCGACGGTGAACATCGCACTCAACTGACGGGATTGGCAGGCGGCAGGGCGACATGACCAACCGCAAGCCCGGGATGCCAGGCCGCTCGGCCCCGACCGAGCCCTTCAAGCGCGCCGTCGCTGCGGCAACCCGTGCGATCGCCGGCAAGGCCGATATCGAGGTCAGCTTCGGCACCGATCGCGCCGGCGTGTCGGGACGGTCGGTGCGGCTGCCCGAGCCGCCGCGCAAGCTGTCGCCCGAGGAGGCGGCGGTCGCGCGCGGCCAGGCCGATGCCCTCGCCCTGCGTCTCGCCTGCCACGACCAGGCCATCCATCGCCGTCTGCTGCCGCAGGGGCGCAATGCGCGGGCCCTGTTCGAGGCCGTCGAACAGGCGCGCTGCGAGGCGGTCGGCAGCAACCGCATGTGCGGCGTCGCCGACAATATCGGCGCGATGCTCGAGGCCCGCTATTCGCGGATGAACGTCGCCGCCGCAGAATCGCGCGCCGACGTGCCTCTCGAGGAGGCGGTGGCGTTGATCGCGCGCGAACGGATGACCCGTCGCCCGGCGCCCGAGAGCGCGCGGCGCGCCGTCGAGCTGTGGCGGAGCTGGATCGAGCAGAAGGCCGGCGACGAGATGGACCGCCTCGCCGCAGCGCTCGAGGACCAGACCGTTTACGCCCGCATCGTCCGCGAGATGATCGCCGCCTTCGACATGGCCGATGAACTCGGCGCCGAGGAGGAGGATGAGGAGGAGTCCAGCGAGAGCGAGGACTCCTCCGACACCTCGTCCGACTCGCGCCAGGAGAGCGAGCAGGACTCCAGTGACGGCGCTTCAGCCGAGGAATCCATGGACGCCGCCGAGCAGGAGGAAGGCGACGTCGAGGCAACTGACACCCGCGCTGAGGCGCTGGAGCAGGAAGCGGAGTCCGCCGATTCGACCGAATCGAACGAACCCTGGCGGCCCAACTTCCCGTTCTCCAACACCACCGGCGCCAATGCCTACCGCATCTTCACCAGCCGGTTCGACGAGACCGTCTCGGCCGAGGAACTGTGCGACCCGGACGAGCTGGACCGGCTCAGGGGATTTCTGGACAAGCAACTTCAACATCTGCAGGGCGTCGTCACCCGCCTCGCCAACCGGCTGCAGCGCCGGCTGCTGGCACAGCAGAATCGCGCCTGGGACTTCGACCTCGAGGAGGGGGTGCTCGATGCGGCGCGCCTGCACCGGGTGATCATCGATCCGATGCACCCCTTGTCCTTCAAGCGCGAACGCGACACCGACTTCCGCGATACGGTGGTGACGCTGCTGCTCGACAATTCCGGTTCGATGCGCGGACGGCCGATCACCGTCGCGGCGACCTGCGCCGATATCCTCGCCCGCACGCTGGAGCGCTGCGGCGTCAAGGTCGAGATCCTCGGCTTCACCACGCGTGCCTGGAAGGGCGGACAGAGCCGCGAGGCCTGGCTCGCCGCCGGAAAGCCGCAGGGTCCGGGCCGCCTCAACGACCTGCGCCACATCATCTACAAGCCCGCCGACATGCCGTGGCGTCGCGCCCGGCGCAATCTCGGTCTGATGATGCGCGAGGGGCTCTTGAAGGAGAACATCGACGGCGAGGCACTGGCCTGGGCGCACGACCGGCTGATTGCCCGGCCGGAGCAGCGCCGGATCCTGATGATGATCTCCGACGGAGCGCCGGTTGACGATTCGACGCTGTCCGTCAATCCCGGCAACTATCTCGAGCGTCACCTGCGTCAGGTGATCGAGGACATCGAGACCCGCTCGCCGGTCGAACTGATCGCCATCGGCATCGGCCACGACGTCACACGCTACTATCGCCGGGCGGTCACGATCGTCGATGCCGAGGAACTCGGCGGTGCGATGACCGACAAGCTTGCCGAGCTGTTCGAGGAGGGTTCCGGTCCGGTGCATGCCGCGGGCCGCCGGCGCCTCCGCCGCCGGGCGGCCGCCCCGAATTGAACCGCAGCATGCACGGACGCGCGTCCGCCGCGATCGCCGCGGCCCTGTCCCTCGCCCTGTCCCTCGCCCTGTCCTTCGGCCAGCCCGCCGCCGGTCCCGCCCGGGCCGAGGAGGCCGTCACGGTCCGTGCCGCCCCCGTCGCCAGCTTCGATCCACAGCACGCCGATCAGGCCGTGTTTGGCGGGCTGCGCTATCTTGGCGGGCTTCAGCTCGATTCCTCCGACAAGCGCTTCGGCGGTCTGTCCGGCCTCGAGATCTCGCCGGACGGTCATCGGCTGATGATGGTGAGCGATGTCGGCGACCTCTTCTCCGCCACACTCGACCATGCCGGCAGGGCTCCGGCCGGTCTCTCGCAAGTGACGGTTGAGCGCCTCATCGACGAGGACGGTGCGCCACTCGGCGCCAAGTTCGGCGCCGACGCCGAGGCGCTGCGCGCCGTCGGCGGCAACGGCCTGACGAACGACGTCATGGTCGCCTTCGAGCGCGACAATCGCGTCCTGCGCTACAGTTTCGGCCCGGATGGGCGCCTCGCGCGGGCGTCGCCCGTGGCGATGCCCGCGGCGATCGCCGATCTGCCCTACAATCAGGGGCTCGAAGCACTCGCGGTCATCCCGCCCGGCGCTCCGGGCGCCGGCTCGCTGGTCGCGCTGGCCGAATCCGAGAGCACCGCGCGGCCCGGCACGATTCCGGGCTGGGTGATCGCGCCGGACGGCAGCA
Organism: Tepidamorphus gemmatus; assembly: GCF_004346195.1. Lineage (NCBI taxonomy): Bacteria > Pseudomonadati > Pseudomonadota > Alphaproteobacteria > Hyphomicrobiales > Tepidamorphaceae > Tepidamorphus > Tepidamorphus gemmatus. The sequence goes on along the minus strand of NZ_SMAK01000012.1, from coordinate 38,515 downwards.
GCCGCGAGATCGGCCTGATCCGCGACGGCGACTTCAACGTTACCGACGCGGTGGCACTCGCCAATGGCGACGTCATCGTGCTCGAGCGACGCTTCAACGTGCTGACCGGCGTGGCGATGCGGGTGCGCCGCATAAGCGCGGCCGAACTGGCCCGTGAAGAGCCGATCTCCGGCGTGGTGCTGCTGGCCGCCGGCATGGCCTATGCGGTGGACAACATGGAGGGCATCGCCGTGCACACCGACGAGGCCGGCCGCACCGTTCTCAGCATCATCTCCGACGACAATTTCAACACCCTGCAGCGCACCCTGCTGCTGCAGTTCGAACTTCTCGACCCCTGACAGCTGCGGCTACAGCGCGGGGTACTCTCCGACCGCAGGCGCCGTCCGCCGGCGCAGCAGGTGGAACGGACCGAGCATCGCGACGGCATGCACCAGCTTGACCATCCAGTCGAAAACTGCCCAGGCGACCCAGACCGGCAGCACGAGACCCCAGTAGTCGGCCTCGCCGATGCCGGATCCGGCAAAGGCGAGCGAGAAGAACAGCGTCGTGTCGACCGTCGCGCCGATCAGCGAGGAGGCGAGCGGCGCCTGCCACCAGGCTTGCCGGCGCAGCCGGTGGAAGATCCAGACGTCGACGAGCTGCGCGGCAAGAAAGGCTGTGCCCGAAGCAAGTGCGATGCGCGGCGTCGCGAGCCAGACCGACAACGCGACCGCGATTGCGAACCCTGCATAGACCACCCGCCGCGCCGCCACCGGACCGAAGCGGCGATTGGTCAGATCGGTCACCAGGAATGCGAAGGGATAGGAAAAGGCACCCCAGGTCAGGTAATCGGCGAGGCCGAGCGGCGTGAACGGATACTGGACAAGCACGTTTGAAGCCGCGACGACCATCGCCATGGCCGCCACTGGCAACGACAGACGCATCCCCGCGCGGCCGCGCTGATCCTGGAAATCACCACCCGTCGTCATGGCAGGACCATCCCATCCGCCCGATTGCGCCAGTCACAGGGCCCGTAAGGTCCGCATGGCGGAGTCCCGCCGGCGCAGCGATTCCTGCCGCGGGCCTCACCGTCCTGCCGACCGCGAGGAGGCGCATTTGCCCTGCTCCGGCCGCCTGCCGGACCTGGATCGGAGCGCACCCTCCCAGCCGATGTTCCGCCGTTGATCCCTATCGGCCCGCGGCGGTTCGCAAGGACGGAGACAAACGGTTCATAGAAATGACGGGACGTGGCGCCTGTGGCGCCGACCGGCAGGTTCAGGCCGTCGGCGTCGCTGCCGCTGCGGCCTTGGCGATATCGCGCTTCAGACCCTGCGCCCGCTCGGACAGCTCCTCGTCGCGCGCCTTCATCAGGAAGGCGTCGAGACCGCCGCGATGTTCCACGCTGCGCAGCGCATTGGCCGAGATGCGCAGCCGGAAGCTGCGGTTCAGCGTGTCGCTCATCAGCGTCACGTTGAGCAAGTTGGGAAGGAACCGACGCCGGGTCTTGTTGTTGGCGTGGCTCACATTGTTGCCGGACATGACCGCCTTGCCGGTCAGCTCACAACGCCGGGCCATGGTACTATCCTCGAAATGCTTGCGGCCGCCTGACAGGGTCGGCGGACCGGGCGGCCTTGCCGTTCTGGGAATTCAGCGTGAGCCTATAGACAGCGCGCGGCACAGCGTCAAGTCGGCCGAGGGCGGCCGACAACCGGGCGGGGTTGCCGTTCCGACATCAACGCGCCAGATTCGGCGTCCATGCTGTCGGGTGACAGGGGTTCGCTAACCGAACCTTAACCATACCAAGCGAGCCTGCGCGGCATGGCCTGACGGAATGTCGAGGCGGTTGGCGGGTCTGGTCCTCCGGTCGATGAGGCGAGTGCGATGAAGTCGGTTGCGTGGAGCGCCAGGCTGGCGAAGCGGATCTCGGTCGCCGCGGTTGTCGGGCTGGCAGCCGTCACTGTCGCCACCGCCGACGAGGCCGATTACCGGTTCCAGCTGAACTACCGAGTCAGCCTCGGCGCTCTGCCGATCGGCAATGCCACCCTCGTCGGCACCTTCGAAGGCCCGAAATACCGGATCGACGGGTTCGGCAAGCTTACCGGCATCGCCGGCGTCCTCTACGAGTACAGCGCCAGCGCCTCGTCCGCCGGCAGGCTGCAGCACGGCAGGACGCAGCCCAGCGCCTTCTCCGTCAATGCCACCGACGGCAAGAAGACCGCGACGATCCGCATGACGATGAACAGCTCGGGTGTCCGCCAGCTCAGGATCACCCCGACGCCGACGCCCTATCATGTCAATCATCCCAATCGCGTGAAGGTGACCGAGGCCGACAAGCGCGGCATCATCGATCCGATCAGCGCGCTGTTCTTTCCCGGCGGCTACTCGGTCGACGGCTTCGACAAGCGCGCCTGTGAGCGCAGCGTACCGATCTTCAACGGCCAGGAGCGTTTCGACGTCAACCTCGAATACCGCGAGATCCAGCCCGTCTCGGGCGGCGTCGGCTTTGCCGACGAGGTGCTGGTGTGTAACGCCCGCTACCGGGCGATCGCCGGCCACCGCACCGACAAGGACGAGGTCAAGACGGCCGAGAAGATCACAGCCGAGGTGATGCTCACCCCCGTGCCCGGCTCGGACATTCTCGTGCCCTATCGCGTCACCATTCCAACGCCGCTCGGCGCTGCGGTGGTGCAGGCCACCGAGCTGACCGCCAGCGGCGCGCTGCAGACCCGCGCGGCGGCGCTCGCCGACTGACGGACGACTCGGACGCGTGCTCCAGGTCTGCGCCAGCCGGGAGAGGTCGTGACGCGGGCGGATGATGGGGACCTGCACCGGCTCCAGTTGACGGCGTCCGCGGCGACGGGGCGCGTCGCGCGCCGACGGCCTCGAACCATTCCGTTAACGGATCCCGTATCGGCATCCCGGTTCCGATTCCAGATATGGTGGACCATTTCCATTTGCACTCCATATCTCGCCGGGAACGAATCGCGAAGCGGGACGAGTCAGCGATTCGGGCGGGATTTGTTCCGTTCGCGTTCCAGCCGTGAATCGTGCCAGCGGACCTGTGCCGGATCGGGACAACCGGGCATCGCTGCGGCGCGGATACTCCGATTCCGCCTCTTTACAGGCAGCGGGTAAGATGCGACACGGCTTTGGCCCAATGGCCGGGGGCATCGCCACGGGAGGCGTCATGACCAACCTGCCGGATGTCGGCCGCCACCCCGCCGCGCGCGGGCGGACCGTGACCGCGGTGCTCGGTCCGACGAACACGGGCAAGACTCATCTTGCCATCGAGCGGATGCTCGGACACGAATCCGGCGTCATCGGGTTGCCGCTGCGGCTGCTCGCGCGCGAAGTCTACGGCCGCGTCGTGGAGCGGGTCGGCGCCGAGGCGGTCGCGCTCGTTACCGGCGAGGAGAAGATCAAGCCGGCCAATCCGCGCTACTGGATCTCGACGGTCGAGGCGATGCCGCGCGATCTCGATGTCGCCTTCGTCGCGATCGACGAGGTGCAGCTTGCCGCCGATCTCGACCGGGGTCATGTCTTCACCGATCGCATTCTGCGCCGGCGCGGCCGTGAGGAAACGCTGCTGCTCGGCGCCGGCACCATGCGCCCGATCCTGACCCGGCTGATGCCGAACCTCAACGTGGTGACCCGGCCGCGGCTGTCGCATCTGGCCTATTCGGGCCAGCGGAAGATCACCAGATTGCCGCGCCGCTCCGCCGTCGTCGCCTTCTCGGCCGAGGAGGTCTACGCCATTGCCGAGCTGATCCGGCGTCAGCGCGGCGGCGCGGCGGTGGTGCTCGGGGCGCTGAGCCCGCGCACACGCAACGCCCAGGTCGGCCTCTACCAGTCCGGCGAGGTGGATTTCCTGGTGGCCACCGACGCGATCGGCATGGGGCTCAATCTCGACGTCGATCATGTCGCCTTTGCCGCCAGGCGCAAGTTCGACGGATTCCACTACCGCGATCTCACCCCCGCGGAGATGGGCCAGATCGCCGGCCGCGCCGGGCGGCACCTGCGCGACGGCACGTTCGGCGTGACCGGCCGCGTCGACCCGCTCGCCGACGATCTGGTGGGCCGGCTGGAGAGCCACGATTTCGAGCCGGTCCATCTGCTGCAGTGGCGCAATGCCGACCTCGACTTCTCCTCGCTGACGGCCCTGCGCGCCAGCCTGGCGGCGGCTCCGCGCGAGGATGGGCTGACCCGGGCACCCGCCGGCGATGACATCCATGCCCTGGAGGCTGCGGCCTGCGATCCTGAGATCGCCGACATCGCCCGCGGCCATCATGCGGTGGAGCGGCTCTGGGATGTCTGCCAGGTGCCCGACTACCGCAAGATCGCGCCCGCCAACCATGTCGAGCTGGTGGCGACCCTTTATACGCAGCTGATGCGCCATGGACGGCTGTCGGAGGACTGGTTCGCCCGGCAGGTCGCCGAATGCGACCGCAGCGACGGCGACATCGACACCCTGTCCAACCGAATCGCCCACATCCGCACCTGGACCTTCGTCGCCAACCGACCGGACTGGCTGGCCGATCCTGCCGGTTGGCAGGAGCGCACCCACGCCGTAGAGGACCGTCTGTCGGACGCCCTGCACGAGCGCCTGACGCACCGTTTCGTGGATCGCCGAACCAGCGTGCTGGCCCGCAGCCTGAGGGAGAACGCCACAATGGAAGCCGATATCGATACCGGCGGCGACGTGACCGTCGAAGGCCATCATGTCGGCCGTCTGGACGGTCTGCGCTTCACACCCGATCCGGAAGCCGACGGCAACCATCTCAAGGCGATCTCGGCAGCGGCGCGGCGCTCGCTGGCCGGCGAACTCCAGGCGCGCGCCGAGCGGCTGGCCAGGGATGCCGACGAGGTGATCTCGCTGACCCTGGACGGCACCTTCATGTGGCGCGGCGCGCCGGTCGGCCGGCTCGAGAAGGGTGATGTCCTGCTCGCTCCGCGTATCGCCCTGCTCGCCGACGAGCAGCTCGCCGGCGCGCCGCGCGACAATGCCGCGGACCGGCTTGGACGCTGGATGGCCGACAGGATCGCCCAGCGTCTGGGGCCGCTGAAGGCGCTCCTCGAGGACGACAGCCTCGCCGGCATGGCGCGCGGCATTGCCTTCCAGCTCGGCGAGGCGCTCGGAATCCTCGAACGTTCGAGGATCAGCGACGAGGTGCGGGCGCTGTCCCAGGACGACCGTGCGGCCTTGCGCCGCCACGGCGTGCGCTTCGGCGCCCATCACATCTACCTGCCGGCCCTGCTGAAGCCCGGACCGCGCGTCCTGGCCGCCCAGCTCTGGGCGCTGCATCATGGCGGACTGCACCAGCCCGGCCTCGATCACGTCGCGGCGTTGGTCCAGAGCGGACGCATGTCAGTGGCGATCGAGCCGGGCACGGCGCGCGGGCTGTATCGCGCCTTCGGGTTCCGCCCCTGCGGCGGCCGCGCCATCCGCATCGACATCCTCGAGCGGATCGCCGACCAGATCCGCGCCGCGCTCGCCTGGAAGCCCGGCAGCGCCTCCCGGCCGCCCGGTGCGGTCGACGGGCGCGTGTTCACCGTCACCGAGCAGATGACGTCGCTTGCCGGCTGTGCCGGCGAGGATTTCGCCGAAATCCTGAAGGCGCTCGGCTACCGCAGCGAGACACGGCCAGCGCCGGCGGTGCCCACCGCCTTGGCGCGGGTCACATCTGCCGAACGCCCCGCTGCCGGATCCTCCGCAACCACCGCCGAAGCCGCCGTCGAGGCCCGTGGCGGGGATGAGGGCGGCAACGATGCCGACGACACCGATCCCGGTTCGCCCGAAGCATATGCGCCCGCGACCGGGGAGCTGTCGGAAGATGCGGCGGTCGAGGCGCCGGCGCAGGCCGCCGATGCGGACCAGCCCATGCCGCACGCCATGTCCGGCGCCGACAGATCCGAGCCGGTGCCGGTCCGGCCTGCGGTCGGCGAACCGGACGCAGCCGCAGTCGATGCACCGGGGGAAGCGCCGACGGACACAGCGGTCGACACACCGACCGGAGTGACCGCCGGGCCGGCGGTGGCGACCGAGATCATCGTCTGGCGGCCCGGTCGTCGTCCCGATGCCGCGCAGCGGCCGTGCGGGCGGCGGGACGGTCGGCCGACCGGTCCCCGCACCGGGATCGCAGCCGAGGATGGGACCGACGGCGGCGGGCTGCGCCGCCTGCGCGGACCGGACCGCCACCAGGCCGACCAGCGCGGCAGCAAGGGGCGACCCGGCAAGGGCCGGCCGCCGCGCAAGGGTGGCGAGCGCAACGATGACCGGCGGGTGGCCGCCCCACCTCCGGCCCGGTCAGGCGGGCGGCGCGAGTCTCGCGAGCCCGACCCGCTGTCGCCGTTCGCCGCGCTCAAGGGGCTTCGCGACGCCCTCGCGGAACGGGACAGGCGCGACGCTTGATCGACTGCCAGCGCATCGACCGGTGGCTGTGGCATGCAAGGCTGGTGAAGACCCGCAGCCAGGCTGCCGCCCTGGTTGCCGCAGGCCACGTGCGGCTCAACCGGATCCGCATCGTCAAGCCGAGCCATCCGGTCCGGCTGGGCGATATCGTCACCGCCAGCCTTTCCGGCGGTATTCGGGTTCTGAGGGTTGAGGCCTTCGCCGACCGGCGGGGGCCAGCGACGGCCGCGCAGGCGCTGTTCGCCGAGTTGACCTTGCCGGCGCCGACCGAGCCGGCCGCCGGCCCGCCGGCGGCACGCGAGCCCGGTGCCGGTCGGCCAACCAAGCGTGAGCGGCGACATCTGGTCGCGTGGAAACGCAGTCTCCCGGCTCCAGATGATTGAGAAATCTAATCCCGTCCGCCCGCTTGAACCGTTCCGGCAAAAGCGATAGGCACCACGTCCGGTTGGCTGCCCGCCCCTGGAGAATGGCATGACCTACGTCGTCACCGACAACTGCATCCGCTGCAAATACATGGATTGCGTGGAAGTCTGCCCGGTGGACTGCTTCTACGAGGGCGCCAACATGCTGGTCATTCACCCCGACGAATGCATCGATTGCGGGGTCTGCGAGCCCGAATGCCCGGCCGAGGCGATCAAGCCGGATACCGAGCCAGGTCTCGAGCGCTGGATCGCCCTCAATGCCGAGTATGCGGCAAAATGGCCTAACATCACCGTGAAGCGCGAGCCGCCGGCCGACGCCAAGGAATGGGACGGGGTCCCCGGCAAGCTGGAGACGCAGTTTTCTCCCGAGCCTGGCCAGGGCGACTGAGCGCCCGAACCGCCTTCATCTCGGCGCGAGGGGGGGGCGCCGACGCAACGTCGCGGCGCGGCAATGCCGAGAGCAGCGGACGGCCCGCCGCCGGCAGCGTGCGGGCCTATTGCGCTGCAACACTTGGATTTCCCCGAATACTGTGATATATGTAAGAGATCGCTGGTGAAATCCCTCACCTGATCCGCCCGTCGAACGGGCGATATTTTTGGGCGTCGGGACGTTGTTCCGACGATCGCCGGTTGTGTTGCCGGCTCGCCCCCGAGGGAATTCCGGCTCGTGACATAACGTGGCGGACCGAGCAGGACTGCCAGCGTCGTGTTTGGCCCATGCGTCGCATCCGCGACGTTCAGGAGTTCAGATAGAAGAATGACCACCCGCAACAACAAGAAGTCGGCATCGCGTCACGGATTCCGGACCGCAGAGTACATCGTCTATCCCGCGCACGGTGTCGGGCAGATTACGGCGATCGAGGAACAGGAGGTGGCAGGCACCAAGCTCGAACTGTTCGTGATCAACTTCGAGAAGGACAAGATGACGCTGAGGGTTCCCGTCGGCAAGGTCGCCAGCGTCGGCATGCGCAAGCTCTCGGAGGAAGCGGTCGTCGCGCGGGCGCTCGAGGTGCTGAAGGGTCGTGCCCGGGTGAAGCGGACGATGTGGAGCCGCCGCGCCCAGGAGTACGAGGCAAAGATCAACTCCGGCGATCTGATCGCCATCGGCGAGGTTGTGCGCGACCTGCACCGCTCCGATGCACAGCCGGAGCAGTCCTACAGTGAGCGCCAGCTCTACGAGGCCGCGCTCGACCGGATGGCGCGCGAGGTCGCTGCCGTGAAGCGGCTGACCGAGACCGAGGCGATTCGCGAGATCGAGGCCATGCTGGCCAAGGGGCCGCGCCGCGGCGCAGCCGTCGAGGCCGACGTCGAGGCGGACGACGAGGAACGCGACGAAGCAGCGTGACATAACGCGACTGTTACAGGCGCATGCCAGCAATGCGGGCCGCCCGGCTTCAAGCCGGGCGGCTTTTCTGGTTTGATGCAATGAACCGTGCCGGTGCCTCGCACGTAATCTCTACGGAGACACAACTCGCCATCCGGTGGATGTGACGCCATGCAGAGCACCATGAGTCCTCGTCGCCGCTTCGTCCGGGCGGCCATGAACGCGCCCTACCTGGACAAGGACGAGGAGCAGTTGCTCGCCCAGCGCTGGCGCAACGACCGCGACGAGGCGGCCCTGCACCGGCTGACCCACGCACACATGCGCCTTGTGATCGCCATCGCCGCGCGATTCCGGCATTTCGGCCTCGCCATGTCCGACCTGATCCAGGAGGGCCATGTCGGACTGCTGGAGGCGGCGGCCCGGTTCGAGCCGGACCGTGACGTCCGCTTCTCGACCTATGCGACCTGGTGGATCCGCGCCTCGATCCAGGATTACATCCTGCGCAACTGGTCGATCGTACGCGGCGGAACCAGCTCGACGCAGAAGGCCTTGTTCTTCAACCTGCGTCGCCTGCGCGCAAAGCTCGGCCAGGGGCCGTCACCGCTGTCGGAACAGGAACTGCATCGACGCATCGCCGAGGCGATCGGCGTCTCGGAAAGCGACGTGGCGATGATGGATGCCCGCCTGTCGGCGCCCGACACCAGCCTGAATGCGCCGGCCATCGAGTCCGAGGGCAGCGCCGAGCGTCAGGATTTCCTCGTCTCCGACGCACCCCTGCAGGACGAGACGGTCGGCGAGGCGATCGATGGCGAGAAGCGTAGGCGGCGGCTGCGGGCGGCGCTGGAAGTCCTCACCGAGCGCGAGCTGCGGATCGTGCGCGAGCGGCGGCTGCGCGAGGAAGGCGCGACGCTGGAGGCTCTCGGCCTGGCGCTCGGCATCTCGAAGGAACGCGTCCGCCAGATCGAGAGCCGGGCCCTGGAGAAGCTGCGCGCCGCGCTGATCGATCAGGAACCGGACGCCGGCGCGCTGATCTGACGACGTGGTGAGCCGCGACGCCGCGAGGACGGCGCTCTAGGGACACTGCCGCGCCTGCGCGTGCGCGGTGGCCAGTGTCACTGCACGACGATCTTGACGAGCTGGCCGGGACTGAGACGATCTCCCGGGGACAGTCCGTTGAGCGCCCGGAATCGTTCGATGCGATGATCGTCGAACGCCATGCGGTTCGCCATCGTCTCGACCGTGTCGCCGGGCGCGACCTGGACCACCGAAATGCGCTGCTGGCGGATGCGGCGCGCCACCTCCTCCGGCACGATCCGGAAACTCTGCGCTGAGGTCAGCAGCTCACGCTCGCGCTCCGCGTTGAGGTCGCGCGTGGCCAGGATGAACCGGTAGACCCTCGCCCCCTGCCCGCGGATCGCCGCGACCTTGAAGCTCCACCCCTCGCTCGTCACCGTCGCTGTCGCCGCCGGCAGTCCGCCGATCGTCATCGGTTCGATCTGCGTGACCTGACCGCCGCGCACGGCGTCGGTGGCCAGATACTCGGTCAGGCTGACGCTCGCCGGCACGCTGACGGCGTCGAACCGGATGATGTCGCCGGCCTGCGAGAAGCCCACAACGGCCCGTGAGGTATTTTCGAGCCCATAGCCTTCGGGGGCGGTGAACGTGATGCCGAGCTGCGGATGCACGAAGGTGCGGCCCTGCACGAAGCCCTCGCGCGGATCGTCGCCGAACGGCAGCCCGTCGATCACGCGGAGATAGGCAGCCCTGTCGCGGCGGAATTCCGTCGTGCGGGCCACCTGCTGAGCCTCGCGCTCGGCGGCGAGAATCCGCTGCGGCGTCGCCGGATGGCTTGCGAACAGGTCAACCCGGCCGGGATCGTAGGCCTGGTTGAGCACACGCGAATGCAGCTCCGTTTGCCGCTCCAGCGCGCGCAGGAAGTTGACCGAGCCTTCTGGATCGTAACCGGCCTTGGCGGCGGTCCTGATGCCGATCACGTCGGCGTCAAGCTCCTGCTGGCGGGAGAACTGCGCCAGCCGCCCCTTGGTCAATGCGAGGGCGGCCTGACCGGTCTCGGGGTCGCGGATCGCGTCGGTGACGACCTGGCTCATCACCGCGACGGAACTCGCCTGCTGCTCGCGCTGGATCGCATGCCGCTGCGTGATGTGGGCCATTTCGTGCGCCAGCACGTTGGCGATCTCCGAGGTGTCGTTGGCCAGCGCCAGCAGGCCGCGCGTCACATAGACGTAGCCGCCGGGCAGCGAAAAGGCGTTGATGGACGGCGAATTCAGCACCGTCACCGTGTAGCTGAGGTCCGGCCGCTCGGAAACCCTCGCCAGATCGGCGACCATCGTGTCGAGGAAGCGCTGCAGATCCGGGTCCACATAGGTGCCGCCGAAGGCGGCCACGATCTTCGGATGCTCGCGCTGGCCAAGCGCGATCTCCCGGGCATCGAAGCCGGATGAAGCCACGGACGGCCGGGTCGGCGGCGTGATGGTCGGCAGGACGGTCGACTCGGCATCGGTCAGGCTGCCGCCCGAACACGCTGACAGCGCTAGGGCGAGCGTCGCCGCCGCCAGACCGCGCCAGCTCCGCTTCAGACAGGCTGTATGATCACCGCGTTCCGACAATGTCCAGCTGCCCCGGATGCGTGATCCGGATGGCCGGTCCCCTGTCGTCCCGGATCCATCCGCGTACGCGCACCCATCGTCCTTCAAGATCGCCGACGACCAACCCGGCGGCCTGCAGCCGCGGCAGGTCATCCGCCTCGATCAGAACGGTGAAATCCTCCACCCAGTTCACGCCGAAATTGAGATATGTCCTCCGTCGGCGTTCCCCTACCGACACGATGCGACCTTCCACAATGGCGAAGTGACCGGTGCGCGCCGCAAGCGCGCCCGGGTCTCCCGCCTGCCATATAGTGCCGATCTCGGTCGACCAAAGTCCCCTGCGTTCTGATCGCGCCGCCGCTTCGCGCCGCAACAGATCGCCGATGCACGTCGGATCATCCAGCAACGCCGAGACCTGCGCAAGTCCCGACTCGACCAGCCGACCCTGCAGCCAACCGCCGCCCCGGCCCGGTGTCTCGACATTGGCCGGGATCCGTCCATGCCGATCCGGGCGTGCGGCGAGCGTCCGGATTGCAAGCCGACCGCCAACCTGCGCGACAGCCTCCGCCACGCTCCGTTGCGCCGCAGCGGCGATCCGCGCAGCAGACTCCCCGGCAGCGGCCGGTTCGATCAGCAGTTGCGCAAGCCGGATCCGGCGGCCGTCCGCGAGGCGAAGCTCGGTGGCCGATATGACCTCGGCCACCTGCACCGTCTCGACCGGGCCGGTCGGACAGGCCACCGCACCACCCTCGAGGGCGATGATCATCACCGCCACTGCAGCTGCCGGCAGCCTCGACATTCCCCACAGCCCCGGGAACCGCCACCACGCCACCGCCAGACCTTCCCTGCGACACCTGTGTCACCGGTGCCCTGCCGGCCGCCCGATTGTCCGGCGGGAGGTGGCCGACATCAAGGCTCCTTCACGCCGCACCGGGCCGGGACTTGCGGGCAGCAACCGCGCATCTGCCTGACGTCCGATCCATGATCCGGAACGTCACGCCGGACTGCGCAGGTCCGGCAAGCGCCCGCCGATATGAGGGCTTCTCTGTCGGCGCCCGTCAGGGCGTGCCCGTGCTTGGCTTGGCCGTGCTTGGCCGTGCTTGATTGTCCGGTGCCTGACGGGTTAGACGATGACGGCAGCGGCCCGGTAGCTCAGCAGGATAGAGCACCGGTTTCCTAAACCGGGTGTCGGGGGTTCGAGTCCCTCCCGGGCCGCCAGTCTTCCCCGGTACGACCCGGGGACATGGGTAACAGTTTGTACCTGAGACATGGGTGACACCCTCGTGCCGAACGGGGTGTCGCCGGATCGTCGCGGTGACCGTCAGGACGGCGCCGGCTCAGATGTGGATCGCGCGCCGGGAGACGCCGAGTGCTGCTTCGCGGATCGCCTCGGACAGCGTCGGATGGGCGTGACAGGTACGCGCCAGATCCTCGGAGGAGCCACCGAACTCGATCAGCACCGCCAGCTCGGCGATCAGTTCGCCCGCCACCGGCCCGATGATGTGGGCGCCGAGCACCCGGTCCGTCGTCTTGTCGGCGAGGATCTTCACGAAGCCGTCGGTCTGGTTCATGGCCCGCGCCCGCCCATTCGCGGTGAACGGGAACTTGCCGACCGAGTAGGCGATGCCGGCCGTCCTGAGCTCCTCCTCGGTCCGGCCGACCGACGCGACCTCGGGCGAGGTGTAGACGACCGAGGGGATCGCGTCGTAGGTCACGTGGCCCGCCTGGCCGGCGATGATCTCGGCAACGGCGATACCCTCGTCCTCGGCCTTGTGGGCCAGCATCGGCCCGGCGATGACGTCGCCGATGGCATAGATGCCTTCGACATTGGTGCGGTAGTGCGCATCCGTCCTGACGCGGCCGCGCTCGTCCAGCTGGATGCCGGCCTCCTCCAGCCCGAGGCCGTGCGTGTAGGGCACACGGCCGATGGCGACCAGCACGACATCAGCCTCCAGCGTATCGGCCGCGCCGCCCTGGGCCGGTTCCACGGACACCTTCAGCAGCTTGCCGCTGCTGTCAACGGCAGTGACCTTGGCCCCGAGCCGGAAGGTGAAGCCCTGCTTCTGCAGGATCCGCTGGAACTGCTTGGCGACCTCACCGTCCATGCCCGGCAGGATACGGTCCAGATACTCGACGACCGTCACCTCGGAGCCGAGCCGCGACCATACCGAACCCATCTCGAGGCCGATCACACCGGCCCCCACCACGATCAGCTTGCCGGGCACCCTGGCAAGCGACAGCGCGCCGGTTGAGGTGACGATGCGCTTCTCGTCGATCTCGATGCCCTTGAGACGGGCAGACTGGGAGCCGGTGGCGATCACGATCGCCTTGGTCTCGAGCGTCTGCTTGTCACCCTTATCGGGCGTCACCTCGACCTTGCCGGCCGAGACGATGCGCCCGATGCCGCGGATGCCGTCGATCCTGTTCTTCTTGAACAGGAAGGCGACGCCGTTGACGTTGGCCTCGACCGTCGCGTCCTTGTGGGCCATCATCGCCTTCAGGTCGAGCTTCGGCATGCCGACCTTCACGCCGAGCGCCTCCAGCGCGTGGCCCGCCTCGTGGAACTTTTCGGAGGCATGGAGCAGCGCCTTGGAGGGAATGCAGCCGATGTTGAGGCAGGTGCCGCCATAGGTCGGCATCTTCTCCACCACCGCGACCTTCATGCCGAGCTGTGCCGCACGGATCGCGCAGACATAGCCGCCCGGGCCGGAACCGATGACGACGAGATCATAGGTGGACATTGGGAGAGCCTCTCGATTGTGAACGCCGCGGCCGGCGGCGCGACCGTTGCCCGGGCGCCGGCTACCTGTCCGACCCCCGTCCTTCCGACCCCCGTCCTACAGATCCAGCACCAGCCGCTGCGGATCCTCGATGACCTCCTTGACGCGGACAAGGAAGGTCACCGCTTCCTTGCCGTCGACGATGCGGTGGTCGTAGCTCAGCGCCAGATACATCATCGGGCGGGCGACGATCTGCCCCTGGCGCACCACCGGGCGCTCCTCGATCCGGTGCATGCCGAGAATGCCGGACTGCGGCGCATTGAGGATCGGCGTCGACATGAGCGAGCCGTAGACGCCGCCGTTCGAGATCGTGAAGGTTCCGCCCTGCATATCCTCGATGGCGAGCTTGCCGTCGCGGGCACGGCGGCCGAACTCGTTGATGGTCTTCTCGATCTCGGCGATGCTCATCCGGTCCGCATCGCGCACCACCGGCACAACCAGCCCCTTGTCGGTCCCGACGGCGACACCGATGTTGTAGTAGTTCTTGTAGACCAGATCGGTGCCGTCGATCTCGGCGTTGACGGCGGGAATCTCCTTCAGCGCCTGGATGACGGCCTTGACGAAGAAGCCCATGAAGCCGAGCCGAACACCGTGCTTCTTCTCGAACAGGTCCTTGTAGTCGCGCCTGAGATCCATCACCGCGCCCATGTCGACGTCGTTGAACGTCGTCAGGATGGCGGCGGTGTTCTGCGCGTCCTTGAGCCGCTGGGCGATGGTCTGGCGCAGCTTGGTCATCCTGACCCGCTCCTCGCGCGCGGTGTCGGCGGGAGCTGACGGCGCACGGGCAGCCGCAGGGACGGAGGGCGCGACGGGGGCCGAAACGCCCACCTCGAGCGCCTTCAGCACGTCCTCCTTGAGTATCTGGCCACGCTTGCCCGACCCCTCGACCTGATCGGTGGAGATGCCCTTCTCCTCCATCATCTTGCGGGCCGACGGAGCGGGAGGCATATCCACCTTCCCGGCGGCGGGTGCAGCGGCCGGCTTCCCGGCCGCCCCGGCATCGGACGTCCGGGCCGGAGCCGGCTTGTCCTCGGCCCCGGCCGCGGGCCTAGGCCCTTCGCCAGCCTCGGTCAGATGCGCGAGAAGCGCGCCGACCTCGACCGTCTGCCCCTCCTCGACCAGGATCTCCGAGAGGGTTCCGGCCGCGGGCGCCGGCACCTCGACAGTCACCTTGTCCGTTTCCAGTTCGACCAGCGGCTCGTCGACACTCACCGTGTCGCCCGGCTTCTTGAACCATTGCCCGACGGTCGCCTCGGTCACCGATTCGCCGAGGGTCGGTACGCGGATTTCCGTCGCCATGCTTTAGGGTCCCGTTGCTCTGGTCGTGGTCGTGGCGGTGTCAGGCGGCGAAGGCTTCCTCGAGGAAGGCCTCGAGCTGGGCGAGGTGCTTGGACATCAGGCCGGTCGCGGTCGCCGCGGAGGCCGGGCGGCCGACATAGCGTGGTCTGCGGTGGTCGGCCTCGATCTGGTTCAACGACCACTCGATGATCGGCTCGATGAAGCTCCAGGCCCCCATGTTGCGGGGCTCCTCCTGGCACCATACCATCTCTGCCTGCCGGAAGCGGCCGAGCTCGGTGACCAGCGCCTTCACCGGAGCCGGATAGAGCTGCTCGACACGCAGCAGATAGATGTCGTTGATGCCACGCTTCTCGCGCTCCTCGTAAAGGTCGTAATAGACCTTGCCGGAGCACAGGATGACCCGGCGTATCTTGTCGTCGGGGACGAGCTTGATCGGCTCGCCCTTCAGCACTTCGGCGTCGTCCCACAACAACCTGTGGAAGCACGACTGGGGGCCGAACTCGGCGAGCGTCGAGGTAACCCTTTTGTGCCGCAACAGCGATTTCGGCGTCATCAGGATCAGCGGCTTGCGGAAGTCCCGCTTCAGCTGCCGGCGCAGGATGTGGAAGTAGTTGGCCGGCGTCGTGCAGTTGGCGACCTGCATGTTGTCCTCGGCGCACAGCTGCAGGAAGCGCTCGAGCCGCGCCGAGGAATGCTCCGGCCCCTGGCCCTCGTAGCCATGCGGCAGCATCATGACGAGCCCTGACATTCTCAGCCACTTGCGCTCGCCCGAGGAGATGAACTGGTCGACCACCACCTGCGCGCCATTGGCGAAATCGCCGAACTGGGCCTCCCAGATGACCAGCGCCGTCGGTTCGGCCAGCGAGTACCCGTACTCGAAGCCGAGCACCGCCTCCTCCGAGAGCATCGAGTTGATGACCTCGTAGCGCGCCTGGTCGGGCGAAAGGTTGTTGAGCGGGATGTAGCGCTCTTCGGTCTCCTGGTCGTAGAGCACCGAATGGCGCTGCGAGAACGTGCCGCGCTCGCAGTCCTGTCCGGACAGCCGCACGACGTGCCCCTCGACACACAGCGTCCCGAAGGCGAGCGCCTCTGCGGTCGCCCAGTCGATGCCCTCGCCGCTCTCCATCATCTTGCGGCGGTTGTCGAGAAAGCGGCGGATCGTCCGATGGACCCGGAACCCCTCCGGAACCTCGCACATCTTCAGGCCCAGCTCGCGCAGCCTGTCGAGGGCGACGCCGGTATCGCCGCGGCGCGGCCCCTCGTCCTGGGCGACCTTCAGGCCCGACCAGCGGCCGTCGAGCCAGTCGGCCTTGTTGGGCTTGTAGCTCTGCCCGGCCTCGTATTCGGCGTCGAGCTTGGCTCGCCAGTCGGCCTTCAGCCGCTCGACCTCCTCGGCGGTGACGAGGCCCTCGGCGATCAGCTTGTCGGCATAGATCTGCAGCGTCGTGGGATGCTCGCGGATCTTGCGGTACATGATCGGCTGGGTGAAGGCCGGCTCGTCACCCTCGTTGTGGCCGAAGCGGCGATAGCAGAACATGTCCACCACCACCGGCTTGTGGAAACGCTGGCGGAACTCGATGGCGACCTTGGCAGCGAACACCACGGCCTCGGGATCATCGCCGTTCACGTGCAGGATCGGTGCCTCGATCATCTTGGCGACGTCCGAGGGATAGGGCGAGGAGCGCGAGAAACGCGGATTGGTGGTGAAGCCGATCTGGTTGTTGATGATGAAATGCAGCGAGCCGCCGGTGCGATGGCCCTTCAGGCCCGACAGGCCGAAGCACTCCGCCACCACCCCCTGTCCGGCGAAGGCGGCATCTCCGTGGATGAGCAGCGGCAGCACGGTCGAGCGCTCGAAATCGCCGGCCTGATCCTGCTTGGCGCGAGCCTTGCCGAGCACCACCGGATCGACGATTTCCAGATGCGACGGATTCGCGGTCAGCGACAGGTGCACGCGATTGTTGTCGAACTCGCGGTCCGACGAGGCGCCGAGATGGTACTTCACGTCTCCCGACCCCTCGACGTCGTCCGGCGAGGCCGAGCCGCCCTTGAACTCGTGGAAGATCGCGCGGTGCGGCTTGCCCATCACCTGGGCGAGCACATTCAGCCGGCCGCGATGCGCCATGCCGATGACGATTTCGGTGAGCCCCAGATGGCCGCCGCGCTTGATGACCTGCTCGAGCGCCGGCACGATCGACTCGCCGCCATCGAGGCCGAATCGCTTGGTGCCGGTATACTTCACATCGAGGAACTTCTCGAAGCCCTCGGCCTCGACGAGCTTGTTCAGGATCGCCTTCTTGCCCTCGGGCGTGAAGGTCACCTCCTTGTCGGGTCCTTCGATTCGCTCCTGGATCCACGCCTTCTCGGCGGGATCGGAAATGTGCATGAACTCGACGCCGATCGTATTGCAGTACGTGCGCCGAAGGATCGCCAGCATCTCGCGAATGGTGGCGAATTCGAGACCCAGAACATGGTCGATGAAGATCTTGCGGTCGTAGTCGACCTCGGTGAATCCGTAGGATTCCGGGTCGAGCTCCGGATGGCTGCCGCGCGGCGTCAGCCCCAGCGGATCTAGGTTGGCAGCCAGATGGCCGCGCATCCGGTAGGCGCGGATCATCATCAGCGCGCGCACAGAATCGCGCGTGCCGCGCATCAGCGCCTCGCTGCTGAGCTCGACGCCCTTGGCCTGAGCCTTCGCCTGGATCTTCGCGCCGAAATCCTTCTCAAGCGGCATCCAGTTCGCATCGAACGCGCTGACCAGTTCGCCGTTCATCGGGATCGGCCAGTCCGGCCGCTTCCAGGAGGCGCCGCGTGCCTCCTTCATCACCGTGTCGCGGTCATCCTTGAGCGCCTCGAAGAAGGTGCGCCAGCCGGCATCCACCTGATCGGGGTTCTGCTGGTAGCGGGCGTATTGATCCTCAATCCATCCCGCATTCGTCCCGTACAGGAACGACGTCAGTGCGAAGGCTTCGTTAGCCTCGTGCTTGGCCATGACCGCAATTCGGGCCCGAAAGGGCCTCTCCTCCTCGCATCCGGCCGCACCGCGCGGCCGGATTCAACGCTGCCCTGCCATATAAGCCCGGGCCTTCCTTCAATAAAGTTAGCCCTTCAGCACATCGGCGAGAGTCTTGCCGAGACGGGCCGGCGACTCCGAGACATGGATGCCGGCGGCCTTCATCGCCTCGATCTTGTCCTCCGCACCGCCCTTGCCGCCCGAAATCACCGCGCCGGCGTGGCCCATGGTCCGGCCGGGCGGTGCGGTGCGCCCGGCAATGAAGCCGACCATCGGCTTGGCGCGCCCCTTCTTCGCCTCGTCGCGGATGAACCGGGCGGCGTCCTCCTCGGCCGAGCCGCCGATCTCCCCGATCATGATGATCGACTGGGTCGCCGCATCGGCCAGGAACATCTCCAGGACATCGATGAACTCGGTGCCCTTTACCGGGTCGCCGCCGATGCCGACGGCCGTGGTCTGGCCGAGGCCGGCCATCGTCGTCTGGTAGACCGCCTCGTAGGTGAGTGTGCCGGACCGCGACACGACACCAACCGAGCCCTTGCGGAAGATCGAACCCGGCATGATGCCGATCTTGCATTCGTCGGCGGTCATCACGCCAGGACAGTTCGGTCCGATCAGACGCGACTTCGATTTGACGAGCTTGGCCTTCGCCCGGACCATGTCCATCACCGGTATCCCCTCGGTGATACAGACGATCAGCGGAATCTCCGCGTCGATCGCCTCCTCGATGGCCGCAGCCGCCCCGGCCGGCGGCACGTAGATCACCGTGGCGTTCGCCCCGGTCCGCTCCTTCGCCTCGGCAACGGTCGAATAGATCGGCAGCTGCCGCTCGCTGCCGTTGACGTGACCGGTCCACATCTCGCCGCCCTTCGCGGGATGGACGCCGGCCACCATCTGGGTGCCGTGATAGGCGAGTGCCTGCTCGGTATGGAAGGTGCCCGTCTTGCCGGTGAGACCCTGCACGATGACCTTGGTGTTGCGATCGACCAGGATCGACATCAGCGAGCCCCCTTCACGGCATTGACGATCTTCTGAGCGGCATCGTCGAGATCGTTGGCCGCCACCACGTCGAGGCCGCTTTCGTTGAGGATTCGCTTGCCCTCCTCGACCTTGGTACCCTCGAGCCGCACCACCAGCGGCACCTTCAGACCGACCTCCTTCACGGCGGCGACGACGCCTTCGGCGATCGTGTCGCAGCGCATGATGCCGCCGAAGATGTTGACCAGAATGCCCTTCACGTTCGGATCGGCGGTGATGATCTTGAATGCCGCCGTCACCTTCTCCTTCGACGCGCCGCCGCCGACGTCGAGGAAATTCGCGGGCTCCGCGCCATAGAGCTTGATGATGTCCATGGTCGCCATGGCAAGACCCGCGCCGTTGACCATGCAGCCGATGTTGCCGTCGAGCGCCACATAGGCGAGGTCGTACTTCGACGCCTCGATCTCCTTCTCGTCCTCTTCCGTCTTGTCGCGCAGCGCGACGATGTCGGGATGACGGAACAGCGCATTGTTGTCGAACGAGACCTTGGCATCGAGGACGCGCAGGTGACCGTCCTTCATCACGATCAGCGGATTCACCTCGAGCAGGCTCATGTCCTTCTCGGTGAAGGCCCGGTAGAGGATGTCGGCGAGCTTCGTCATCTCGCCGCGCGCCGGCTCCTCGAGCTTCAGGGCATCGGCGATCTTCGCCGCGTCGGCCGCCGTGACCCCCGTGCACGGGTCGATCGCCAGGGTGACGATCTTCTCCGGCGTGTCGTGCGCGACCTGCTCGATGTCCATGCCGCCCTCGGTGGAGACCACGAAGGCGACGCGGCCGACGGTGCGGTCGACGAGAAGCGACAGATAGAGCTCGCGGGCGATGTCGGCGCCGTCCTCGATGTAGAGGCGGTTGACCTGCTTGCCGGCAGGACCGGTCTGCTTGGTCACCAGCGTCCTGCCGAGCATCTCGCGGGCATTGGCGACGACCTCCTCGACGCTCTTCGCAAGCCGGACGCCACCCTTAGCGTCGGGTCCCAGCTCCTTGAAGCGGCCCTTCCCGCGGCCGCCGGCATGGATCTGCGACTTGACGACCCACAGCGGCCCGCCGAGCTGCCTGGCAGCCTGTTCCGCCTCCTCGGGCGAAAAGATCGCGACCCCGGCGGCGACCGGCGCCCCGTAGGCCTTGAGGATGGCCTTGGCCTGGTATTCGTGGATGTTCATCGGCGCGCCCGGTTCACTTGCTCTTGCCGAGATCCGGCGCGATGGCCTTGCAGGCCTCGACCAGCGCCTTCACCGCCTCGACCGACTTGTCGAAGGCGCTGCGCTCGCTGCGGTTGAGCTCGATCTCGACGACCCGCTCGACCCCCTTGGCACCGATCACCACTGGCACACCGACATAGAGGTCGTTCACCCCGTACTCGCCCTTCAGATAGGCCGCGCAGGGCAGCACGCGCTTCTTGTCCTTGAGGTAGGACTCGGCCATGGCGATCGCCGAGGCTGCCGGCGCGTAATAGGCCGACCCGGTCTTCAGCAGGCCGACGATCTCCGCGCCGCCGTCGCGGGTGCGCTGGATGATCTCGTCGAGCCGCTTCTTCGTGGTCCAGTTCATCTTGACGAGGTCCGGCAGCGGGATGCCGGCAACCGTCGAGTAGCGGGCGAGCGGCACCATGGTGTCGCCGTGACCGCCGAGCACGAAGGCGGTGACGTCCTCGACCGAGACATCGAACTCCTCGGCGAGGAAGTAGCGGAACCGCGCCGAATCGAGCACGCCGGCCATGCCGACGACCATGTGCTTGGGCAGACCCGAAGCCTTCTGCAGCGCCCAGACCATGGCGTCCAGCGGGTTCGTGATGCAGATCACGAAGGCGTCCGACGCATACTTGCGGATGCCGGCGCCGACCTGCTCCATCACCTTGAGGTTGATTCCGAGCAGGTCATCGCGGCTCATGCCGGGCTTGCGCGGCACGCCGGCGGTGACGATCACCACGTCGGCGTCCTTGATGGCCGCGTAGGAGTTGGTTCCCGCGAGCTTCGCATCGAACCCGTCGACCGGGGAGGACTGGGCAATGTCGAGCGCCTTGCCCTGCGGAGTGCCCTCGGCGATGTCGAAGAGGATGATGTCGCCCAGTTCCTTGAGTCCGGCGAGATGGGCGAGCGTGCCGCCGATCTGACCGGCGCCGATCAAAGCGATCTTGTGTCGCGCCATGAGGTTCCGTGGTCCCGATTGAAGGTCGTGAGGGAGCTCTGCGTCAGCCCGCGCAGTCACTAGCCCGAATGCCTGAAGCGTTCAAGTAATGCGATCGTCCTAGAGCACAGAGACCTCGGCGGGTGCCACCGATTCCGGCCCCTGCGCGCCGTGCGGCGCGGCCAGGTAGTCCTGCGAGCGCATCTCGTAGAGGCGCGAGGCCGTCCGCCGGAACTCGACCGCCGCGTCGCCTGAGGTATTGAGCGCATCCGGCTCGGCATCCGCCGACATGACCAGCTTGACGCGCTGGTCGTAGAGGGCGTCGATCAGCAGCACGAAGCGCCGCGCCGCGTTGCGGTCGGCCGGGCCCATCATCGGAACGCCGTCGATGAACACGGTCCGGAACGTTCGGGCGATCTTCAGGTAGTCGCTGGATCCGAGCGGCTGCCGGCACAGGTCGGCGAAGGAGAACCTCGCCGCGCCGCGCACCGCCAGCGGCACCGCAACCTTCCGACCCTTCACCTCGAGCTCCATCGGGCTGCCGGGCCGCGCGTCGGTCACCGCCGCCCAGGCCCGGTCCATCGCGGCCCGCGCCGCCGCATCCGCCGGCGTGAAATAGACCTCGCCACCGGCCAGACGGCCGAGCCGGTAGTCGGTCCGGGCATCGAGACAGACGACGGCGGTGCGTTCCTTGAGCAGGGCCACGAAAGGCAGGAACAGCGCCCGGTTGAGGCCACCGGCATAAAGATCGTCGGGCGCCGTGTTCGACGTCGTCACCAACACCAGCCCGCGGTCGAACAGGCGCGTGAACAGCCGCCCGAGGATCATGGCATCGGTGATGTCGTCGACATGGAATTCGTCGAGACAGAGCAGCCGGGTTTCGTCGGCGATCTCGGCGGCGACCGGCGGGATCGGATCGTCGCCCTTGAGCGCGCCTGCGGCGATGCGCTGGCGCGTCCGGTGCACGCGCTCGTGAACATCGGCCATGAAGTCGGCGAAATGGGCGCGACGCTTGCGCCGGACGCTGACGGCCTCGAAGAACATGTCGACCAGCATGGTCTTGCCGCGGCCGACCTCGCCATAGATGTACAGTCCCCGGACGGGGGTGGCGTGGTGGCGGCGCGCGAACAGCCAGCCGAGATGCGAGGTCTTGTGCGCGAGCCGCCGGTTCTCCAGCTCGATCGCAAGCCGGCTCAGCCGCTCCGCCAGCGCCTCCTGCGCCGCATCGAAGGCGATCTCGCCGCGGGCCACGAGAGCGGCGTAGCGCTCGCTGGGAGTCTGGCTCATCCGGTGCCGGAAACTGCGCGCAGGGGTCGGGGAACCTTCAATACCAGCGGCTGCCGGCACACCGCAAGGCGCGGCGGCGTGGCGGCGCGGCGGAATGCCAGTGCCCGCCATCCGGCTACCGGAACGCCTCGTCCACCGGCACCTGCAGGCCGTTCGCCAGCCGATTGGTCTCGTTGGCCATCCCGACCACCGCGAGCAGCTCCATCAGCATGGCGTCGGTCATGCCCTTGGCGCGGGCGGAAGCGGTGTGGGAGCGGATGCAGTATTCGCAGTTGTTGGTCGCCGAGACCGCGACATAGATCAGTTCCTTGACCAGCGGATCGAGCGCGCCCGGCGCCATCACCTCCTTGACGCTGTCCCAGGTTCGCTTCAGCAACACCGGGTCGTTCGCCAGCGCCCGCCAGAAATTGTTGACGAAGTCCGTGTTGCGGGTCTTGCGGATGTCGTCGAACACCGCCCTGGCGGCCGGACTGAGGTCTTCGTCGGAGAGAAGTGGGACGGTGGACATGCGATCGCTCCCTCATGCGCAGCTGACTGGACAATGGTAACGATCGGCCGCCAATCTCTCAGCTGCGGCCGATGATGCCCTCGAATTCCCGGACGATCTGCGCGTAGACCGCGCGCTTGAACGGCACCACGAGGGCGGTCAGTTCGTCGGGGCGCGCCCATCTCCAGGCGTTGAACTCGGGCTTGTGGTGACCGCCGCCGGGATGGAGGATGTCGATCTCGCTGTCCTCGCCGGTGAAGCGCAGCGCGAACCACTTCTGGGCCTGGCCGCGATAGCGGCCTTTCCAGGCCTTGCCGATCAGGTTCGGCGGCAGATCGTAGCGGATCCAGTCGCGGCTCTCGGCAATCAGGCTGACCGAGCGGATGCTGGTCTCCTCGTAGAGCTCGCGAAAGACGGCTGTGGCCGGATCCTCGCCCTCGTCGATTCCGCCTTGAGGCATCTGCCACCAGGTGCCGGGGCCTTCCGGCTCTTCTGGCCCGTCGGCGCGATGGCCGATGAACACGAGACCGTCGCGGTTGATGACCAGCGCCCCCACACAGGGGCGGTAGGGAAGATCGGCGATGTCTGCGGCCATGGCGGCTCCCGACGTTGCGAAGTCTGCGCGCCGCGAGTTGGCGCGCCGCCGCCCCGCCTGTCAACCGGGCACGCGGTTCAGATCGCCCCGCCGCCGACCAGCGCACTCGCCGGCACGAGGGTCACTCCGCGCGCCTCGAGGCCGCGGGCCCATTCGCGGATCGCCTCGATGCTCACCGGCAGCGCCGAGCCGATGCCGAGCGCAGAACCGGTTTCGCGTGCGCTGTCCTCGAGCTGGCGCAGCGCCTCGTCGATGGCCGCGCGCGTCGGCACCGCGTCCACCACCCGCGTCGCCACCGCCACCGACAGCCCGATCTCGCGGGCAACCTTCGGCACCGCGCTGCGTGGCGACGTTCCGTCGTCGATATAGACGAGTCCACGGTCTCGGAGCTCGCCGAGAAACGGCCGCAAGGCGTCCTCGCTCGCGGTGAAGCGGGCGCCCATGTAGTTCAGGACCCCGGCATAGCCGGAGAACCGGCTCATCAGCCAGTGCAGACGGTCGCGATTCTGTTCCGGGTCGAGCCCGGTCAGCAGCGTGTGCGGCCCGGGATCGCTGTCGGGGTAGTCGTAGGGCTCCAGCGGAACGTGCAGCAGCAGTTCGTGGCCAGCCTGGCGGGCGCGCGCGCTCAAGCGCTCCAGCTCGTCCCCGTAGGGCGCAAAGGCCAGCGTGATCTCGGCGGGAAGCCGGTCGATCGCCGTCTCGGTGGTCAGCGTCGAGAGCCCCAGCCCGCCAAGCACGATGGCGATGCGGGGTCCGGTCGGTGGAACAGCTCCGAGCGGACGCGCATAGGCATCGAAGGGCCGGCGTCCGTCCGGGGCGATCGCCGGGATCGGGCCGTGGCGGCTCATCTCGACCAGGCCGATTTCGCCGCCACCGGTTGCCGCTGACGGTGTCAGCGGATCGCCGATCACGATGTCGGCAGGTGGCAGCGCCTGGTCGTCCGGCAGGCTTTCGGGCTGTTCGGACTCGAGCGTCGCGCGCATGCCGGTCGTCTCGCCGGTATTGGCCCGCGAGGCCGGCAGGCTGTCGAGCTGCACCACCGCCACCGGTTCGCCGCCAAGCGGATCGTCGAACAGCAGAAGTCGGCCGGCCAGCAGCACGGCTGCCGTGGCCGCCAGAAGCAGGACGACCTTGCGAACGCTCAAGCCCCGCAAGGTCCTGGCCAGGCGTCCGCCGCCCGTTGATCCGTCGCCGCCCAGTGCCGCCATGGTCGGTCCAATCAGTCCGCCGCGCAATGTCCGCCGGCCCGGGCGGGACTCCCGCGGCGTTCGGCCGGTGCCTCAGTTCGGCACGCTCGCGTTGGGATCGGGCGGGAACGAGCTGTGCACCTGGACCCCGCGCAGCAGGTCAAGCGCATAGTTGAGCTGCTTGTCGTCGGCCTTGTCCGGGGGAATGTACGCGGACGATCCGCCCTGCTCCTCGCCATCCTGCGATTCGAGGTGCCCGCGCAGCGAGGCTTCGCCCCGTGATGTGGTCTGCCCGCGCAGTTCCTCGGGAACGTCCTGTTCGACCACGATGTCCGGTTCGATGCCGGTCGCCTGGATGGAACGGCCGGACGGCGTGTAGTAGCGGGCCGTCGTCAGGCGCAGGGCGCCGTTCGACCCCAGCGGGATGATGGTCTGCACCGACCCCTTGCCGAAGGAACGGGTTCCGACGATGGTCGCACGGCGATGGTCCTGCAGGGCGCCGGCGACGATTTCCGATGCCGACGCCGAACCGCCATTGATCAGGACGATGACCGGCTTGCCCTTGGTCAGATCGCCGGATCGGGCATTGTAGCGCTGCGATTCGTCGAGATTGCGCCCACGCGTCGAGACGATCTCGCCGCGATCCAGGAATGTGTCGGACACGGCGATCGCCTGATCGAGGAGCCCGCCCGGATTGTTCCGCAGGTCGATGATGAAGCCCTTCAGCCGGTCGGCGGGAATTTCCTGCTCCAGCTTCTCGATGGCGAGCTTCAGGTTCTCGAAGGTCTGCTCGTTGAACTGTGTGATGCGGATGTAGCCGACATCATCCTCGCTGTTGAAGCGGACGGCACGGATCTGGATGATGTCACGCACGACCGTGATCTTCAGCGGCTCGCCTTCGCCGCGCTGAATGGTCAGCTCGATCGGGGTATTCACCCGTCCGCGCATCTTCTCGACGGCCTCGGCCAGTGTCAGCCCCTTCACCGGCTCGCCGTCGAGATGGGTGATCAGGTCTCCGGGCAGGATGCCGGCGCGGGCGGCGGGCGTGTCGTCGATCGGCGTGACGACCTTGACCAGTCCGTCCTCCATCGTGACCTCGATGCCGAGGCCACCGAACTCGCCGCGCGTCTGGACCTGCATGTCGCGGTAGTCCTTCGGCGACAGATAGCTCGAATGCGGATCGAGCGAGGTCAGCATGCCATTGATGGCCGACTCGACCAGGGCCGCGTCGTCGGGCTCCTCCACATAGTCGGACTTCACCCGCTCGAAGACGTCGCCGAACAGATTAAGCTGGCGGTAGGTGTCGCTCTTGCCCGCAGCGATCGCATCACCGGTGATCAGTGCCGGCTGCGAAACGACAAAGCCAGCCGCCCCGCCCAGCAACATTCCAAGGAGGAGAATTGACGTCCTGCGCATTATCCGCCTGCTCCATTGCGGCCGCTTGCCCACCACGGGCCCGGATCGATGGACTGACCATCCTGCCGGAATTCCACATATAGGAGGGGCTGGCTGCGGCCGACAGTCACGTTCGCGGCACTTGCCAGCACCACCCCGCCCATTTGCCCGACCGGTTCACCGGCCAGAACGAACTGGCCGAGATCAACGGCAATTGCGTCCATGCCGGCGAGTAGGACATGATACCCGTCGCCGACATTCAGTATCAAGAGTTCCCCATAGGATCGGAACGGCCCGGCGTAGACGACCCAGCCGTCGGCCGGGGCGATGACCTGGGCGTTTGCGCGCGTTGCGATCGTGATCCCGCGCGAGGCCGTCCCGAATTCGTCCGGCGCGCCGAATTCGCGCACGACAGCGCCGGCCGCCGGCATCGGCAACAGCCCCTTGGTGTCGGCGAACGGCATGGCAGGTTCGAGGCGGGCCGGATCGCGCAGCGCGCCGAGCGCTTCCTGGGGCGACCTCGTTGCCGAAGCGGCCGCCACGCGTTCAGCCACCGCGATCTCCCGGTCGAGCGAGGCGATCAGTTCCTCCATGTCCTGCGCCCTGGCTGCGAGCTCCTCGGCGCGCCGGCGCACGCTTGCGAGCTCCTCGGCACTCGACGCCGCCACCAGCCGCTTGGCCTCGATCAGCAGCGCAATCCGCGTGCGCTGTTCGCCGAGTGCCCGCGTCTGTGCCAAAAGCCTGGCTCTCTCGCCGTCGATCTCGCGCTTCAGCCGGGTAAGCTCGGCAAGATCGGTGGCCAGGGCTTCGGTTTCCAACCTCAGACCGGGCAGAACGGCACCAAGCAGCATGGCGGTGCGCACCGTCTCCAAGGCATCGCCCGGGCTGATCAGCACCGCCGGCGGCGGCCGCCGGCCCATGCGCTGCAGGGCGGCGATCAGTTCGGCAAGGACTCCGGATCGGCTGCGCAGCGAGGACTTCAGGTCATTCTCGCGCTCGACCAGCGCCGTGATCCGATTCTCGACGTGGCCGAGAACGGTCTCCAGCTCGCCGATCCGTCCGGCCGTCGCAAGCAGTTCGGCATTCAGCGCGGCCCGATCGGCCTCCAGCGCCGCCACCTCGCCGGCAATGCGCGCCTCCACCTCACGCTGCCGCTCGAGGTCCTCGCGCAGCGTCGCAAGCGCCCGCTCCGTCTCTTCGCGCGCGGCTTCGGGTCCGGCCGCCGGTGCCGCCGCACCCGCCGAGTCGGCCGCAGGCGTGTCTTCACCGGCCGCAGACGCGACCAGCGCGAGGATTGCGACCAGCGCCGCTGCGAGGGTCCGGAACCCGCCGTGATGGAGAGTGGTCAGCATGGACGGATGCATAGCAGGCTCCGGTTTAACGCACCGATAACCGTAGGATTGCGGCAACAGCGAGATGATCCCTGGAGCCGTCACGGAGATGTCGGAACCGGTCCCCCGCCAGGATGCGGCACGAAACGGGGTTTCGGAGCGGATCGTCGCGGCCGCGGACCAATGAACTGCTCAATCTAATCGCGATGATAGGGATGGCCGCCGAGGATCGTCACGGCACGGTAAAGCTGTTCGGCGATCAGCGCGCGCACGAGCTGATGCGGCCATGTCATCGGGCCAAGCGACAGCACCAGATCGGCGCCCGTCCGGACCGAGACGTCGTGACCGTCGGCACCGCCGATCAGAAACGCCGCCGCCGAGGCCCCCTCATCGCGCCAGCCAGCGATGCGGCGGGCCAGTTCGCGGCTGGACAGCGCCCGGCCGCGCTCGTCGAGCACGATCCGTCGCGCCCCGGCCGGAAGACGGGCGAGAAGCGCCCGGCTTTCGGCGGCCACGTCCCGCCCCTCGCCCACTTCGGCGACCTCGAACCCGGTGAGCCCGACCACGCGACCGGCCGCTGCGGCGCGGTCGAGATAGCGCGCCACCAGCTCCCGTTCCGGGGCGCCCGCCTTCAGCCGTCCGACCGCGAGGATCTCGACGCGCATGCCGGCCGGCGCACGATGCGCCTGGTTCAGATCGCCAGCCGCTCGCGCGGCGTGTCCGAGGACCACATCTTCTCGAGATTGTAGAAGGCGCGGACCTCTGGCCTGAACAGATGCACGATCACGTCGCCGGCATCGATCAGCACCCAGTCGCAGGTCTGCATGCCCTCCACCGCGACGCGGCCGAAGCCGGCGTCCTTGAGGCTGCGCAGCACGCGATCGGCGATCGCGCCGACCTGCCGGTCGGATCGCCCGGAGGCGATGACCATCGTGTCGGCGATCGACGATTTACCTGCCAGGTCGATGGTGACCACATCCTCTGCCTTGCCGTCTTCCAGCGCGGCGAGGATCGTTTCGAGCAGACTGTCCGACGACGGCTGCGGCCGGACAGTCACAATGGGAGGCGCGCCGCGAGCGACGCCCTCAGCGGACTTCGATGGTGTCAGCGGGGTTTCCTCTCGTCATACCATCCAAGCTTGTCGCGATTGGCATCACCGGATGCTTGACCGCAACGCAGACAAGATAGTGCACGTTTCGTGAACTTTTCAATAATCGCGGCCCCGGTCGTGGTCAGCGCGTCTGGTCCGCCCTGAGCTGGGTCGAGGAGAGCGGCGAGCGGCGCCCGTGAAGGAAGACCCAGGCGGGCGGGTCGAGGTCCGCGAGCAGCGCCGCGTCCGCCTCGTCGATCCGCCTGGATGCCATCCAGTGCGCGGCAGGGCTGGCGACTGCGGCGAGGCCGTAGCCCGGCCGGTCGACGACGGCGATGGGGACGGTGCGGGCGATCTCCCGCCAGGCGTACCAGTGGTGGAAACTGGCCAGATTGTCCGCCCCCATGAGCCAGACGAAACGCGCGGTCGGACAGCGCCGGATCAGATATCGCAGCGTATCGCGTGTGCGCGATGCGCCGATATCGGCCTCGACCGCCGTCACCTGGATGCGCGGATGCGCGGCGATCCGTGCTGCCTCGGCGATCCGCGCCTCGAGCGGCCGTAGCGCGCGCGGGTCCTTGAGCGGATTGCCGGGCGTTACCAGCCACCAGATGCGGTCGAGCCGAAGACGCCGCAGGGCCATGTCGCTGACCAGCCGATGGCCGCCATGTGGCGGGTTGAACGATCCGCCGAACAGACCGATCCGTTGTCCCGCCCCGCAGGACGGCAGGTTCGGCCAGCCTCCGATGCCGCCCAACTCAGCCGGCCCCGCTCACGGCCGCGTCTGGCCCGAGCCGCGCACGCGGTACTTGAAGCTGGTCAGCTGCTCGACCCCGACCGGACCGCGCGCATGCATGCGGCCGGTCGCGATGCCGATCTCGGCCCCCATCCCGAATTCGCCACCGTCGGCGAACTGGGTGGAGGCGTTGTGCAGCAGGATCGCCGAATCGACCAGCGCAAAGAATCTGTCCGCAGCCGCCTGGTCGTCCGTCACGATCGCCTCGGTGTGGCTGGACCCGTACCGCTCGATGTGCTCGATCGCCGCCTCAAGACCGTCGACGACCTTGACCGCGATGATCGCGTCGAGGAACTCCTTGCCGTAGTCGGCCTCGCCCGCCGCCACCACGCGCGGATCGGCGGCCTGCGTCTCGGCATCGCCTCGGACCTCGCAGCCGACGGCGATCAGGTCGGCCAGGATCGGCGGCAGATGCGTGGCGGCCAGCGCCCGGTCGACGAGCAACGTCTCGGCCGCGCCGCAGATGCCGGTGCGGCGCATCTTGGCATTGACGACGATGCGTCGGGCCATGTCCAGATTTGCCGGCGCGTGCAGATAGACGTGGCAGATGCCCTCCAGATGCGCGAACACCGGCACCCGCGCCTCGCCCTGCACCCGCTCGACGAGGCTCCTGCCGCCACGTGGCACGATCACGTCGATCGCGCCATCGAGCCCACCGAGCATCGCGCCGACGGCGGCACGGTCGGTGGTCGGGACGATCTGGATCGCGTCGGCCGGCAGGCCCGCCGCTGCGAGCCCCTCGGCCAGACAGGCATGGATCGCGCGTGCCGAACCGGCGCTCTCCGATCCGGGTCTGAGGATCACGGCGTTGCCGGCCTTCAGGCACAAGGCACCGGCGTCCGCCGTGACGTTCGGTCGGCTCTCGAAGATCACCCCGATAACCCCCAGCGGCGTGCGCACCCGCTCGATATGCAGTCCGTTCGGCCGATCCCATTCGGCGATCACCGTGCCGACCGGATCGGGCAGTGCAGCGATCTCTTCCACTCCCTTCGCCATCGCCTCGATACGGGACGGATCGAGCTTCAGCCGGTCGAGGAACGAGCCGGCCGTGCCGCGCGCTTGCGCCGCCTCGAGATCGCGGGTGTTGGCCGCGAGGATGGCCGGCGCGTCGCGCCGGATCGCCGCCGCCATGGCCGCCAGCGCACCATCCTTCGTCCGGGCGTCGGCGCGGGCCAGCACGCGCGCCGCCGCCCGCGCGCGCCGGCCCATCGCCAGCATCGTGTCGGCGAGGTCGCCACTCCGGATCGTCTGCCTTGCCTCGACGCTCATCACGTCCGCCTCCGTTCGCCTCCCTATTCCTGCCTGAGCGCCATGTCGTCGCGATGGATCATCTCGGCGCGCCCAGCATATCCGAGGATGCTCTCGATCTCCCGGCTGTTGCGACCGATGATGCGCTCGGCATCGCTGCGATCATAGGCCGTCAGGCCACGGCCGAGTTCGCGGCCGGCGAGATCGCGGATCACCACGGCGTCGCCGCGGCAGAACCCGCCCTCGACCCGCCGCACCCCCGCCGGCAGCAGGCTCTTGCCCTGCCGCAGCGCCTGGGCCGCGCCATCGTCGACGACGACCGTGCCGCGCGGCTCGAGCGTACCGGCGATCCAGGTCTTGCGTGCCGCCACCGGATTGCCACGCGCCCGGAACCAGGTCGCCCGGCCGCCGGCGTCGATCGCCGCGAGCGGATGGTCGATGCGCCCCGACGCGATCACCATCGTCGCGCCGGCTGCGGTCGCGATCTTGGCCGCCTCGATCTTGGTCAGCATGCCGCCGCGCGACAGTTCCGAGCCCGCCGATCCCGCCATCGCCTCGATCTGCGGCGTGATCGCGTCGACCTCGGGGATGAAGGCGGCGTCCGCCCGCACCCCCGGCGGGGCGGTATAGAGGCCGTCGACATCCGATAGCAGGACCAGGCAGTCCGCGCTCAGCATGGTGGCGACGCGGGCCGCCAGCCGATCGTTGTCGCCATAGCGGATCTCGGAGGTCGCCACCGTGTCGTTCTCGTTGATGACGGGCACCGCCCTGAGCTTCAGGAGCATCGTCACCGTCGAGCGGGCGTTGAGATAGCGGCGCCGCTCCTCGGTATCGCCGAGCGTCAGCAGGATCTGTCCGGCCACCAGGCCGTGACGGCCGAGCGCCTCCGCCCAGGCCCCCGCCAGCGCGATCTGGCCGACGGCGGCCGCTGCCTGGCTCTCCTCGAGCCGCAGCGGCCCGCGCGGCATCGCCAGCACCGAGCGGCCGAGCGCGATCGCCCCCGACGAGACGATGATCGGTTCCGCCCCGCCGGCCGCCAGCCCGGCAATGTCGGCGGCCAGCGTCGCAAGCCAGTCCCGCTTCAGGCCCGCATTCGGATCGACCAGCAGGGAGGATCCCACCTTGACCACGATCCGGCGGTGGCCGGTCAGACGCTTTCCCGACATCACGGTCTCCAGCCGCGCTCCCTCACGACCTCGGCCTCCTGGCGTGCGGCATCCTCGGCCCTGGCCGCGTCGATTTCCGCCATCAGCCTGGCGACCGCCTCGCGCACCCCGGCCCCGGTCGCTGCCGAGACCATCAGCACGTCGCCGCCGCAGGCCCTGGCCAGCGCCCGGCGCTTCTTCTCGAGATCCTTCGGCTCCACCGCATCGCATTTCGACAGCGCGACGACTTCCCGCTTCTCGTCGAGACCCGCTCCATATGCCTCAAGTTCGCTACGCACGATCCGGTAGGCTCTGGCGACCTTCTCCTCGGTGGCGTCGACCAGATGCAAGAGCACCCGGCAGCGCTCGATATGGCCGAGGAACCGGTCGCCGATGCCGATCCCCTCGTGCGCCCCCTCGATCAGACCGGGAATGTCGGCTAGCACGAACTCCCGGGTGTCCAGCCGCACGACTCCGAGATTGGGATGCAGCGTCGTGAACGGATAGTCGGCGATCTTCGGCCTGGCGGCCGAGACCGCCGCCAGGAAGGTCGACTTGCCCGCGTTCGGCAGACCGACGAGCCCGGCATCGGCGATCAGCTTGAGGCGCAGCCAGATCCAGCGCTCCTCGCCGGGCAGTCCGGGATTGGCGCGCCGCGGCGCCTGGTTGACCGACGACTTGAAGTGGGCATTGCCGAATCCGCCATTGCCGCCGCGCGCCAGCAGCACCCGCTGTCCGACCTGCGTGAGATCGGCGATCACCGTCTCCTGATCGTCCTCCAGGATCTCGGTGCCGACCGGGACCTTCAGCACCACATCGGCGCCCTTGGCGCCGGACCGGTTGCGGCCCATGCCGTGGCCGCCGGTCTTCGCCTTGAAGTGCTGCTGGTAGCGGTAGTCGATCAGCGTGTTGAGCCCGTCGACGCATTCCGCCCAGACGTCTCCGCCGCGCCCGCCGTCGCCGCCGTCCGGACCGCCGAACTCGATGAACTTCTCCCGCCGGAACGACACCGCTCCCGCACCGCCGTCGCCGGAGCGCACATAGACCTTGGCCTGGTCGAGGAACTTCATTCGCCCGCCCCCGGCTCGTAGACGAACACCGGCGCGTTCTCGACGTCGCCGCAGGCGCGCGCCGGCGCGCGGCAGGTCCCCGTGCCGCGCCGGATGAAACCGGCCTTCTCCAGCACCCGCTGCGAGGCGACATTGTCGGGGA
Source organism: Tepidamorphus gemmatus (assembly GCF_004346195.1). Classification (NCBI taxonomy): domain Bacteria; kingdom Pseudomonadati; phylum Pseudomonadota; class Alphaproteobacteria; order Hyphomicrobiales; family Tepidamorphaceae; genus Tepidamorphus; species Tepidamorphus gemmatus. The sequence continues at coordinate 5,748 of NZ_SMAK01000012.1, read as the reverse complement.
AGGTGTGGGCGCCGATCAACGCGCCCGGCCGCCAGAGACGACCGGCGGCGGCGGCCGCGGCGACCGCCTCGCTCATCAGGCCCTGCCCCCACCATGGCTGACCAAGCCAGTAGCCCAGTTCAACGGCGCCGCTGTCGGTCTGGCGCAGCTCCACCATGCCGATCAGGGCGTCCGGCGCGTCCTTGAGGCAGATCGCGAAGACGAGCGCCTCGCCGGCCGCGCGCCTGCGGCCTGCTTCAGCGATGAACTCTTCGGCTGCACCGTCCGGGTAGGGATGCGGGATCGCCGCCGTCCAGCGCGCCACCCGCTCGTCGCCGGCGAGCCGTGCCATCGCCGGGGCGTCGGCGGCAACCGGCGGGCGCAGCAGCAGCCTTTCGGTCCTCAGCGTCTCGTCGATCCGGGTACTCGTGGGCCGGGAACTCATGGCATTGATCCATACGAAATCAGGGGAGACGGTGTCCCGTCTCCCCTGGCTCGTAACCTGATTTTTCGCCGGGTTGAAGGGACGCCGGCGGTTGGCCGCCGTTACTCTGCCGGGGCAGGCGACGGCGCGACGACGGAGACGTACTGGCGCCCGCCCGCGACCGTGCGGAAAGACACCGTGCCATCGGTCAGCGCGAAGATCGTGTGGTCCTTGCCCATGCCCACATTGGCGCCGGGATGCCACCTGGTGCCGCGCTGGCGGATGATGATGTTGCCGGCCACGACGTGCTCGCCGCCGAACTTCTTGACGCCGAGGCGCCGGCCGGCTGTATCGCGGCCGTTGCGGGACGAACCGCCTGCCTTCTTGTGTGCCATCGGTCGATACTCCTCAGTTCTGCGCGGCCGCCGTGTCGGCCGCAGTCTCGGGCGCGGCCTCCGGCGCAGGCGTCGCCGACGCCGCCTCGACTGCCGGCACCTCGTCCTTCGTCTCGCCCTTCGCCGCCTTGGCCTTCTTCGCCGCCGGCCTGGCACCGCCGGTCAGGATGTCGGTGATCTTCACCACCGTCAGCTGCTGCCGATGCCCCGCCGAACGGCGATAATGCTTGCGGCGCTTGCGCTTGAAGATGCGCACCTTGTCGCCGCGGGTCTGCTCCAGCACCTCGCCGGCGACGCTCGCGCCGGCGACCAGCGGCGTGCCGATCGTCGTCGCCGCGCCATCCACCACCATCAGCACCTCGCCGAAGGTGATCGCCGCGCCTGGCTCGCCGTCCAGCTTCTCGACGGTAATGACATCGTCGGCGGCGACGCCATACTGCTTCCCGCCGGTCTTGATGACCGCGAACATGTCGATCCAGTCCTTTTCTCTCGCCGCGCCCTTCGGTGCCGCGCCGTGCCGCCACGAAACGGCCGGACGTCGCGGTCTTGGTGGCTCGCCCTGATGGGCAGCGAAACCTCGGACAGCGCAATTGAGCGCGGGAGTTGCCTGCCCGCGCGATCGGGCCGGAATATACGTGGCGCGGCCGCGATGTCAATGCGAAGGACGGCCTCGCCCACGGCACCCCGACGCGGCTTGATCCAGCGCAAGGCGGGCGGCCGAGCCGGCTCTAGCCTGACGCGCACGCACCGAACACCGAGGCGGCACATGCTCGATCTCGAGGCCATTCGCCGGACGCGCGTCGTGCGCGAGCCCTTTGCACATTTCACCGTATCGGACACGCTGTCGGCCGACGCGCTCGCGGCGATCCGGGCGGATTTCCCGGCGATCACCCATCCCGGCATCTTCCCGCTGTCGGAACTCGCCTACGGACCCGCCTTTGCCGCGCTGATCGAGGACATCCGCAGCGCCGATCTGGAGGCGATCCTGTCGGAGAAGTTCGATGTCGACCTCTCCGACAGGCCGCTGATGATCACGGTGCGCGGTCACTGCCGGGCAAGCGACGGCAGGATCCATACCGATTCCACCTCCAAGGTGGTCACCTGCCTGCTCTACCTCAACGAGCCGTGGGCTGAGGACGGTGGCCGTCTGCGGCTGCTGCGCGATCCGGACGACATCGATTCGGTCATCGTCGAGGTGCCGCCCGACGGCGGGACCTTCGTCGCCTTCCGACGCACCGACAATTCCTGGCACGGCCACAAGCCGTTCGAGGGGCCGCGCCGCTACGTGATGTTCAACTGGGTTACCTCGCAGGCCGCCCACGACCGCGAGATCGGTCGCCATCGCCTGTCGGCGCGCCTCAAGCGCCTCAATCCCTTCGTCTGACGGGGACCGCCATGCTCGAGTCGCCGATCGACCGCACCATCGAGACCTTCACCGGGGCGCTCGCGCGGGCAACCCGCAACGACAGCCCGTGGCGCCACTGGCTGCTGCGTGACGCGCTGCCCGGCGACGTTATCGACCGCATTCTCGCCCTGCCGTACCGGGCACCCGTCAAGGCGCGGTTCGACGGGCGTCGCGAGACCAACAACTCGACCCGCGTGTTCTTCGACCGCGATGCCCAGGCCCACCACCCGGTCTGCGCCGAACTCGCCAGCGTCTTCCGCGATCCCCGCACCGTGGCGGCGATCGAGGCGACCTGCGGCGTCGATCTGTCGGCGGCGCGCGGCCGCATCGAATACACCCAGGACGTCGACGGCTTCTGGCTCGAGCCGCACACCGACATCGCGGTGAAGCTGTTCACTATGCTGATCTACCTGTCGGACGACCCGGCGCTGGCGGATGCCGGCACCGACATCTACGACGCAACCGGCAAGGTGCATCTGGGCGCGACCCCCTACGGCCGCGGGCTCGGCCTGATCTTCCTGCCGGCCGGCGATACCTGGCACGGCTTCGAGCGGCGACCGATCCGCGGGGTGCGCAGGTCGCTGATCGTCAACTACGTGTCGCCGGAGTGGCGGGCGACCGCGGAACTGATCTGAGCGGCCGCCGGGCTGGCGACATTGCCGCGCGCCTGCACGGTTCGCGTGTGGGGGCGGCCCTGCGCCCCGGCATCGGCCCGGAATCGGTTGTACGCAGTCCTTGCGCGCCACGGGCGGCTTCGCGCGGGGGAGCCCGGCGGCCTGCCGGTCCCGTAGGGGTTGCCTGCCCCCCCGCATCACGTCGGCCGCGTCTTGCCGCTTGCGGACACACGGCCCTTGCCCCCGTGGGGGTCGCTCGTGTAGGTAGGCTCGCCCGTGACGCGGAGAGGTGCCGGAGTGGTCGAACGGGGCGGTCTCGAAAACCGTTGAGCGCGCAAGCGTTCCGAGGGTTCGAATCCCTCCCTCTCCGCCATTACCCAGAGGTACAACCCTCTCCTCTTTGCTCGGTTGCGCTCTGGCCGACGCGAACGGGGGCAGCTTGGGCGTTGGTACCTTGGCCATGGCTGATTTCAAGCCGACCCGAGCGGCTCTCCGAAGCGGACATTTGGGATGTGAGCCGCTTCGGCTGGCTTGGGCGGAAAACAGACCGCGGCGCACGGTGAGCGAGCGTTCCGGCACCATTCATCGGCGGTGCTCGGCGAGGACCGCCGCCAGCACCGCAACGCCCCGTCGCAGTGCGTCGGCGTCAAGCCCGGCATAACCGAGAATGAAACCGGCCGCCGCCGGCCGGGACTCGGGTGGGTCATACAGCGGTGAAACGGGATACAGGCCGACCCCGGCTGCTCTTGCGGCCTCGACGATCGCGGGCTCGCGGTCGGCAGCAACGCCGTTGATCCAGATGACGACATGCAGTCCTGTGTCAGCTCCCGCGATGGTGACCGACGAGCCCAGATTGTCCGCCAACGCCTGCAGCAGCACCACCCGTCGCTCGGTGTTCTTTCGGCGGATACTGCGGACGTGACGTTCGAAGGCGCCGCTCGCCAGCAGGTCGGCTAACGCGTCTTGCTCCAGCATCGGAGTATGCCGGTCGGTCAGACGCTTGGCCTCGCTGAACGCCCGAGACAAGGTAGTGGGGACGACGAGGTAGCCGAGCCGCAGGGTCGGTGAGAGCGTTTTGGACAGCGTGCCGACATAGATGACCGACTCCGCGTCGAGTGTCTGCAGAGGCGGTATCGGGGCGATGTCGTGACGGTACTCGCTGTCGTAATCGTCCTCGACAACGTAGGCGCCTGTATGTGCAGCCCAGGCCACGAGGGCGCGCCGCCGCGCCGCCGAAAGTACGCCGCCAAGCGGAAACTGGTGCGAGGGCGTCACATAGGCCAGACGGGCCAAGGGCAGCGAATGCGTCCTGAGTCCCTCCCCGTCGACCGGAATCGGAACTGGAACACCACCTGCCGCCGCGAAGGCCTGCCGAGCCAGGAGGTAGCCAGGGTTCTCGATCACAAAGGGATCGCCGGGGTCGAGCAACAGCCGCGCGCAGAGGTCCAGGCCTTGCTGCGAGCCGTTCACGACGACGATCTGGTCGGGCGTGCACCTGATGCCGCGGGCACGCCAGAGATAGCCTTGAAGCGCGGTGCGGAGGGTGGCAGTTCCCTGAGGGTCGCCGTAGCGCAGCCTCGCGGTGCGCCGGAGGCTCGCCTTGTTCAAACTGCGCCGCCAGGCCAAGACCGGAAAGTCCGAACCGGACAGGTCTCCGTAACGAAAGTCTGCAACCCGGACCGCCTGCGCTACTGCTGGCGAAGGCAGAGCGAGCAGGCGTTGCGCGAACGCTGAGAGATGCCGGGGTGCAGCAGCCGTGGAGCACATCGGCGCTGCCGCAGTCCCGAGCCCCTGGGCTACGATCGCACGCGCCCCGGGCCGGGTGGTCAGATATCCTTCGGCGGCAAGTTGGCCATAGGCCGCCATCACCGTCGTGCGGGATACACCCCATTCGGCCGCAAAGGCCCGGGTCGACGGCAGGCGGTCACCGGGTCGGTAGACCCCGCCGTGGATCTGCTCCTTGATCGCCGCGATGATCCGGCGCGCGATGCCGTCCTTCGACAACTGGACCACATCAAATCTTCCAAACTGGCTATTTTCAACAAGCCAGATTGCCGGCATCTGTCCCTGCATCGCAAGGAGTTTCCGATATGTACACGCCTCCCGTCTTCCGCGACGACGACAAGGAGAGCCTGCGGGCGACGATCCGCGCGGCGCGGCTGGCACAATTCCTCACCGCCACCGCGGACGGCCCGGTAGCGACACCACTGCCTCTCTACCTCGACGAGAGCGCGGGCGAGCATGGCGTGATCTATGGCCACCTCGCGAAGGCCAATCCCCACTGGCGCGTTCCGCCGCTGGGAGACGGTCTGGCGATCTTCATGGGGCCGGACGCTTACGTGACGCCGGCATGGTACGCGACGAAGCAGGAAACCGGGAAGGTCGTGCCGACCTGGAACTACGTCGCCGTCCATGCCTATGGCCCGGTCGAGTTCTTCGACGATCCGGGCAGGCTGCTGGAAGCCGTGAGTCGTCTGACCGACCTCCACGAGGGCACGCGCGCCGCGCCCTGGGCCGTATCGGACGCGCCGCCGGATTTCGTTCAGGCGCAACTGCGCGGGATCGTCGGCTTGCGCATGCCGATCACGAGGCTCGAGGGCAAGCGCAAGATGAGCCAGAACCGGCACGCGGCCGACCGCGCCGGCGTGGCTGCGGGCCTCGCAGCGAGCGAGCGGGCATCTGACCGCGAGGTGGCCTCTCTCATCCCCTTGTGAAACGCGCAGCACAGGCAGTTATGCTTCTCCGCTCGCCGCCGCGGCACCGGAGAATATCGACATTCAGCGGGTAATGACCGCAAACCTTGGCGCGGCATTCCACCGGGCCGCCCGTTCAGTGATTGTAACACTTCCACTCATCGGTGCGATCCTCGGCTAAGGTGAAGCACCGGTTGCTGGGAGAGGGTCGCCGCAGCGTGGTCGGGGGTTGTTCCCT
>NZ_SMAK01000011.1 GCF_004346195.1 Tepidamorphus gemmatus | reverse complement strand
CACCACAAGCGCCGGAACACCAACCTGACGCGCCAGCAGAATGTGCTCCCGCGTCTGCGGCATCGGACCGTCCGCCGCCGAAACCACAAGGATCGCACCGTCCATCTGCGCCGCGCCCGTGATCATGTTCTTCACGTAGTCCGCATGACCAGGGCAGTCCACATGCGCGTAGTGACGCCTCGCCGTCTCGTACTCAACATGCGCCGTCGAGATCGTGATCCCGCGCGCCTTCTCCTCAGGCGCCGCGTCAATCTGATCGTACGCCTTGAACTCCCCGAAATACTTCGTGATCGCAGCCGTCAGCGTCGTCTTGCCATGGTCAACATGACCAATCGTCCCGATGTTGCAGTGCGGCTTCGTCCGCTCGAATTTCGCTTTGGCCATTGCTCTTTAAGTCCCGTGGTACTTCTGCCTGTGTTGTCGAGCGGCCTGGACAACGTGCCGGGTCCGCACATCCGGTACAGCCGCCGCGCCCGCCGGTCTCTCCGGCCCGGTCACCGCGGCGATCGCGCCATTCGGCAAGCGCGACCTGGAGCGGGTGAAGGGAATCGAACCCTCGTCGTCAGCTTGGAAGGCTGCTGCTCTACCATTGAGCTACACCCGCGCGATTAGATCTGGTGGAGGGGGTTGGATTCGAACCAACGTAGGCTAAGCCAACGGGTTTACAGCCCGTCCCCTTTAACCACTCGGGCACCCCTCCACATTCCTGATCCAGGTAAGCGCTATGAGCCGAGACACGGAATCCCGCCGCCGCAACCGCTCGGCGCAGCGTGGACCGCTTTATGGGAAGCTTCAGAGCCGATGTCAACAGCCCCCTTCCGCAAAGCCGCATGACCTGACAGAAATCGCCGATGTCCAGAGACCGCACCCCTGTCCCACCGCGCGGCAGATCGCGCCACCACAATCCGGCCCGTCAACGGGCTCGCAGCAGCCGCACCGGCCGGCCACCGGCCGCCGATCAGCCGCATGCAGTGTTCGGCCTGCATCCGGTGGCCGCGGCCTTCGCCAATCCTGCCCGCAACCGCCACCGCCTGCTGGCCACCGCCAACGCGCTGCGGCGTCTTGCCGAGATGGGCGTCGTGCCGGATGTCGAGGTCGAGGAGACGACGACGGCGGCGATCGGCCGGCTCCTTGGCAATGATGCGGTCCATCAGGGCTGCCTGCTCTACTGCGAGCCTCTGGCCGAACCCGACATCGGCGATCTTGCGGCCGCGCGTCGGCTGCTGGTGCTCGACCAGGTGACCGATCCCCACAATGTCGGAGCGGTTCTGCGGTCGGCTGCCGCCTTCGCCGCGGATGCGGTGGTTGTGACCGAGCGCCACAGCCCGCGGGAGACCGCCGTCCTGGCCAAATCGGCAGCCGGAGCGCTCGATATGGTGCCCGTCGTGCGGGTTCGCAATCTGTCGAAGGCGCTGGAAGAGCTCGCTGCGGCCGGCGTACTGACCGTCGGGCTCGACGCAGGGGCCGACGCGCCCCTGGAGATGGTGCCGATCGCCGAACCCTTCGCCCTCGTGCTGGGCGCGGAGGGAAAGGGCCTGCGACAGAAGACGCGGGAGACCTGCGCCCGCCTCGCGCGCATCGACATGCCGGGTGCCATGCCGAGCCTGAACGTTTCGAACGCCGCCGCTCTGGCGCTCTATATCGCCGATCGGGCAATCGCCGCCCGACGGTCCGAGATCTGACCGGCAATCCCGGGGTCAAGGCGATCCCAGGGGGGCCAAGTGGACCGGCCGGGGCCGGTCCGCCGACGATCCGGCGCCCAGGACCGCGCCGCGATCCGAACTCAGTTGCTGCCCGTCAGGATGTCGAGCGCCTGCTGCAACGCACCGGTGCAGTCGCCGCCGGCCCTGGTGGTTTCAGCCATGCCCTCGTCGCGCAGATCCAGCACCTGCTGGCGCTGCTCGTCGATCAGGGTCGCGGTCTGCAGCAGCTGGTCGATTTGCCCCAGCATCGCGTCACAGTCCTGGGCGAGTGCCGGGCCGGCGAGCGCGACACCGGCGCACAGGCATGCGGCAAGGGCGAGACGGCGGAACGCATTCATAGAGGTCTCCTCGGAAAGCCCAGGACCGGGTTGAGTCTTGCCCACTCCGGGTAGTGCTGCGACGTCATCCTATCGGTCAGCAGACGCGATTCGATTGACGCGGCCGAACGCGTGGCCGCTCTTGGCGGTCCGCCGCGCCCTACCCGATCACGCTCAGCCAATCACCTGCTGCCAATCACCTGTAGCCGCCTGCCGGAGGCACGTTGGGGCTGTAACCGTGGGGGATCGGCGGGTAATAGACGTACGCGCGTGGCGGGGTCACGAAATAGGGCGTCGGCGCGTAGACCACCTGTCGATTCCGGTACCAGTAGCGCCAGTTCGGGCCGACATAGATGTAGCCGCCGGCCGGCGCATACCAGCGGTAATAGGCCGTCGGATAGCGGTAGTGCGCGGGGTCGTTGACATACCAGTAGCCGGTCGGGCTGTAGGCATAGCCCGCATTGAAGGGAAACGCCGCCCCCAGGGCGAATCCGGCACCCCCGCCGAGGATCGCGGCAGCGGCCACCGCGCTACCGTCGGCACGGGCAGGCTGTGGCGTCGCGGCGATCCCGCCAAGGAGGACGATGGCCGCCAGGATTGCCGACCGCAACGCTGTCGAATATGACTCCTTCATCGCATGCCTCCATGGTCACCGCCTCGAGGCCGGCGCTGCCGTCCCCGGCTGGCTCTGCAGTTTCGTTGCGGCGCCCATAATGCCACCGCACATCTGAACAGTTCGCCACCGTGCCAACGCCACGCAAGGCCGCAACACCGCCGCAAAGCCTGCGCCGCCTGCCGCGCGGAGGACTGCAGGCGCCCGCCTGCGGCGGCACCACACCGGCATGACCATCCCGGCCCGACCAGATGGCGAAGTCTAGCACATCGACGGTGTCCCTTGTGGGCAACACCTTGGCTACCCACGGTCGACCTCGCCGCCGTTCGACGCCAGGACGCTGCATCGTTCAACGGATTCAGGATCCGCCCTGACCTGCCGTGGCGTCGCAGCTGCGAACGGAGAACGCCTTTTCACAGCTCCGGAAATTGCTCTATTGTGCGTCGGCGATCCGGGGCCGGCGTAGCACAGCGGTAGTGCAGCGGTTTTGTAAACCGAAGGTCGGGAGTTCGATCCTCTCCGCCGGCACCACGTCCTTCAAGCCGACCGCCACGCATCTGCCTCCCTGGCGACGACCGGTCAGGCCACGGCATCGCGATCCATCCAGCTGCCCTCCAGCGCCAGCACGCGATCGGCGGTCTTGTCGATCAGATCGCGATCGTGGCTGACCAGCAGCACGGCACACCCCTCCTCGCGTGCCGATTCGACGATCAGCTCGATCATCTCCTGCTGGGTGATCAGGTCGAGACGCGAGGTCGGCTCGTCGGCGAACAGGAAGGCGGGCTTCAGCAGCAGGACCCGCAGCAGCGCGAAGCGCTGCAATTCGCCGCCGGAGATCGCACCGGGCGGACGATCGAGGAGCCCGTCCGACAGCCTCAGCCGCCGCATCAGATCACTGATGCGGGTCGCGTCGAGGCGGTGGCGCGCCACCAGGTCGGCCAGTGCCCGGCGGATGGTCAGCTGCGGAGCGAAGGCCGCCGGCGGATCCTGATAGAGTTTCTGGAACCGCAGCGGCGCGATGCGCGGATCCCGCCGTACGGACCCCGCATCAGGCCTGATAAGCCCCAGCACGAGATCACCGAGCGAGCTCTTGCCGGATCCGCTCGGCCCGACGACCCCGACGATCTCGCCGCGTGCGATCGTCAGCGACAGGCCCGAGAACAGCAGCCGCCCGCCGCGGAACTTGGCGAGACCGCGTGCCTCGATCACCGGATCGCCGAACCGCTCCGGGACAATGCGCCGAATCCAATTGGCCGGATCGGCAGCAACGAGACGGCGCGTGTAGTCGTGCCGCGGCCTTTGGAGGACATCCTCCACTGGCCCCTGCTCGATGATCCGTCCCGCGAGCATGATGGCCACCTCGCCGCCGAGCCGTCGCGGCACCGAGATGTCGTGTGTGATCGTCAGCAGGCCGCCCTCGCTGCCCATCGCCTCGCGCAGCAGGTCGATCGCGCCGTCGCGCAACGCGGCATCGAGCCCCTTTGTCGGTTCGTCGGCAAGCATGATGCGTGCCCCGCCCGCCCGCGACGCTGCCAGGGCGACCCGCTGGGCCATGCCGCCCGACAGCTCGGAGGGCAGCTTCCGGCCGGCGCCCTCGAGGCGAAGGCTGCGCATGGCTTCCACCGCATCGTCGCGGGCTCCGTCCGCCGGCCTGCGGCGCACGACCTCATAGACCTCGGCAACCTGATCGATCGATCGCGCCGTCGGATCGAGCGCCAGCCATGGCTCCTGAGGCAGGATGGCAATCTCCCGGCCCCACAGCGCGCGGCGCTCGTGGACCGCAAGGTCCTGGACCGGCCGGCCGGCAATCAGGATCTCGCCCCGCGCCACCAGACCGTCCGGCAGCGTCCCGGCGATTGCCTGGGCGAGCAGGGTCTTGCCCGAACCGGTTTCGCCGAGGATGGTGAAGGGCACGCCCGCGCGGACGCGGATCGACGTCGGCTGGACAATCGAGTCGGCAGCGGCAACCGCCAGTTCACGGGTCTCGATCAGTAGGGTCATCGGGCCTTGCCACCGGCAATGAGGTTGAGCGACAGCACCAGCAGGAAGACCACGAGAATCGGCTGGGCGATGATGTACGGCGCCTCGTGGTAATATGGCAGAAGCTCGATCATCATCTGCCCGAGTTCCGGCGTCGGCGGCCTGATCCCGACATTGACGAAGCCGAGAGCGGCCACCGACAGGATCGCTGTCGCGGCCCCGAACGCGCCGACCGTCAGGATCATCGGCGCCATCTGCGGCCAGTAGTGGGTCAGGAAGACATAGACTGGTCCGAAGCCGAGCAGCTGCGAGGCCTGCACTGCCGGCGACGCGGCGACACGGATCGTGATGGCGCGCGCCATGCGGAAGTATTCGATCCACAGCACCAGCGAGATGCCGAGATAGAGCGGCCAGAACCTGCCGGGTGCGATCGCGATAATCAAAAGGACGAGCAGCAGCCCCGGCAGCGCCAGCACCATGTCCGCAGCCGTCGACAGCAGGCGGTCCACAAGCCCGCCGCGCGAACCGGCAAGGACCCCGAGCCCGACGCCAAGCACGGCGGCCACGATCGTGGCACCGATCGAGACCGACAGCGAGACGCGGATCGCCGCGGCAAGCCGTAGCGCCATGTCGCGACCGAGATGGTCGGTGCCGAGCCGATGGCCCGGACCGGGCGGCTGCAGCGTCTGCGCCAGGTTTTGGCCCGTCGGACTGCCATCGACAACGAGCGGCGTCAGCAGGCTGAATGCTGTCAGTGCGATCAGGATGGCGATTCCAACAATCACGCCTGCTCTCGGGCGGGCACCGGCCATCCGCCCGGCAGAAGGAACCTGTGCCGAGAATGGTTCGGTCGGAGCAATCATGCAGCTCTCCGGCGCGGATCGATGAGATGGCAGACGAGGTCGACCAGCCCGTTGAGCACCACGAACATCAGTCCCATCACCAGGGCAGTGCCCTGAATCATCGGGACGTCGCGGGCGACGATGGCGTGGACGAGCGCATGGCCGATCCCGGGCCAGGCGAACAATGTCTCGACGACGACGACACCCTCGATCAGATAGACGAGTTGAACCCCCAGATAGGTTATGACGGGAACGGCGATGTTGCGCACGCCGTGACGCCGGAACGTCTCGCCAGGCGGCAGGCCCTTGGTCAGGCCGAACCTGTAGTAGGGGGAGGCCATCACGGTGATCGTCGCGTCGCGGGCGATGCGGCTGGACACGGCGGCAAGGCCGAGCGCGAGCGTCAGGGCCGGCAGGACCGTGAAGCGCGCCCCGCCGTGTCCTGCCGCGGGCAGAAGGCCTGCATGGACCGAGAGGCCATAGATCAAGAGCAGTCCTATCACGAACTGCGGCAACGACCTGAGCCCGACCGTTGCGACGAATACGAGCCGGTCGAACAGTCCGCCTGGCCGTATCGCAGCCAGAACGCCGATCGGCGGCCCCAACACCATCGACAGGAGGATCGCGACCACCGCCAGCTCGACCGAATGGCCGAGCTGGTGTCGGATCTCGACGACGACGGGAACGCCCGAGACGAGCGACACCCCGAGATCGAAGCGCGCCATGCTCCAGAGCCAGTCTGCGAAGGCGGCAATCGCCGGCCGGTCGAGGCCGAGCTCGCGGCGGACCTGTTCGGCCGCCGCACCGTCGACGAGATCGTAACCGTACCGGCCGGCCGCGATGCGGAAGGCCATGTCTCCGGGCAGGCTCCGGACCATGATGAACGTCAGTGCCCCGACCATGACCGCAACGAGACCGGCCTGCAGGACCCGGTAAGAAACCAGCCGGATCACCTTGCCCACCTCATTCGCGAGAGGCGGTAGCTGCGCTCGAAGGGATCGATCGAGAAGTTCTCGACATCCTTGGACACTGCAGCCGTCTGCACGTACCAGACGACCGGGATGACGGGCAGTTCGTCCTGGAGGATGCGTGCGATGACGCGCCGCTGCTCCTCCGCCAGCTCTGCGTCGCCCGTCGTCAGGACAGTATCAATTGCTGCGATCAGCGCGTCGCTCTTCCAGTTCATGGCGCCCCAGTCGCCGCCCTCCGCGCCGAAATCCTGCATCAGCGTGCCGAGCGGATCGGGAACGAGCGAGAAGTTGCGGGCGATCAGCGCCGCTTCCAGCGTCCCGTCCTGGTGGCCAGCGGGGATGTCACCGGAATTGCCTACGGCGATCGTCGCATCGACGCCAATCTCGCGGAACTGGTCCTCGAGCGCCGTTGCCACAAGTGGCAATTCGGGCCGGTCCGGGTAGGTCCTGATCGTGAAGGCCAGCCTGACGCCGTCCTTCTCGAGGATACCGTCAGCGCCCGGCATCCAGCCGAGGCCGGCGAGGATTTTCCTGGCCCGTTCCGGGTCATGCGTCAGCGGTGCAAGGTCCGGATTGTGCCAGGCGGCCATTCCGGGCGGAAACAGCTGCGAGGCGGCGACATCGGGCTGACGCAGCAGCGCCGAAGCGATGCCTTGACGATCCATGGCGAGGCTGAGCGCCCGGGGCACCTGCGCATCGGCGAGCGGAGGATAGGCCGCGTTCACCTTCATCGTGATCACCCGCGGGAGCGGCACCGCCCGAACCTCGAGCCGGTCGTTGCCAGCCAGCCGCTGCAGGCTCGCCGGGTCGAGATTGAAGACGATCTGTGCATCGCCGCTTTCGGCGAGCAGTGTCCGGGTTTCGCCGCGACCGGCCGCAAGGAACATCGTGCGCGCGATCTCAGGCTTCTCGCCCCAGTACCCGTCGAACCGCTCCATGGTGAATCGCTGCGGCGGCTCCACGCTCACGATCCTGTAGGGACCCGTGGCGACAATCTGCGTCACGGACCCGTCGGCCGCGTAGGAGGCCGGTGCCAGGATCTGGGCCGAGGTATGCGCCAGGAAGGCGAGCAGCGGCGAGAATGGTGACGACAGCCGGATGAGCACAGCGGCATCGCCGACTGCCTCGATCGACTCGATCGGCACCTTGTCGAGAACGCCCGGCTTGCCGCGGGCGATCTCCAGGGAATGCACGACATCGGCGGCCGTCATCCTGGACCCGTCGTGATAGGTCACGTTCGGGCGCAGATCGAACCGCCAGGTCCGGCCGTCCTCGCTCACGATCCACGACGCCGCGAGCGCTGGGATCGGCAGACCATCGTCACCGATCTCGATCAGTGTCTCCGCGACCTCCATGCGGGTGAACGCATAGCCGGTCACAGAAGGGTCGAAGCCCTTGATCTCCCATGGTGCGACGACGGTCAGGGTCCGATCCTCGGCCCACAGGGCGAAGGGCGACATGATCGCCGACATCGCGACGGCAGCCAGAGCCATACGAGCTCTCTTCATGACATTCTCCGGATGATGTGAGGCGGCACCGCTGCACACGCGGGCAGCAGCAGGAGCAGGAATGTTATGCTATAACGTAACCGATCCGGATGTCACGGGCCGTCCGAGCAGCGCATCCGATCGTGTGGAAAGGCTGAGCTACGTTCGATCATCGGCAACCCCGCTCGATTGTCAGGGCGAGTGCCGGAAGGACGCCTGGCCTACGGCCATGCACATGAATGCCGCAGCCACACGACCCGCGGGGCACCCCGCCCGGGGACGTTACGCATGGCCACGGCAGGTCTCCTGGCTCGCGGGTCATCGCGTGTTCGCCGCCTTCCCGGGATTTCACCCAGTGGCATTCCGACGAACGGCTATCCGCTCACAGTTGCGGGGGCAGCTCCGGTCTTGCGCTCCGACGACACGGAAACACGCACCGGATTCCCTCTTAGCTCCCGATCTGACGACTCGGAAGACCGTGACGGGAAGAGCTTGCCCCAGACAATCCGTTGGCGTCAACAGTCGATCGGCGTGCTCCTGCGCGCGATGAGACGCACCCTATAACCAGCCCTTCACTGATCGCGCCACCGCCTCCGACGACAGGCCGTAGCGCTCATGCAGCGTCGGCAGCGCCCCGGCGTCGAGGAATTCGTCGGGCAGCGCGATCTGTCGGAAGGCGGCCGGCCGTACCCCGGCGCGCAGCAAGAGGCCTGCGATCGCCTCGCCGAGGCCACCGACGATGGAATGGTTCTCGGCCACCACCACCAGCCGGCCAGGCTTGCCCGCCTCGCCAAGGATCGCCGCCTCGTCCAGCGGCTTGATGGTGGAGACGTGCAGGACGGCGGCGCCGATGCCGTCGGCCGCTAGCATCTTCGCCGCCTCCAGCACCCGCATCGTCATGAAACCCGACGACACGAACAGCACATCGGCGCCGTCGCGCAAGAGCTTCGCCTTGCCGAGCTCGAACCGGTAGCCGTACTCCTCCAGCACCACCGGCACGTTGCCGCGCAAAAGACGCATGTAGACCGGCCCCGGATGGTCGGCGATCGCCGGCACAGCCTGCTCGATCTCGGTGGCATCGCACGGGTCGATGATCGTCAGGTTCGGCATTCCCCGGAAGATCGCTATGTCCTCGGTCGCCTGATGGCTGGGGCCATATCCGGTGGTCAGACCCGGCAGCGCACAGACGATCTTGACGTTCAGACTTTCCTCCGCGATCGCCATGCAGATGAAGTCGTAGGCGCGCCGGGAGGCGAACACCGCATAGGTGGTGGCGAACGGCGTGAAGCCCTCGCGCGCCAAGCCGGCCGCCGCCCCCATCAGCACCTGCTCGGCCATGCCCATCTGGTAGAAGCGGTCCGGATGCGCAACAGCGAACACGTGCAGATCGGTATAATTGCCGAGATCAGCCGTCAGCCCGACGATATCGGCACGGCTGTGGGCAAGCTCCGCCAGCGCATGGCCGAATGGCGCCGGCCTTGCCGGATGCCCCTCCGGCGCCAGCGAGGCGATCATCGCCGAGGTCGTCGCCCGCGGTCCGTTCCCGGTCTTCGGGCGGGGCGTGTACTTGGACAGCCGTGTCATGCCCCCCTCCCCGCGTCCAGCGCCTGCAGCGCCAGCTCCCATTCCTCAGGCTCGACCCTGAGGAAATGGTTGCGCTCACGCGCTTCCAGGAATGGCACGCCCTTTGCCATCCTGGTGTCGCAGATCACCACGCGCGGCTGCGCCGCCCTGCTGCCCCGTGCTGCATCGAAGGCCGCGACCAGCGCGTCGATGTCGTTGCCGTTGACACGCCAGCACTGCCAGCCGAATGCCCGCCACTTGTCCTCGAGCGGCTCGAAGCCCGAGACCTTCGTGGCCGGCCCGTCCGCCTGCATGTCGTTGACATCGACGATTGCGATGAGGTTGGACAGGCCGAACCGGCTCGCCGCCATCGCCGCCTCCCAGGTCGACCCCTCGCCGAGTTCGCCATCGGACAGGAGATTGTAGACGAATGCGCCGGACGCCTTGCGCCGCAGGCCGAGCGCCATGCCGATCGCGATCGGCAGTCCGTGACCGAGCGATCCCCCGGTGATTTCCATGCCGGGGGTGTAGGCGGCCATGCCCGACATCGGCAGACGGCTGTCGTCGGTGCCGTAGGTGTCGATCTCGTCCTCCGGCAGGATCCCCGCCTCGACCAGCGCCGCGTAGAGCGCGATGGCGTAGTGGCCGATCGACAGCAGGAAACGGTCGCGTCCCTCCCATTCCGGATCGTCCGGACGATAGGTCAGCGCATGGAAGTAGGAGACCGCCAGCACATCGGCGATGCCGAGCGCCTGGGCAATGTAGCCCTGCCCCTGGACCTGCCCCATGCGCAGCGCGTTGCGGCGGATATTGTAGGCCCGATCGGCGAGGCTGACATTGGATCTGTTGGCCATCGCGCCCTCAGTGGATCAGCATGCCGCCATTGACGTCGATCACCGCTCCGGTGACATAGGCCGACAGGTCGGAGGCGAGGAACAGGTAGATGCCCGCCACGTCCTCGGCCGATCCGAGCCGTCCCAGCGGGATTCCTTCAATGATCTTCTGCTTCATCTCGTCGGAGAGCTTGCCCTGGGTGATGTCAGTGTCGATCAGACCCGGCGTGACGCAGTTGACGCGAATCCCGTCAGGCCCCAGTTCGCGCGCCATGGCCTTGGCCAGCCCCAGCACGCCCGCCTTCGCTGCCGTATAGTGCGGTCCGCCGAAGACGCCGCCGCCGCGCTGCGCCGACACCGACGACATGCAGGCGATCGCCCCCGACCGCCGCTTGCGCATGTGCGGCACGATCGACCGGCTCAGGCAGAAGATGCCCTTGAGGTTCACGTCGATCACCCGCTGCCAGTCGTCCGGGCCGATCTCGCCGAACTTGAGGGGCTGGGTTATGCCGGCATTGTTGATGAGGATGTCGATCTTGCCGAACGCCGCCAGCACCGCGCCCGCGGCACGGTCGCAGGCAGCCTGGTCGGTGACGTCGCAGCCAATGCCCAGATGCGCCTCGCCGATCCCCGCCGCCGCCGCACGCGCAGCCGTCTCGTCGAGGTCGAGGATCGCCACCCGCGCGCCGTGGCGGGCAAACAGCCGCGCCGTCGCCAATCCTATCCCGCGCGGGCTTGCCGCGCCGGAAATCACCGCCGTCCTGCCGTCCAGCAGCTTCAACTCCACCTCCCTCTGCGATATTGCGACCAGCGTCGTCCGGCCACCGCGGACTACGTATACATACGCCATTGCGATGTGGCTATTCCCCGAGTGTGTCGCGACAGGGGCCTATGGGCGTCGAGTGGGCGCGACGGATTTCCCGGCAGACGCAGGAGGAGGGTAGATGCCGGGGCGTGCGGCCCGGGACCAAGATCGAGGGCCGCGTCAGCACCCGTTGACGAGAGCGTTGGCGGCCGCCTCCACGTCGATGCGCCGTTTGGCGATCCCGGCCCGCGCGACACGCTTGCCCGTGCATTGGAATGCCTTCTGGATGTCGGCGACCGTCGCGTTGGGCCGGATCTTCTTCATCAGAACCCAGGCACCGGCGACATGGGGTGTTGCCATCGAGGTCCCGCTCGCCGACCCGTACCTGCTGCCGAGAACGGCCGAGGTGATGTCGCTCCCGGGGGCCATCAGGTCGACGAGCCTGTTGTGATTGGAGAACGACGAGATCTGATCCGATTTCGTTGTGCTGCCGACCGTGACGGCATCCGAAATGCAGCCTGGTGCCGCGATGAAGCTGCTGGAGCCGTTGTTGCCCGAGGCGATGACGACCGCAACGCCCTTGCCGGCAAGCTGGCGGATCAGCCTGGTGATTGCACTCAGCGAGGCATTGTCGTTGTTGCAAGCCTTGGTATAGGCGCCTCCGCCCAGGCTCATGTTGACGGACGCGATCTTGTGGCTGCTGGTCAATGTGAGCGACCGGTCGAGAGCACCGATGATGTCGCTGTAGAAGGCGCTGATGCAGGGCGTCGAGGCTCGGCAAGCATCCGGCGTGAACCGGCTGAACACCTGCATGGAAATCAGGTCCGCATTCGGAGCAACGCCCTTGAAGCTGTTGGCCGGATTGCCCAGCGCGATCCCGGCGACATGCGTACCATGGAAGCACCCGTCGAGCCTCGCCGGACAATTCTTGCCGGACCCCTTGGCGAAGGACTGGGGCACCTTATTGGGGCACAGCGAGGTGGCGCCGGCGCTGCGGTCATTGGTGGAGAAGCAGGCCTCGGACACGATGCGCCCGCGCAGGGCCGGGTGCGTCAGCTGGACACCGGTGTCGATCACGACGACGGCCCATCCCCTGCCGCCGTTGACGCCCCTGCGACGCGCGACCACGTCGGCACGGATGAGGGGAACGCTCTCGTCGAGCATCGGCTCGACCCTGACATCCTCGTCGATTGCTGCGACCGCATCATTGCCGAGCAACGCGCGCACCCCGGCTGTACCGACCGACATCGCCACATAGGGGACATTCGCATAGCGCTTGACCGATCGAGCGCCCGGGACATTGGCGACCACGCGGCGCTGAAGACTGGCAATGGCGGCGCGCTGGGCGGCGAGCTGGCTCGGATCGGCATTGGCACCGAGCTCCTGCCCCTCGCCCAGCCGCAGTTCGACGACGACCGGGATCCGGCCCTCTGCCTCAGCCCGGGCGATCAGCGCATTGGCCGACGCCCGGACGGTTCCGCCGCTGCCGTCCGCCAGCTGCACGACCGGGGTGTTCGACATTGTCTGGGCGCTCGCGGCCGTGGCCGCCATCACAAGCCCCGCAATTCCGAGAACCGCCAGACGCACGCTTGACGCGGGACAGCGGCGCCCTGCCAGCGCAATTTTGATCCAGGGCATGCAGTCACCTTTCACAATGGTCCCCAGCCAGTGATTGGAAGCCCCAGCAAGACTACGACGGTCGTCCACTGGCACTGCCACGTTAGCAATTCAAGCCGAACCTACCTAGCGGAAACTGGCTCGTCGTGAGCCGGGGTGCGCCCGGGCGGCTCGGTCACCAAGATTGCAAGCGGCGCCCGCATGCATCGGTCGCCGCCTGGAACAGTCGAAGGCCAGGTGACTCCCAGGTGGATCAGCGTGCCGCGGATTGAATCTTGGCCTTGCCGGAAGTCCCTTGGGGCGACATTCCCGCAGGTATCACGAGCGGCTTCGTCGCCGCGACGTCCGGCGCCGTCTCCGGCAAGCCCTCCGAGGTCGACAGCTGCTGGACCGACACGCTGTCGACGTCGTAGCGGTGCTCGCGGCTGCTCCCCGGGTTGGCCATCACCATGGCGACGTTGCCGGTCTCGAATGTCCGGTCGGTCGCGCTGCAGACGACTGTGCCGTTGATCGAGAACTGGTGCGTTCCGTTGCGACTGACGACCTTCAGGTTGTTGAATCCACCAACCCTGACATTGATGCCGTCCCTCACACAAAGCAGCGAATTGTTGCCACCGGTGTTGTCACGTCCGTTGAGACCGATCACCCGCCAGATCACTGCCTGACCGCCGCCGCTCTTGTTGTAGGCGAACCACATGCCGGACATGTTCGTCTCCGCGTCGATCTTGGAGAACAGGAACAGGCCGCTGTTCCAGTTGAAGGACGAGTCGTCGTCGATCCGGCGGACCCTTGACGTCACCGACAGGCTGCTCGAGCAGAACGGACTGGTGGCGGCGAGCCAGATGGTCGGGCCGCTGCCATTGACGGACATCGTCCCGGACCGGAGCACCCACCGACCCAGTTCATGCTCCCAGTCGTCGACCTGGGCCTGCGTACCGAAGTTCCAGCTCTGCTGGTTCCTCGGGCGCTTCAGAACCTTGTTGGCGGCAAGCACGTCGATACGCGGCTTGGTGATGTTGTCACGCTTCACGTCCTTGCCCGTGCAGGCGAGCGCGCGGAGGATCTCCGAGACGGTCGCGGTCGGCTTCGACTGCTTGAGCAGCGCCCACGCACCCGCCACATGCGGCGTCGCCATCGACGTGCCGCTCTTCTCCCCGTACCTGCTGCGGAGGATCGGCGCACGGATATCGCTGCCGGGCGCCATCAATGCGATCAGTCCGGAATGATTCGAGAAGCTCGACACCTCGTCGGACTTCGTCGTGCTGCCGACGGCAATCGCCGAGGAAATGCACGACGGTGAACTGATGTAGCCGTTGTTGCCGTTGTTGCCGCTGGCGATCACGACAGCCACCTTGCGCGACCTCAGATTGTCGATGGCTGGCTTGAGGTCGCTTGTGTCGCAGCTGGAGGAATACGCGCCGCCGCCGAGGCTCATGTTGACCGACGCAATCTTGCGCGTGCGCTGCAACACGAACACGCGCTCGAGCGCGCTGAGCTGGTCGCTGGTGTAGCTGAGCACGCAGGGCGCGCTGCCACCGCAGTCGCTGTCGTTGTCGAAGCGACTGAACACCTGGATCGGGATCAGGTTGCCACCGCGGGCAACGCCCTTGTAGGGGTTGCCCGGAAAGCCGACGGCGATGCCGGCGACATGGGTGCCATGGTCGCAACCCGCCACATCAGCAGGGCAGTTTCGACCCGAACCCTTCCTCGTGGAGCTCTGCACCCCCCGGGGACAGAGCGATGTCGATTGCCCCGATACGGTCGTCGAATAACATGCTTCGGAAATGATCTTCCCCTTGAAGGCTGGATGGTCGAGCTGAACCCCGGTGTCGAGAACGGCCACCGCCCATCCCCTGCCGGTTATCCCCTGTGCCCACAGCCGGTTCGCCCTGATCAGCGGAACGCTGCCGCTGAGGCTGGGTGCGACCGCCACATCTTCGGTAATCCGGGACACGGCGGAGTTGGCGAGCAAAGCGCGAAGCTCGGCGACCGTCACCGACATTGCCAGCATCGGCACTGTCTCGTAGCGCTTGACGTTCTGCGCACCGGGCACTGCCTCCAGGACACGCGCCTGCGCATTGGCGATGGCGATGCGCTGATTTGCCGCCTGGAACGCGGAAAGATCGCCTTCCGGCACGAAATCGGTACTCAACCGGACGATCACGGATAGGCGGCCGCGCTCCGCTGCCTTGCGCAACAACACCTCGGCGGTCGCCTCGACGGTACCACCGGTCCGGTTCTCCACGAAAACCCTTGGGGTATCCAGGCCGGCCGAAGCCGGCCCGACGGCGACGGCAGGGAACATGCCCGTCACGGCCGCAACTGCTGCAGCTCCGGTCAACCGGCACCAGATCGATGCGACAAGCGGCATCGACCGCGTTCCACTCTCTTCGAGGTCTTGCATTGTCCGCCCCTGCGATCATTTTCGAGGCAATGGCCGCCGACATCACGCACTGTGTCGGTGCCTGCCGCTACGGAAACCTTACCATACATTAAGCTGGCTGACGAACGATTGAATCGGCGCGCGTTCGAGGCCGCATCGGGCCGCCGGCCGTGACGCGCGGATCGCGGCGCGAAGCCATTCGCGCTCCCCGGCAGGCGGGCTTGGCTACTGCACCGTCTCCGGCACGATCGGGACCGGACGCCACACCGTCGCCCGAACCTGCACGTCGTGCAGTTCGCGCGGGCTCAGCATCGTCTGGACGACGCCGCGGCGGTCGATGACCAGGTCGCGCTCCGGGCCCGGCGGCAGACCGGCAGCCGCCAGGTTCAGCCAGAAATGTGCCTCGACGTAATCCTGATGGACGCCCTGCCCGATGAAGTAGAGATAGCCGAGCAACCCCTGGGCATAGGGGTAGCCCTGATCCGCCGCGCGGCGATACCAGGCGGCTGCAGCACCGAAGTCCTGCGGCACGCCCTGCCCGTGGTAGTAGGCGAGGCCCAGAGCGGTCTGCGCCTTCGGATCGCCACGCTCGGCAAGCGGCAGCCACATCGCCGCCGCGCCGCGCAGTTCGCCCCGCTCGTAGGCGGCAATGCCGCGCTCGACACCCCCGTCGGCAAGCGCGATCGCTGCGGCCGCCAGCTGCGTCCCGGCCAGAACGAGCGCGGCGGCGAGCCGGCCGCTCCCGCACCTGATCCAGACCTTGCTGTTCCACCGGCTAGGCACCTGCCCATCCTCCCTGCTGCGACAGCCAAGCGCACCAGATCGCCGGTGCCAGCAGCGCCCCGAAGGACAGCCGCTGCTCCCGGCGCCAGCCGCCGGCCCGCAGCGCCCGCAGGCCGACCACCGCAATCCCCGCCGCGGCCGCCGCCAGCACGGCGACGGCGAAGCCGTGCCAACCCAGCCAGACGCCGCCAGCCGCAGCGAGTTTGACGTCGCCCATGCCGAGCCCGTCAAGGCCGCGCAACCGGTAGAAGCCCTCGCGCAGGAGCAGGAATGCCGCCGCGCAAACGGCGCCGCCGAGCAGCGCCCCGGCAACGGCCTCGAACATCGCTGCCACCTCGTGCGCACCCGCCACGCCCGCCCACGCCAGCCCGGCGAAGACCGCGAGTGCGACCCATCGGTCCGGCACGCGCAGCCGCAGCGCGTCCTCGAACGCGATCGCGAACATTGCCGCGCCCAGGATCGACGCGGCGAGAGTGCCGGCCGGGTCGGCTCCCAGCGCCGGCGCGGCGACCGCACCCGCCAGCCCGCCCGCCGCAGCCCCGACCAGCTGCCGGCGGGCGGATGGCGCGAGTCTCCTCGGCAGGCTCAATCGCGGGCGCGCGTGTTCATTTCCCACATCCTGGCCCTCAGTTCCTCGGCGACATGCTGGGCGTCCTGGCCCTGGCGGATGACGACCGGCCGGATCAGGACGATCAGTTCGGTGCGGTCCGACTGATTGCGTTTGGTACCGAACAGGGATCCGATCGTCTCGAGGCGATGGAGGCCGGGGATGCCCGTGTCATTGCGCTCGCTGCGCTCGCTGATCAGCCCGCCGAGCAGCACCGTCTGATTGCTGACGACCGAAACCGCGCTGGAGATCCTGCGCTTGGCAAAGGTCGGCGTCAGCGTCTGGCCGCCCGACGCGATGTTGGAGATCTCCTGCTGGATCGTCATCGAGATCACCCCGTTGTCGGCGACGCGCGGCGTCACGTTCAGGATGATTCCGGTATCGCGATACTCGACCTCGTTCACGGTCGGGGCATCGGGGTCGATGTTCGACGTCGACTGGCGGGTGGTGACCGGGACGTTCTCGCCCACCTGCAACGTCGCCGTCTGGTTCTCCAGCACCACCAGCGACGGCGAGGACAACACCTGCACGTCGGTGATCTCGTCGAATGCCGAAATGATGACGTCTGGGCTGCGCTCGCTGCCGATCACGAAATTGAAGCCGGGCAGTTCGCGGCTGATGTTGTTGGCGATCGTGTTGAACAGACCGATGGAGCCGTCATCGCCGCTCTTGAGGAAATACTGCACGCCATAGCGCAGCTGGTCGTTCAGTCGGATCTCGGCGATCACCACGTTGATCGCCACCTGCAGCGGCGGCACGTCGATCTGGCGCAGTGCCGCCAGGATCTTCCGGTACGTCTCGCCGTCGGCATAGACGACGATCGAGTTGTTGGCGGTGTCGGCGCTGAACCGGATACGGTCATTGCCGCCCGTCGCCGGTCCCGCCAAGATATCGCCGGCGCCGGGTTGCCGGCCGGTGTCGGTAAGGTCGAACGTGTTGCCGGATGTCAGTCCGGGATCCTGCTGATCGGTGCTCAGCCCGGGTTGCTGGTTCAGGTTGTCGCCGGTCTCGCCCTGCACGCTGGTCTGGAACAGGCTGGCGCGCGGATCGATCTGGTCGCCCGGTCGGTCGCCCCGCTGGTCGATGCCGGTCGCCGTTGATCCGGTGAAGATGCCGCTCAGGATTTGCACCAGCATCTTCGCATCACGGTACTTGACCCGGTAGACATGCACCTGAACGTCGGTCTCGGGGCTCTGCCGGTCGAGCCGGCTCACCCAGATTCCTGCCTGCCGGATGAGATCGGGCCGCTTGGAGACCACCAGCACTGCCTTCATGCGGCTCATCGGCACGAACTGGATGAGATCGGCGCCCGGCTGCCCTTCCCGCGTTTCGAAGATCCGCTCGAGCTCCGGAACCAGCGTCTCCGGCCGGACGCGCCCCACCGGGTAGATCGCCACCGACTGGTCAGCCATCCAGTCGGTGTCGAAATTGTTGATCGTCTCCACCGCCGTCTGCCGCTCGGCCGCCGTTCCCGCGATGAGTACCAGGTTCCGCGAGGTATCCACGCGCAACGATTCCGATCGCGTCGCAAAGCCCTCGATCAGTCCGACCATCGTCCGGGCGGAGACATACCGCAGCGGAACCACCGTCAGCCCGTAACCTGACCGGGTATCGTTCCGGTCGATCAATGGAACCGTACCGACCTCACTGTCGAACACGATCCGATAGATCGAACCGGTATCGACCAGCGCGGCCTGGTTCATGCGCAGGATCGTTTCGAGAATCGGCAGCAGATCCTCCTGCGCCACCGGCCGCGCCGAGACGAGCGTCACGCGCCCGCTGACCTCGGTGTCGATCACGAAATTGCGGCCGAGCGCGTCGCCGAGGATCGCCCGGACCACCTCCCCCAGGTCGGCGTTCTCGAAATTGAGCCTGTAGGTGCCACGCCCAGCCGTCTCCGACGATCCCGCCGGCACGAACGGCCCGCCCTGACCGTTGACGTAGCCGCTGCCGGTATAGACCTCGCTGGGCGGCGGATCGGCCGGACCGATTCGCTGCAGCCCCTGGTTCTGCTCGGGCGCCGGCTGGCGGGCCGCGAGGTCGGCATTCAGCACCGAGCCGAAGAATCGCGACCCGGAACCGCGCACGGACAACAGATCCTCCGTCGTCTGGCAGGAGACCGAGGCCGCCGCCAGCACGATGAGCAACACCGCGCGCACTGTCCTCCCCAGGTGCATCAACGCCTCGATACCCTCCTCACCTGAGGACTGCATTTGCCGGCGAGACCGGCAAGTACCACAACGTCCGCCCGCGCATGCCGCAACGCATTCATCAGGCCATCCGGTCATGACTCAACCGCCCAGCCCGAACCGCCCCTCCCGAAGGAGGGATCGTTCCGCGCAGACATGCCGAACAGGAGCGTGTTCTTGGAGTTCTGAAAGGGCGGTTCGCCGCCAGACGCCTGTTCTTCTCCCCCGGTCTCATCCGATCCGAGGGGTTATAGTTTACCGGGAACGGTCGGTTGTCACCCCTGCGCTGACAAACTATCTGTTGACAATCGCACCGCGTCGCGTGCGCCGGTCCGAACTCGCGGAAAATGATAGCCAAGCCATCCCTGGATGTCGACGACGCCTTTCTCTCCTTCCTGAGAAAAAGCGAAGAGTTCGGCGAGCGTGTCGATTATGACGCACTCGACGCAGTCCCACAGGAGCAGCGCGGGGCATATGCCGCGCTGTGGGAAGCGGGCGTGATGACCGGCACCGACCTGGCCGACGCCATCGCCCGGTTTCACGGTCTTCCGCGCGTGCGCATTGACGCGATTGGTAGTCAGAGCGGTGCCACTCGCGGCCTGTCGCGCCGCTTCCTGCGCGATGCCTGGCTCTATCCCTACGAGATCGGCGGGCGCCTGATGCTGGCTGTGGCCGACCCGGCCAACATCGAGGCGATCGACGCCGTGAAGCTCGCCGTGGGGCGACCGTTCGGCATCAGCGTCGTCGCCTTCGAGGACATCGCGATGCTGTTCGAGCGCGATGCCGAACAATCCGAACCCGAGCGCAAGGACGAGGCCGGCGGCGGCGCGACCGACCTCGAGATGGACATCGGCAACGACGAGAACCTGGAACGGCTGCGTGACCTCGCACGCGGCGCGCCGGTCGTGCAGGCCGTCGACGCGATGCTCGAGGCTGCGATCGACCTGGGCGCGACCGACATCCATGTCGAGCCGACGCGCGATGCGGTGCGCGTGCGCCTGCGTGTCGATGGCTTCCTGCGGCCCTACCAGACGCTGCCGGGACGTATGGCACGCGCGATCGTGTCACGGATCAAGATTCTCGCCGGTCTCAACATCGCCGAGCGCCGCCTGCCTCAGGACGGCCGCGCCCGCGTCCGCATCGTCAACACCGAAGCCGACCTGCGCATCGCCACGCTGCCGACCCTCCATGGCGAGGCGGCGGTCATCCGCATCCTGGTCAAGGAATCGCGCGCGCTCGACCTTGCCCGGCTCGGCATGTCCCCCCGCGATCTGGTGACGATCCGCGCCATCCTGGCAGAGCCCTACGGCCTGGTCGTGGTGTCGGGCCCGACCGGCAGCGGCAAGACCACGACGCTGGCCGCCGCGCTCACCGAGCTGAACGATCCGGCCCGCAAGATCATGACGGTCGAGGATCCGATCGAGTACCAGATTGCCGGCATCCACCAGACTCAGGTCAAGCCGGCGATCGATCTCACCTTTGCGACCGCGCTGCGGGCCTTTCTGCGGCATGATCCGGACATCATCATGGTCGGCGAAATGCGCGACGCCGAAACGGCGGCGATCGGCATTCAGGCGGCGCTGACCGGCCACCTGGTGCTGACCACACTGCACACCAACAATGCTGCCGACGCGGTCGCCCGGCTCCTCGATCTCAAGGTCGAGAGCTTCCTCCTGGCCTCGGCGCTGCGTGGCGTGATTGGCCAACGGCTGGTTCGCAAGCTGTGCGAGCGCTGTCGCACGGCGATCACGGATCATGACCACGCCACGCAATCGCTGCTCGAACGCGGCATCCTACAGCTTGGCGCAGGCGAAACGCTGTACCGCGGTACCGGCTGCGACTGGTGCGGTGGAACCGGATACCGCGGCCGCATCGGCATCTTCGAAGTGATGCGCTTCGACGCCGACCTGCGGCAGCAGATCCACGACGAAGTCGACACCGGCAGGATTCAGGAGGTCGCCCGCAAGGCGGGGATGACGACCATGCTGGAAGACGGCCTGATGAAATGCAGGGCGGGACTGACGTCGGTGTCGGAGGTGATGCGGGTCGCCACCTGAGCGGCAGGACCGATCAGTTGACACCGGCCTGCGCCGAAGACGGCCGTACCTCCTGAATCCGGACCCGCGACCGGAACATGCGGTAGACGCGGCTCTCCTTGCGGAACTGCATCTTCACCGAATTCGGCTCGACGGCGACCACCTTCCAGCCGTCGACCTCGTCGCCGACCGCAAGCCTATGCACCTGCCGCTTCTGGCCCATCATGATTGCAACCATCCTGTCATCGGTGATGATGACGCCGACGAGCCGGAGTTGCGGCGGCTTCCTCGCAGCCGGCGGCTGCCTCTCCGGCCTTTCGACCAGCGTCGGAGGCGGTGGCGGCGGTGGTGGCGGCGGAGGCAGCGGCGGATGCCGCGCCGGCGTGAACAGCGGCCGCTCCCGTGTAGCGGCAAGATCGTCGAGCGTCAGGCCCTCAAGGACGGCACCGGGTGCCTGCCCCCCTGTCGGTGCGTCGGACGGCCCGGATGCCTGGGCGACCGCCGGGAAGCCGCCGGCCACCTGTCCGATGGCGGCCAGCAGACAGACGACGGCGATGCTCCCGAGCCGCGTCATTCTTCGCCAGGCTCCCAGAATGCCGCAACCACCAGCGACACCTGCAGCACCGGATCGTCCACGTCGGCGTCATTGCGACCGGCCGCCACGAAGGATCGCACCGACAGCGACCTCACAAGCATGATCGGCCGCCTGGTCTCGATCTCGAACAGAATTGCTTGCAAACTCTCGATCGTTGCCTCGAACGAGGTGCGCAGGTCGATCCGGTGGCCATCCGGATCGGCCTCGGCGATCGGCAACAGCTGGCTTTCGATCAGCCGCCCGCCTGCCGCGTCAATGATACCGTCCACCGTGCGCTGGACCGCGGCTGCCGCGATCGGCGCGGTCGCTCCGGGAAAGTAGACGGCCGCCGGCGCGCCCTCGCCCGCCTGCGGCGTGCCGTCTGCCTCGAGCGACGCGAGCCGCCGGTCCAGATGCGCGATCTGGCCAGTCTGAACGGCGATGCGCTCCGCGACCGCCTGTCGCGCCAGCCAGCCCCAGGCCAGCCACGAAATGGCGGCGACCACCAGCGCACCGGCCAGCGCCACCGCTCCGACCTGCCGGGAATCGATCCGCATGGCCGGCGACGTCACGGCTGGTCCCCTTGCGGGTCCTGGCCCGGCAGCCTGGCGAGGATCTGAAAGCTGTCGGCGGCCCCGTCCTCGGTCCGCGTGGTCGGGGCGGCGAACTGGGCGGCCGACAGCATCGGCGACTGCTCGATCAGCGCGATCAGCTCGGTGGCGCGCGAGGACAGGCCGTTGATCCGGAGCGTCTGCCCGTCGATCGAGAGTTCGGTGAGATAGGTGTCGGTCGGGATCCGTTTCGACAGTTCCTCGATCAGCAGCACCATCGGCAATGCGGAGGCCTTGCGCGCGGCGAGCTGCTGGTGGCTCGCTGACGCGCCGGCGCGTGCCACCGCCTCGGCGATGACAGAGCGGCGCATCTCGATCGCCGCGTCGAGCGCCTCGCTACGCTTCGTGAGATCGTAGACGATCCAGCTCTGTACGCCACCCGCCACAACCACCAGTGCCGCAAAGGCGGCAAGCGCGATCCCCACCTTCCGACGAAGCACGTCACGGCGCCGGGTCTTGCTGGAATCCTGCAGGTCGATGCTCGTCGCCAGGCCCAGCGGATCGGCTGCGGTACCGACCGCGCGCGGGCTGAGTCCCAACGCCTCCAGCGGCGCCAGCGCCGCCGCAACGCGCTCCCGTGCGGTGGCGACGAGTCGTATCCGCATCTGGTCGTCGGTCGCGGACGCTGCATCCTCGACGATCTCGTAGTCGAAGACGACACGGTCGGCGGCCCAGGGGGTCAGCCGCTCGATCTGATGGCGCAGGATCGCCTCGACATACTGCCTGCCGGCAGCCGGGAGACTGAGGGTCCGGTCGAGGACCTGTCCCGCCTCGAGACGCAGCTCGAACGACCGCGACTTCAGTTTCTTCACCCAATCGGTGGCGGCAAGGTCGGCAGCGTCGGCGGTGCCGAGCAACACCGGTTCGCGGCCGCTGACCCGCCACGCCTGATACCGGCCTGCGGTATCCACGACGACGAAGCCGGCCGGCCGCCCGAAGCGGACGACCAGCGGCTCGACGGCTCGGGCGAGCTCCCCGACCCACCATCCGAGCAACCGGCTGACAGCATTCATCGCGCGCTCCCGGTGGTCGTCGCAACCGACAGCATATAGGCTCCTGCGGCCGGCAACGCCACGCCCATCCCTCGGCAAGCGGCAGCGGCCCGCCTCAACGTCCCTCTCCAGCCGGCTCGTCGACCCAGGCGAGCACATCGAACAGCTGCGGAGTGTCCGTCTGCACGATCACCGCCTCCGCGGTCCGGGTGAAGCCGCCAAGCAGCCTGGCCTCGGCAGTGATCCTGAAAACCTGCGCGTCCTCGACGGACAGGAACCGCGAGAAGCGCTGCAGCTGGCGGTTCTGCGCCCGCCGCTCCGGCGCCTCGGCGCGCAATGCCGCGACCAGCTCCTGCGCTTGACGCGCATCCATCCCGGGCACCGAAGACAGCACGGGAATCGATGCGCTCATCGGATCTATCGTCCCCTCCGGATTGAAGATCGTCAAATGCGGGCTGAGCCTGGCGTAGTCCTCGGCGGTCATGCCGAGCACCAGCATCAGCTCCTCCACCGACTGGAAGGGACCGTTGCGCGGACCGTAGGCGAGCCCTGCCTCGCGGTATTGCGGCCGTTCGGCGCCATTCGGCCCAGGTTGCCCGTTGGCATCGCGCCAGTCCGCCACCCGGGCGGCGAACTGCTGCGCACTCATGCCGCGTCCGTTGACGGCCCGGTAGAGCCCGGCGAGCAGCACTGGCGGCGATCCGTTCAGGTCGATCCGGCCCCGCTCCGTGCGCGCGGACAGCCGCACCGCCCCGGTCGCGAACGTGACAACGGTGCCCGCCAGCTGGGCCGGATCGAGCCGCCCGACGAACAGGCTGTAGGCGGCCGCCGCGACGCCGCCCCGCAGCAGCGCGTCGGCCTGAAGCTCGTCGACATTCAGCCGTGCATAGGCGGCGGTCGGCCGCGACACCTGCATCGTCGCCGCCACGAGAGCCGCCAGCAGGCCGGCGACCATCAGCACCACGACGGAGATGTATCCGCGCTCGCCGGTCATCCGCCGCATGGACCGGCCCTCTCGTCCAGACACCCGGGTTCGGTTTCGGCCGCCGGGCGCAGGATCAGCGGCGGCAGCACCCGGATACCCGTGTCCTGATCGACGACATCGAGGCGGATCGCGTCCGGCAAGGCAGTCGGCAGCGCCCAGGTCGTGGTCCATTCCAGACGCGGCCCCTCCAGTCTGCCATAGCGGAACTGGTAGCGCCACGGACCGCGCAGCAGTACCACCGGATCGCGCAGCGCTGCGAGATCGAATTGCCTGGCATCCGGCGCGAGCGGCGCCGCCGCCCGCTGCAGGACGGATCCGCCCGCATCGGGGCGCACCGAATAGACGACCATGCCGCGCCCCGGCCCGGGCGACGCACCGTCGCCGCCGACCACGATGGCAAGCGACTCCGGCCCCCCGGCGAACGCGTAGGTCGCGCCATGCCGTCTGCCCCAGAACTCCCGCCGCATGGCGGTCACGTCACGCCTGAGCACCCGCATCCCGGCCGCGACGGTCTCCAGCCTGTCGCTGTCCAGCGTCGTCTTCTGCCAGTTGCGCAGCATCAGCCCGGCGACGAGCGGCACCGCCATCAGCACCAGCGCACCGAGCGCCAGCGCGGCGAGTGCCTCCATCAGCACGAAACCCGCGGCTCGGTCCCGACGCGGACGATACCACGGCCGGCTCATTGCCGTGCCGACCCGATCCGCAGCGTGTCGACGGCGATCGTCGTGCCGTCCGGCGCACGCACCTCAACCGTGACATCGTAGGGGGTCCAGTCCGCTTGCCGCTGCGCCTGCCTCTCCCCCTCGTCACGGCGCGATGGCACCAGACCGGCCCTCGGCCTGACCTGCGCCATCCACTCGTAGCCGTCCACTATCCCGCTCCTGGTGCCGAACTGCAGGGTCTCCGGGGCAAGCTCGCCGGCCAGCACGGCCTCGGCGACGAGGCCGGCGGAGACGGTGGACAGCGATTTTTCGACCATCCGCCTGGAGACCACGATCCCGCCGGGCAGGACCATCATCAGCAACGACATGAGGACGACGGCGACCAGGGTTTCGAGCAGCAGGAAGCCCTCCTCGCGCCGCCGCCGTCGCCTCCGCGCGGTCATCGGTCGGCCTGTGTTGCGACGGGCAGGACGTCGACGGCTGCCGTCAGCCAATTGACGCTGATGCGGTAGCCGACAGGGCCGCGGCTGAGTGTCAGGACACCGCCGGACGAGCGGCCGTCCGCCCGGAACCGGATGCCGCCGCCCGCCGCCCTCTCCTGGTCGGACTGGAGGAAATCGATGCTGACGGAATCGGGGATGCGCACATAACTCCCGTCCGCACCCGACACGACCACCCGTTTGCCGAGGTCCACCCGACTGACCACGTCGCGGCGATCGAGCAGCGCCCGGTTGCGGTCGTCGCGCAGCAGGCCGGCGACGGTATAGGCCTTGGCCCGCAGCGCCGCCGGTCCCGGCTCGCGCGCAACACGTGGCAGCACCAGCACCATCACGAGGCCGATGATCGCAAGCGCGACCACCATCTCGATCAGCGCGAACCCTTCCCGGGCGTCGTGACGTCTATCTGGTGCTGGTGATGTCCGAGGCATCTCCGGTACCTCCCTTGCGTCCGTCGGACCCGAGAGAGGTGATCTCGTACGGGCCGCTGGCCCCCGGAGAACGGTAATCGTAGGGATTCCCCCACGGATCGAGCGGGACGGAGGTCTGGTTCAGATAGGGACCGTTCCACCGGTCCGCATTGGGCACCCGAACCACGAGCGCCTGAAGTCCTTCCGACGTCGTCGGATACCGCCCCATATCGAGATAGAAGAGATCGAGCGCAGACTGGATGGCCTCGATCTGCAGGCGCGCGGACTTTCCGCGTGCATCCGAGAGGTAGCTCAGCACGCGGGGGCCGACCAGCCCCATGATCAGGCTGAGGATCACGAGCACGACGAGCAGCTCGACCAGGGTGAAGCCGCCGCGCCTGTCGCGACGCGCCCGCCGCCGGTCGAGGGCAGCCGCAAACCGTATTGTCCGTAGCGTCACAACAAAAGCTCGTTCACGCTAAGCAGCGCCGTTATGATGGTTATGATCAGCCACGCGATGATCAGGCTGACCAGGATCAGTATAGAAGGACCCAGTATGGCTGTCAGTCGCGCCAGCGATCGCTCCAGCCGATCCTCATAGAAGCCGCCGATGCGCCGCGACATGGTGTCGAGCTCTCCGGCTTCCTCGCCGACCCTGAGGATGGGGATAACATAGGCTGGCAGGAGGTCAAGCCCGGCCAGCGCGTCGCTGAGCCGGTGGCCTTGGCGCACCTCGGCAATGAGCCTGTCGACCTTTTCGGCGGCGCGGCGGTCGCGGAACAGGTCGCGCACCAGCCGCAGCGAGGTGGTGATGTCGACCCCGCTGCCGAGCAGCGTCCCGAGGGTCGAGCAGAAGAACACGGTCTGTTGATACTGGACGATGGTCCTGATGCCGGGAACATGTCCGATCAGCCGGAGCAGTGCGCCGGTCGCCGAGCGGCTGCGCGAGACCATGAGGCCGCCGATCAGCGCCAGGACGGCGGCGCCAAGGATGAGATCGAGATTGGCGCGGACGAAACCCGACAGTGCGAAGACGGTTCGCGCCGAGGGATCGATGCGGTCCTGGAAGCCCGACATCGCCCGCTCGAACTCGGGAATGACGCCGACCAGGACGAACAGGAACACGCCGCACGCCGCCATCACGAGGAAACTCGGATAGGTAAGCGCCGAGGTCAGGCGTCGCCTGAGCGCCTCGTTGCGGCTGCGCTCCTGGGCGATGGCGTCCAGCGTCGTCTCCAGCGTGCCTGCCGCCTCGGCGACCTCGACCATCTTGACATAGATCGGCGGGAAGACGTTGCGATGCTGCGCCAGCGACTCGGCGAAGCTCTTGCCGTCGGCGATGCTGCGCTGCAGCGAAGCCATCAGATCGCGCACCACGGAGCGGCCGCCCGTGCGTGCGAGCAGCTGCAGAGCCTCGTGCAGACTGACCCCGCCCTTCAGCAGCATCGCCAGGTCACGGGTGGCCTCGGTGATTTCCTCGGTCCTCGGCTGCGCGCGGAACACGCGCAGGATGGCCGTGCCGGCCCCGTCACGGGCCTCGCGCGCCTCGATCGGGATGTGCCCGATGCGCTCGAGCTCGCTCAAGAGGTCGCGGCTCGAGTCGGCCTCAGCCTCGCCAGTGACCAGCTGGCCGGAAGGATCGAGGGCGCGGTAGCGGTACTTCGGCATGTACCTGCCAGGCTGGCGAGGAAGCTGCCGCACCCTGCCCCGGATCGGCCGACATGTCGAGGCACTGTCATCGACATGCCGGGCAGCGCCGCGCGGCGCTATTCCGCTGCCTCGAGCATCGGCACCTCGCGCGTGGCACCACTCTCCCACCGCCGCATCAGATCGGCCCAGCGGCGGCGCGCCCTGTCGATGGCAGCGGCCTTCACGGGACCGTAGCCGCGGATCGCGTCGGGCACGCGGGCGATCTCGACGGCAAGACCGATCGACCGGGCATCGAGCGAGGCCGCCAGGCGCGTCAGGATCGCCTCGAACTCGGCAACCAGCGCCCGCTCGGCGCGACGCTCGGCGGTATGGCCGAACGGATCGGCAAAGGTGCCGCGCAGACGCTTCATCGCCGCGAGCAGGCGGAACGCCGTGAACACCCACGGTCCGAACGTTCGCTTGCGCGGCCGCCCCGTTGCCGGGTCGACCCGCGACAGAAGCGGCGGGGCGAGCTGGACGGAAACCTTGCCACCAGGCTCAAACTGTGCCTCCAGCGCCTTCCGGAATTCCGGCAAGGTGTAGAGTCGGGCAACCTCGTACTCGTCCTTGTAAGCCATCAGCCTGAACAGCGACTCGGTCGCGGTCCGGGTGAGACGGCCGGCCGCGCCGGTTGCCCGCTCCTCGGCCGCACGGATCTTCCCGACGGCAGCGCGGAACCGCTGCGCATAGGCGCTGTCCTGATAGGCGGTCAGCTCGGCGGCCAGAAACGCGATCCGCTCGTCGAGCATCATGTCCTGCGGTGCGGACTCCGGCCCGGCGAGCTGTGCGAACATCTCGGGGCGATCTGCCAGCAGCCTGCCGGCCGCGAAGGCTCGGAGGTTGGCCGCCACAGCCGCCCCGTTCATCCGGATCGCCTGTTCGATGGCGTTGCGCCCGACCGGAACCAGGCCCTTCTGCCAGGCAAACCCCACCAGCATCATGTTGGCGAAGATCGCATCGCCCAGAACTGCCTCGGCGAGATGCGCGACATCACCGCCGTCGATGCAGCGCACCGCCGAGGCCACGATCCGCCGCAGCCGGCGCGCCTCGAACCCCTGCGTCTGGTGAAGGACGAACTCGGCGGTCGGAGCGACCCGCTCGGCGACGACGGCGCGGGTCCGGTCCGGCGCACACAGCGCCAGCACCTCGGCACCGGCCGCGACCAGCAGGTCGGCTGCGATCAACGTGTCCAGCGCCCCGGCTGGGACCCTCGGCCCCTCGATCGGCACGTCGCGCCGGGCGATGCGCACGTGTGAGGTCACCGGCCCGTTCTTCTGGGCAAGGCCGGTCATGTCGAGCGTCGACGCATCTAACCCGTCGAGGAAGGCTGCCGTCGCCAGCACCGCCGAGGTGGTGATGACGCCCATGCCGCCGATACCGGTAACGAGGAGGTTGAACGGGCGGTCGGGAAGCCAGCGGGCCGGCTCGCCGAGTTCCGCGGCAAGTGCGGCAATGTCGAGGCCGACCGCCTCCGCCCGGCGGGGTTCCGCACCCTCGACCGTGACGAAGGACGGACAGAACCCCTTCTGGCAGGAGAAATCCTTGTTGCAGCTCGACTGGTTGATCCGCCGCTTCTCGCCGAATGGCGTCGGCAACGGCTCGACCGAGATGCAGTTGGACTGCACCGAGCAGTCGCCGCAGGCTTCGCAGACACGGGGATTGATGAATAGCCGGACGGCCGGATTCCCGTAGGTGCCGGACTTGCGCCGGCGACGCTTCTCGGCTGCGCAGGTCTGGTCGTAGACCATCACCGAGACGCCGGGGAAGCTGGCGAGTTCGCGTTGGACCTCCATCACCGCATCGCGCTCGCAAACACGCGTGCCGGGCGGCAGGGGGACACCGGCATAAAGATGCGGCCGCTCGGACAGGAGCACGATGCGCTCGACGCCTTCTGCCGCCACCTGGGCAAGGAGCCTCGGCACGTCGAGCGGTCCGTCATGCGGCTGTCCGCCCGTCATCGCCACGGCATCGTTGTAGAGGATCTTGTAGGTGATCGGCGCCTTTGCCGCGACTGCAGCCCGGATCGCCAGGATGCCGGAGTGGTAGTAGGTGCCGTCGCCCAGATTGGCGAAGATGTGCCGATCCTTGGAGAACGGGAACTGACCGAGCCACGGAACGCCCTCCCCGCCCATCGCCACGACGCCGTCGGTCGTGCGCCCCGCCGCTTCCGTCATCACGTGGCAGCCGATGCCCGGCATGGACCGGCTGCCCTCCGGCGTCATGGTGGAAGCGTTGTGCGGGCAGCCCGAGCAGAAGTACGGCTGACGCTTCGCATCGGTGCCGTTCTCCCGAGCCCAGCGCACCCGCGCCGCGAGCCGCTCCGCCCCCTCTCTCATCGCCGGGCGATGCACGCCCGCCGGCAGGAAGGCAAGCAGCGCCGGGGCGATCTCGTCCGGGCCGCATTCGCGAACGTCCGGCAGCAGCCGCCGTCCGTCCGGCGCATGCTTGCCGAATATCTGCGGCCGACGGTCGGCCGGCCAGTGGAACATCAGCTCCTTGATTTGCGGCTCGATGACGCCGCGCTTGTGTTCGACCACCATCAGGCGCTCGACTCCGGTTGCGAAGGCACCGATCGCTTCCGGCTCGAGCGGCCAAGGCATCGCCACCTTGAACACTGCGAGCCCGATCTCCTGCGCCACCGTCTCGTCGATGCCCATCAGGTCGAGCGTCTGGCGCAGGTCGCGATAAGCCTTGCCGGTGACGACGATGCCGTAGCGCGGCCGTGCAGCGCCGAACACCTGCCGGTCGAGGCCGTTTGCCCGCACGAAGGCGCGCGCCGCCGGCAGCCGCAGTTCGCGGGTCAGCACCTCCGTGTCGAGCCGGTTGGCGAGCTGCAGCGCCAGGTTGAGCTCGGCGCCCCGGCGCGGGTCGGGGATATCCAGCGGGCGGCGGATCGTCAGCCGGTTCGCGTCGACCGAGACGACGCCGGTGGAATCCATCGTGTCGGCGAGCGCAATCAGCGCCGTCCACAGGCCGCTGTAGCGCGACATTGCAATCCCGTACAGCCCGAAATCGAGCACGTCCTGCAGGTCGGACGGATTGAGCACCGGGATCTCGGCGTGCATGAAGGCGAATTCACTCTGCGCCGGCAGGCTCGATGATTTCGCCAGATGGTCGTCGCCGGCGACAGCCAGCACGCCCCCCGCCGACGCCGTGCCGCTGGCATTGGCATGGCGCAGCACGTCACCGGCACGGTCGACGCCTGGTGCCTTGCCGTACCAGATGCCGAACACGCCGTCATAGTCCGACGTGCCGGCCAGACGGATCTTCTGCGTTCCCCACACGGCGGTTGCCGCGAGCTCCTCGTTGATGCCGGGCTGGAAGACGAGATCATGCGCATCGAGAAGGCGCCTGGCCCGCGCAAGCTGCTGGTCGTAGCCGGCCAACGGCGATCCGCGATAACCGGAGATGAAACCGCCGGTCCTCAGCCCTGCCGCCCGATCACGCCGGATCTGGTCGAGCGGCAGTCTGACCAGCGCCTGAATGCCGGACATATGGACCGTTCCGTGCTGCAGCTCGTACTTGTCGTTGAGCGTCACCGTGCGGGCGGTTGCGGTCATCGGCACCTCGTCGCGACAGGAAATGGGCCGGGAGCGCACCGACGCTCCCTGGGATCATTATGTCGCAACGCATCGGAAGGTTCGTGCTATTGTGTTGAGGAAAGCGCCGTAACTGGAATGAACGTTTCCCGATAATGGCCAGATCCGCAAGAATCTCACTCGATGCCGGAGACATCCGGATCCTGCGCGAACTCCAGCGCGATGCGTCGCGCCCCGTCGCGGAGATCGCCAAGGCGGTGGGCATGTCGCAGACGCCGTGCTGGCGGCGGATCAAGCGGCTGAAGGACGCGGGCGTGATCAGACAGACGGTGGCATTGCTCGACCGGCGTCTGCTGGGGCTCGATTTCGTCGCCTATGCCTTCGTCAAGCTGGCGCTGCCGAGCCGGGCCAACATGGAGGCCTTCGACCGCCTGGTGGCAACCTGGCCGGAGGTGCTGTTCTGCGAGCGGGTGACGGGCGCGGTCGACTACCTGATCAAGGTCGTCGTCGAGGACATGAGCGCCTATGACGAGTTCCTGCGTTACAGGCTGCTCGACCAGGAGATGGTTTCGGACGTGCAGTCGCGCATCGTCATCGCTACCTCGAAGGACACCACCGAGCTGCCGGTCTGGGACGATTGACGGGGGGGGGGGCATGCCCGCCTGCACGCACCGTCACTGCCTCTCCCCGAACTGCCTCCTCAGAAACGGGTCGCGGCATATGGTGCCGGATCGACCACCGGTGTCTCGCCGGTCATGAGCTCGGCCAGCAGCCGGCCGGTGATGGGGCCGAGCGTCATGCCGAGATGGGCATGCCCGAAGTCGAGCCACAATCCCCTGTGGCGCGGCGCAGGGCCGACGACCGGCAACGTGTCGGGGAAGCACGGACGGCGGCCCATCCAAGGTTCGTCATCGACCATCTCGCCGAGGGGAAACAGCTCACGGGCATGGGGCTCGACCGCCTTTACCTGCGACGGGGTGGGCGGCGCGTCGCGGTCTGCGAACTCCACGCCGGTCGTGATGCGGATGCCGCGCAACATCGGCGTCATGCAGTAGCCATAGGCGCTGTCGACCACCGGCCGGCCGAGCGTGGCATTGCCGGCCGGACGATAGTGGGTGTGATAGCCTCGCTTGACTGCGAATGGCAGCCGGTAGCCGAGCGGGCAAAGGAGGTCCATCGACCACGGCCCGGCGGCGACGACCACCTCGCCGGCAACCAGCGCGCCGTCGCCGATCTCGACGCGCCAGCCACCGTCAACCGGCACCAGACGGCGCACCTCACCGCGCACGAAGTCGCTTCCGTAACGCATGAGGAGCGAGGCATAAGCCTTCGTCACGCGCCCAGGATCGCTCAGCGAAGCGATATCGTGCCAATGGTCGGCGCGATAGAAGTCGCCGGTCAACTGAGGTTCCAGTTCCAGCGTCTCGTCACGCGTCATCGCGGTATAGCCGAATCCGCCCTCGCGGGCGATCCGTCGTTCCAGTTCGCCGCCCGCATAGCCCTTCTCCGAGCGGTAGAGCCGTATCCAGCCGGTCTCGCGCAGGAATCCCTCGGCGCCGGCCTCGCGCATCAGCGACTTGTGCTCGCCGATTGCATGGGCGAGCAGCGCCATCACCGCCCCGCCATTGCGCCGCAGCTTCGCCTCGGTCGAGTTGAGCGCAAGCCTGACCAGCCACGGCATGATCGTCGGCAGGAAGCGCCAGTGGAAACGCATCTCGGGGCGATCGTTACAGGCATATCGCATCAGCTCGGCTGGACTGAAGGGCATCGCCATCGGCACATAGGTCCCGCCCTCGATCACCCCGGCATTGCCGTACGAGGTCTCCTCCCCCGGCTCGCGCCTGTCGAGCAGCCTGACGCGGCGGCCGCGCCGAGCGAGGTGAATGGCGGCCGACACCCCCACGATGCCGGCGCCCACGACGACAATGTCGGCTTTGGCGGTCACTCTGGCTTTTCCGGTCCGAACGGTTCGCATATGGAGGGAACTTCGTAGCACTATCGCGTACGGCCGCGCCAATCCAGTTCGACCGGCCATATCAAACCACGACCGGGATCCACGCCCGCATGATCCGCCCCGTCATCGCCGCGATCGACTGGATCGGCGCCCAGGGTACCCGGGCAGTTGCGCTGTCGCTCGTCGTCGGCATGGCGGTGCCGCCGCTGTCGGCGGTGATGAAGCCGACCATTCCCTACGCCGTTTTCCTGCTGCTTGTGGTCGCCTTCGCCCGCGTCGACCTCGGAGCGCTCAAGGCGCGGCTGCGCGCGGGCGGATTGGTGCTGCTCGTCGTCGTCTGGATGATGCTGATGCTTCCGGCCGCGGTCGGGCTCGCGGTCTGGGCGACGGGGCTTGTCGAGACCGATCCCGGCATTGCGGCGGCCATCGTGCTGATGGCGATCGCGCCGCCGATCATGTCGTCGCCGGCCTTCACCTACCTGCTCGACCTCGACGGGGCGCTCAGCCTGACCGTCCTGGTCGCCGCAATGGTAGCCACGCCGATCCTCTGCCCCGCGGCCGCGCAGATCATCCTGGGCGACATGCTGCCGATTTCGGCGCTTGATCTGGCGATCCGCCTCGCCATGCTGCTGGCCGGCTCGGTGGCGGTGGCAGCCGTCGTCCGCCGCCTGCTCGGCGGCGAGCGCATCGAGCGCTCCGGCAACGTCTTCGACGGCCTCAACGTCCTGCTGCTGTTCGCCTTCGCCGTCGCGATCATGGATGGGGTGGCGGCGCGGCTGGTCAGCGATCCCGGGCTGATCCTGTTCTGCCTGGTCGTCGCGTTCGGAATGGCACTCGCCGTCATGACCCTGTCGTTCGGCGCGTTCCGACTCGCCGGGCGCAGCACCGCGCTCACCGTCGCCGTTTCCTCCGGCAACCGCAACATGGCGTTGATGGCGGCCGCGCTGACCGGGGCGATCCCCGAGGTGAGCTGGGTCTATTTCGCCGTCGCGCAGGTGCCGATCTATCTCCTGCCGCTGCTGATGAAGCCGGTCGTGCGGCGTCTCCTGGCCGCACCCGGCGGCGGATCGGCAGCGTGATGGGCGACAGCATTCCCCGGTGGCATAAGCGGCTGCGCGCGGCCATCCGCCCGGCGCTGGCCTGGAGCGGGCTGGCGGCGCTGATGGGCCTCGCTGCGGTTGGTCTCGGGCTCTGGCAACGGGGCTTTGGTCTCCTGCCGAGGACCGCGATCGCGCTGGCCGTCCTGGCGCTGCCGCCAGCCGTCGTGGTCGGTCTGGCGGCAATTTCCCTCGACACACTGCTGCCGCGCCTGCAGCGCAAGGGCCGCGCGATCGGCATGGCGCTGCTGCTGTTCTCGCTCGGACCGCTGGCCAGCGCCGCCGTCTTCTCGCTGATCTACCGCCAGACCTATCCGGTCGGGTTCCAGCCGATCTGGACGGAGGTCGGCTTCCACCAGCTCGCCTGGACCGGCATCGCGACGCTGGTGCTGTTCGCAGCCCACGGCCTGCGGCTCTACCTGCCCTTCGGGCCGATTGCCGGATTGGTGCTGGCACTCGCCTATGGCTTCGTGCAGCCTGCCGCGTTGAGGCGGCCGTCGCGCTCTGATAGACAGACCCTGACCGACCACAGCACCCCGGACCAGCAATGATCCCGCGCTATTCGCGCCCGGAGATGGTTTCCATCTGGGCGCCTGAAACCCGTTTCCGCCTCTGGTTCGAGATCGAGGCAGCTGCCGCCGAGGCAATGGCCGAGACCGGGCTGGTGCCGCCCGAGGCCGCCCGCACGATCCGCGAGAAGGGCGATGCCGCCGTCTTCGACGTCGCGCGCATCGAGGAGATCGAGCGCGAGGTGAAACACGACGTCATCGCCTTCCTGACGCATCTGGCCGAATGCATCGGGCCCGAAGCGCGCTACGTGCATCTCGGCATGACCTCCTCGGACGTACTCGATACCTCCTTGGCGCTGCAGTTGACCAAGGCCAGCGACCTGCTCATCGCCGATGTCGATGGCCTGCTCGCGGCGCTGAAGCGGCGCGCCTTCGAGCACAAGCTGACCCCGACGATCGGCCGCAGTCACGGCATCCACGCCGAGCCGACAACGTTCGGTGTCAAGCTCGCCGGCTTCCATGCCGAGTTCCAGCGCGCACGGGCACGGCTCGTCGCTGCTCGCGAGGAAATCGCTACCTGTGCGCTGTCGGGAGCCGTCGGCACATTCGCCAATGTCGCCCCCGACATCGAGGAGCGGGTCGCCGCGAGACTGGGGCTGAAGCCCGAGCCGGTGTCCACGCAGGTGATCCCGCGCGACCGCCATGCAGCCTTCTTCGCCGCACTCGGCATCGTCGCCTCCTCGCTTGAACGCCTGGCGACCGAGATCCGCCATCTCCAGCGCACCGAGGTCCTCGAGGCGGAAGAGTACTTCTCGCCAGGACAGAAGGGCTCGTCGGCGATGCCGCACAAGCGCAATCCCGTGCTGTCCGAGAACCTCACCGGCCTCGCCCGCATGGTGCGCGCCTATGTCACGCCGGCGCTGGAGAACGTCGCGCTGTGGCATGAGCGGGACATCTCGCATTCCTCCGTCGAGCGGATGATCGGCCCGGACGCCACGGTGACGCTCGACTTCGCGCTGGTCCGGGCGACCTCGATCGTCGACCGTCTGGTGGTCTATCCGGACAGGATGCAGCGCAATCTCGATCTGCTCGGCGGCCTCGTCCACTCACAGCGCGTCCTGCTGGCGCTGACCCAAGCCGGCATGAGCCGCGAGGACGCCTATCGGGTGGTCCAGCGCAACGCCATGAAGGTCTGGGCTGGCGAGGGCCGGTTCCTGGATTTCCTGAAGAACGATCCCGAAGTGATTCGGCTGATTCCGGAATCCGAGCTCGAGGCGCTGTTCGACCTCGACTATCACTTCAAGCACGTCGACACGATCTTCGCCCGCGTGTTCGGTGCCTGAGGGCGGCGCCCCCGGGACCGCGGGCCCGGCGCGGGCTCAGGTCGGGTTCCGCAGGCTGCGGATCAGGTCAGCGGCGGCAGCGGCAAGCAACTGGAGGTCCGGTCCGGTGGCGATGAACCGGTATCCCGCCGCCGCATAGGCGAGCGCGTCCTCGCGCGTCTGGGCGAAGGCACCTGCGATGCGCCCGTGCGCTGCTGCGCGCTGCGCGACCATCTTGATGGCCTCGGCCAGGCCTTCGACACCAGGCCCGATCGACGTCCCCTGCGCCAGCGAGATCGACAGGTCGCTGGGCCCGACGAACACCCCGTCGATTCCTTCCACTGCCAGAATGCGGTCGAGCTGTCCGAGCGCCTCGCGGGTCTCGACCATCGCGAAGGCGAGCGTCCGCCGGTTGGCTGTCTGCAGGAAGGCTTCCTTGCTGCTGCCGGTCAGCATCATCGCCCGCGCCGGCCCCCAACTGCGCCCGCCGAGAGGCGGATACTTGGCGGCGCGCGCGAAGGCAATGGCGTCGCTCTCGCTGTCGATCATCGGGCAGATCACCACCTCGAAGCCGAGATCGAGGCCGCGCCCGACCTCGGGCAGTCCGCCGAAGGGAACCCTGAGCACAGGGGAAGCACCGGCGGCGACGATGCCCGTCAGCCCGCCGCGCAGCGACTGGACGTCGTGAAAGCCGTGCTGCATATCGAGGCAGACGGCATCAAAACCGGTGCGGGCCATCGCCTCGGCGGCGAGCGGATCGGTCAGCGCCGACCAGCCGCAGAACACCGTCTCGCCGGCGCGCAGCCGATCGGCCAGGAATCGAAGGTGCACCGCCGGCGTCCCGGGTCAGCCTTCCCGCTGCAGCTGCTCCATCGCCGTCGCCAGCAGTTCGTCCATCGTCCGCCGAATCTGATGATCGGACTGGTCGACGCCGTGCGCATCGAAATCCTTGCGGATCTTGCGGAACACGTCCTCGTCGCCGGCCTCCTCGAAATCGGCCATGACGACTTCCTTGGCATAGGCTTCCGCGGCATCGCCGCTCAGACCCATCTTCTGGGCCGCCCACATGCCGAGCAGGCGATTGCGGCGGGCATTGGCCTTGAAGCGCAGTTCCTCGTCATGCGCGAACTTCTCCTCGAAGCCCTTCCTGCGCTGTTCGAACTCGGACATGGTACGATTCCTCGTGGCAGGCGCGCCGCGCGCCGGCGTAGTCGCGCGGCATGGCGATCGCGGCTTGCATACCCGGCGCGGATCACCAAATCAACAGTCGCCGGCATGGACCCGATGCGCATCCGGTTTCGCCGACAGCCGCCTTCGCAGGCGCGTTGTGTTGGCAGGACGGATCGGATAGTTTGCGCGCGTTTTCCCGTGCGGACAGCATCATCGTGCGCAATCGCGTGTTGTCGTCTATTCTCGGTCACGCGACGCATGCTCATCGAGGCGCCGCTTTCTCCCTATGACAGGTCTGATCCGAATGAACCGCCGCCGCAGAGTCTACGAGGGCAAGGCCAAGATCCTTTACGAGGGCCCCGAGCCGGGAACGCTCGTTCAGCACTTCAAGGACGACGCCACAGCGTTCAACAAGAAGAAGCACGCCCAGATCGAGGGCAAGGGCGTGCTCAACAACCGCATCTCCGAGTTCATTTTCCAGCATCTCAATGACATCGGGGTGCCCACGCACTTCATCCGCCGCCTGAACATGCGTGAGCAACTGATTCGCGAGGTTGAGATCATCCCGCTCGAGGTGGTCGTCCGGAACGTCGCCGCCGGCTCGCTGGCGCAGCGGCTCGGCATGGAAGAGGGCACTCAGCTGCCGCGCTCGATCATCGAGTTCTATTACAAGAACGATGAGCTCGGCGATCCGATGGTTTCCGAGGAGCACGTGACTGCCTTCGGATGGGCGAGCCCTCAGGAGATCGACGACATCATGGCGCTGGCCCTCAGGATCAACGACTTCCTGACCGGCCTGTTCCTCGGTGTAGGCATCCGCCTCGTCGATTTCAAGGTGGAGTTCGGCCGGCTTTACGAGGGCGAGATGATGCGCATCATCCTGGCCGACGAGATCAGTCCGGATTCCTGCCGGCTGTGGGACATCCAGTCTGGCGACAAGCTCGACAAGGACCGCTTCCGCCGCGACATGGGCGGCCTCGTCGAGGCCTATCAGGAAGTCGCCCGCAGGCTCGGCATCATGATCGGCAACGAGCCTAACGTGCCGCGCGGTCCGGTGCTGGTCCAGTAGGCGGGCCTGTCATGAAGGCGCGCGTCACCATCACGCTGAAGAACGGCGTTCTCGATCCGCAGGGCAAGGCGATCCAGCATGCGCTCGGCTCGCTCGGCTTCTCGGGCGTCGAGGATGTCCGCCAGGGCAAGTTGATCGAACTCGAACTCGCCACGACCGACCGCGTCGCCGCTCAGGCCGAGGTCGAGGCGATGTGCGAGAAGCTGCTCGCCAACACCGTGATCGAGAACTACTCCGTCGAGCTGGTCTGAAGATTCGACCGGTCCCCATGCGATCCGCCATCGTCCTGTTCCCCGGCATCAATCGCGA
This sequence comes from Tepidamorphus gemmatus, assembly GCF_004346195.1. Lineage (NCBI taxonomy): Bacteria > Pseudomonadati > Pseudomonadota > Alphaproteobacteria > Hyphomicrobiales > Tepidamorphaceae > Tepidamorphus > Tepidamorphus gemmatus. The sequence continues at coordinate 71,498 of NZ_SMAK01000011.1, read as the reverse complement.
GCGCGACATGGCGCGCGCGCTGAAGCGCGCGAGTGGCGTCGAGCCGGTGATCGTCTGGCACAAGGAGACCACCCTGCCCGCGGTCGACCTGGTGGTCATTCCGGGCGGCTTCTCCTACGGCGACTATCTGCGCTGCGGAGCAATCGCCGCCCGCTCGCCGATCATGCGCGACGTCGTCGCCAGAGCTAACGCCGGCACGATGGTGCTTGGGGTCTGCAACGGCTTCCAGGTATTGACCGAGAGCGGCCTGCTGCCCGGCGCCCTGATGCGCAATGCGCATCTGAAGTTCCTCTGCCGCGACGTGCATCTGCGCGTCGAGACGGCCGCTACACGCTTCACCGGCGCCTACTGCGAGGGCCAGACCATCCGGGTACCGGTCGCGCATGGCGACGGCAACTACTTCGCCGATGCCGATACCATCGCCCGGCTCGACGGCGAGGGCCGGGTCGTCTTTCGCTACGCCACCGCAGCGGGCGAAGTCCTGCCCGAGGCCAATCCGAACGGCTCGATCGGCAACATCGCCGGCATCATCAACGAACGCGGCAACGTGCTGGGCATGATGCCCCATCCCGAGGACGCCATCGAACCCGCCCAGGGCTCGTCAGACGGCCTCGGCCTGTTCGAGAGCATGGTCGCGGCACTGGAGCCGGCAGCCTGACTGGCGGGTTGCGCACTCCGGCAGCGTGATCCGCTGGCTTGGCGTGGTGGCTGCCATCATCCGGTACCGTTTGGGGTTGTCCTGCCGCGATTACCGGCCGGGTTACCGGGTCGGGCGCTGCCGTACGGTCGCAGCATCAACACCTGTCAGCCCCGGTCGCGATCCCGCAGGCGCCGAGTGGCGACTGACGCCCCCTGACATCCGTCATCCTGGACGGCGAAGCCGATCCGGGATCGGCAGGCCCCATCGGCCAGCGGCTTGCGCCCCGATCCAGCCTCTTCGCTTCCCCATAGCCGGGACGACGGGTCTCGCACCGATTGTGGATCGCCCCGGGGCAAAGCCAATTCGGCGGGAATCGAACCGATTGTTCCTACCCGCTTCGGATTCAATCCCAGAATGGACGGGCAGCCTCGCGATGGGCATCGGCGCGCGACAGGCCGATATCCTTGAGCAGTTCGTCGGACAGCTCCATCAGCGCGATGCGGCTGCGGCGTCGCTCGAGTTGCCTTTCGAGCCAGGAGACGCCGGCAATCATGACGGCGACGGAGTTTTTGAACGCTCTGTCGACCGACCTCAGGGTCTGCGTGACTGCTTCGGGGATTGCTGCAATTGCACCCATGACATATTGCCTTGGAACCTACATTCACACCCTTAAGCCGTGAGAGTGCTTCGATTGCTCCTATCGCATTGACTCGAACGCTCAATCAATATAGATAATTGTCACCATGACAAATTGGTTGCCGGACATCACTGACGGACGTGGCCCGATCTATCTGCGCCTCGCCGACAGGATCGAGGCCGACATCGGCGCCGGCCTCCTGCAGCCCGGCGCCAGACTGCCGCCGCAGCGCAACCTTGCCTTCGACCTCGGCGTAACGATCGGCACTGTCGGGCGCGCCTATTCCGTGCTGCGCGAGCGCGGTCTGGTCAGCGGCGAGATCGGACGCGGGACCTTCGTGCGTGGCAAGGACGTCTCACCCGGCGACAGCGCGACGCAGACCGGGACATTCGAAGGCTCGCGCCCGCACTTCGTCACGTCCGACAAGCTGATGCTCGACAGCACGGCGGCCCCGGATGTCGGCCAGTCGCTGGTATTCGGCCGGCTCGCTGCCGAGATCGCCCGCGATCACCCCGCCGAGATCGTCGGCTACACCCGACGCATTCCATCCAACTGGCTGGAGGCCGGCCAGCGATGGCTCGCCACGGCCGACTGGCAACCCGAGGCGGCGACGATCGTCCCGACGCTCGGCGTCCATGCCGCCATCCTGGCGATCGTCGCCGCAATCGCCGGGCCCGGCGACCGTATCGTGTTCGAGCATCTCACCTATTCCCACGTCGCGCGCAGCGTCGAACTCATCGGCCGGCGTTCAGTCGCCGTCGAGACCGATGCCGAGGGTGTCGATCCGGCGGATTTCGACCGGCTTTGTGCGCAGATGCATCCCAAGGCCATCTTCATGATGCCGTGCCTGCACAATCCCACCCTGGTGACGATGCCGGAGGCCCGCCGGCGCGAGATCGTCGGGATCGCCCGGCGCTACAATGTCTGGCTGATCGAGGATGCAATCTATGCCGCGTTGCTCGACGAGCACCCCCTGTCCTTCGCCGCGCTGGCTCCGGAGCGGACCTTCCACGTCGGCGGGCTGTCCAAGGCGGTCGCCGCCGGCTTCCGCGGCGGCTGGGTCGCCTGCCCGCCCAACCTGGCCTCGCGCGTCCTGACCACCTACCGGATGATTTCCGGCGGCAAGCCGTTCCTCCTCGCCGAACTTGCTGCCCGTCTCGTCCTGTCCGGCGAGGCCGCCGCCATCCGCGCGAGGGTATGCGCGGAGATCGAGGCGCGCGCGGCAATGGCAAGCGAGATCTTCGGCGGCTTCGACGTCGCCTCCCACCCGCGTGCCCCGTTCGTCTGGATGAAGCTGCCCGAGCCGTGGCTGTCGGCGACATTCAAGCAGGCCGCCGCCAACGAGGGAGTCCTCATCGACGACGAGGACGAATTCAAGGCCGTGCGCACCGAATGCAGCTTCCACCGGGTGCGGATCGGCTTCTCCAGTCCACCCCGCGAGGCACTGGCCGGCGGATTCACCAAGCTGCGGGCGCTGCTCGACAGCGAGGTCGCGGCCTACGACCGGTTCGGCTGAGCGACCCGCCGTTTCGCCTTTTTTCGGTGATTTTCCGTGCGCGGTGCTGTATCGCCGGCCTCGGCGCGAACCCGGACCCATCGGTAGCATGACGATCCCCAACGACATCCGCATCACCCCGGAACTCGTCGCAGAGCACGGCCTCAAGCCCGACGAGTACCAGCGCATTCTCGACCTGATCGGTCGCGAGCCGACATTCACGGAGCTCGGCATCTTCTCGGCCATGTGGAACGAGCACTGTTCCTACAAGTCCTCCAAGATCTGGCTGAGGAGACTGCCGACGACAGGTCCGCAGGTGATCCAGGGCCCCGGCGAGAACGCGGGCGTGGTCGACATCGGCGACGGGCTGGCCGTGGTCTTCAAGATGGAGAGCCACAACCACCCCTCCTTCATCGAGCCCTACCAGGGCGCGGCGACCGGGGTCGGCGGCATCCTGCGCGATGTCTTCACCATGGGTGCGCGACCGATCGCTGCCCTCAACGCGCTCAGATTCGGCGATCCGGCGCATCCCCGCACCCGCCATCTGGTCGCCGGGGTCGTCGCCGGCATCGGCGGTTACGGCAATTCCTTCGGCGTTCCGACCGTCGGCGGCGAGGTCAATTTCCATCCCCGCTACAACGGCAACATCCTCGTCAACGCCTTCGCTGTGGGCATCGCCCGCACCGACTCGATCTTCTATGCGGCCGCCACCGGCGTCGGCAATCCGATCGTCTATCTCGGCTCCAAGACCGGCCGCGACGGTATCCACGGCGCCACCATGGCATCGGCCGAGTTCGGCGAGGATGCCGAGGCGAAGCGCCCGACCGTGCAGGTCGGCGACCCGTTCTCGGAGAAGCTCCTGCTGGAAGCCTGCCTCGAGCTGATGGCGACCGACGCGGTGATCGCCATCCAGGACATGGGCGCGGCCGGCCTTACCTGTTCCGCGGTCGAGATGGGTGCCAAGGGTGGCCTCGGCATCGAGCTCGACCTCGACAATGTTCCGTGCCGCGAACGCGGGATGAGCGCCTACGAGATGATGCTGTCGGAGAGCCAGGAGCGCATGCTGATGGTTCTGCGCCCCGGCAAGGAAGCCGTCGCCAGACGGATTTTCGAGAAGTGGGACCTCGATTTCGCGATCATCGGCCACACCACCGACACCCGCCGCTTCGTCGTCACCCACCACGGCGAGGTCATGGCCAACCTGCCGATCATGGAGCTGGGCGACATGGCCCCGGTCTACGACCGGCCATGGCTGCCGACTCCGCCCTCAGCGCCGCTCGATCCGGACACCATTCCGGCGCCGAACTCGCTTCCCGAGGCCGTGCTCAAGCTGGTCGGCTGCCCCGATCTCTGCTCTCGGCGCTGGGTGTGGGAGCAATACGATCACCTGATTCTCGGCAACACACACCAGCGCCCGGGCGGCGATGCCGCCGTCGTGCGGATCGAGGATGGGCCCAAGGGGCTGGCGCTTACCCTCGACGTCACTCCGCGCTACTGCGAGGCCGATCCCTTCGAGGGCGGCAAGCAGGCGGTCGCGGAGGCCTGGCGCAACCTCACCGCGGTCGGCGCCACGCCGCTGGCCATCACCGACTGCCTCAACTTCGGCAGCCCCGAGCGGCCCGAGATCATGGGCCAGCTGGTCGGCTGCATCTCGGGCATGGCCGAAGCCTGTGCGGCGCTAGACTTCCCGGTCGTTTCGGGCAATGTCTCGCTCTACAATGAGACCTCCGGCACCGCGATCCTGCCGACGCCGGCGATCGGCGGCGTCGGGCTGCTCGCGGATTTCGAGCGTTCTGCCTCGATCGGCTTCAAGGCCGACGGCGAGACGATCCTGCTCGTCGGCACGACGGCGGGGCATCTTGGCCAGTCGATCTACCTGCGCGAAGTTCTCGGCCGCGAGGACGGCCCGCCGCCGCCGGTCGATCTCGCCGCCGAGCGGCGCAACGGCGATTTCGTGCGCCGACTGATCGCCGAGGGGCGCGTCACTGCCGTCCACGACTGCTCGGACGGCGGTCTGGTGGTGGCGCTGGCCGAGATGGCGCTCGCGGGTAATCGCGGCGCGGCGATCTACGCCATGGCCGAGGGGATTCCCGAGCATGCCTTCCTGTTCGGTGAGGACCAGGCACGCTATGTAATCGCCGCCGCCGCCGGCGCGCTCGAGGGAATCCGCGAGCAGGCGGCCCAGCTAGGCGTCCCGCTCCTGCAGCTCGGCACCACCGGCGGCGACGCGTTGACCTTGGCCGGCCACGACCCAATCTATCTGGATGTGCTGCGCTCTTGCCATGAGCGGTGGTTCCCGGCCTATATGGCAGGTGAGACGGTCGGGTGAACAACGGACGCTGGGGCGACTCATGCCGATGGATGCACGCGAGATCGAACACCTGATACGCAGCCACATTCCGGATGCGCAGGTAACGATCCGGGATCTGGCCGGCGATGGCGACCACTATGCGGCGACCGTCGTCTCCGAGCAGTTCCGAGGAAAGTCCCGCGTGCAGCAGCATCAGATGGTCTACGAGGCGCTGCGCGGCTCGATGGGCGGGGCGCTGCATGCGCTTGCCTTGCAGACCAGCGCTCCCGACTCCTGAGGACTCCTCCAGACGATCAGACGGCCCCGGATCGCGCACCGCAACGGCGGCCCTCCTGCCACAACGAAAGGACGATGACATGACCAGCATACGCGAACGCATAGATGCCGAGGTCAAGGAAAACCCTGTCGTGCTGTTCATGAAGGGAACGCCGACCTTCCCGCAGTGCGGCTTCTCCGGCCAGGTGGTCCAGATCCTCGATTACGTCGGCGTACCCTACAAGGGCATCAACGTGCTTGACGATCCGGAGCTGCGCCAGGGCATCAAGGACTACTCGAACTGGCCGACGATCCCGCAGCTCTACGTGAAGGGCGAGTTCATCGGCGGTTGCGATATCGTCCGCGAGATGTTCCAGGCTGGCGAGCTTCAGCAGCTGTTCGAGGAGCGCGGCATCGCCATCCAGACGGCATGAGCGATCGCCGTCAGCTTTGCGGCGCGTCGGGGTCCGTCTCGGCGGCCTCGTAACGCTTGCGATAGGCTTCCAGAAAGGCCGTCAGGGTGTCGACCGCGGCCACCTTGCGCACCAGTTCCGCGAATTCGGTGGCATCGGCTGTCAGCGGCTGCGTCAGAACCTCGAAGGCGTGAGCGTCCGGACTCTCGGCCATCTTCGCCAGAAACTTCGTGCGGAACCGGTCGAGACCGAGCTGATCCTTGGCCAGCGCATAGCCGATCGCGGCGCGGAGAACCTGGGTGCGCTGCTCGGCATCGAGGGGCTGCGGCGTTGACCACGCATCGTCCAGCAGCCGCTCGAATGCTTCGGCGGCGGGCTGCCACATTTCCGCCTTCCACAGCACGTCGGCCCGGGCAGCATCGACGTCCTCGCCCTCGATCGATGACAGCAGATCGAGGGCAAGTTCGGTGCGTCCGGTCTCCGCCATGGCACGCGCCTCCAGCAAGATGCGCTGATGCAGGATGGTGCGCGGCAGGACGGCCTGCCGGGTGCGTGCCAGCACGTTGAGCGCCTCCGTCGGTCGATGGTTCATGAGCAGCACCCAGGCGAGACGGGCTGCGACCTGCGCGCGCGCCGCCCCGCGCAGACGGTGGTCGACCTGGTAGGCGAGAAGATCGGCGGCCTGATTGAGCAGATCGACTTCGATCATGCGGTTCGCCAGGGCGCGGATGATCTCGTCGCCCTTGGCACCGATCGGCGTCAGCTCCCGGAAGTCGTAGTAGAGCGCCAGCGCGTCGATGGGCGCCAACCGTGCGGCCTGAGGACCGAGGAACAGGTCCTGGAACACGAGATTCATCTCGTCCTGCAGGGCCCGGGTCGTAGGCGACTCCGAATTGGCCAGCGTTGCGGACTTCATCAGCTCGAAGGCGCGGTAGTATTCCCCCCGCTCCGCATGCAGGTTCGCCAGCAACCGCAGCGCCCGCAATTCGATCTCGTCGCCGCGCCAGCTCATCGCCAGCCTTTCCAGATCGCGGATCATCGCCTCTGTGTCGCCTTGCTCCACGGACGCGCGCTGCAATTCCGCCTTCAACAGCTGCGCCTCGGCGGCCAGCTTCCGGCTGTCGCCCGCTGCGACCGCGTCAAACGTCTGCAGCGCGATCTCCGTCTGCCCCAGCGCCGCGGCCAGACGCGCCTGCAGAAGGTTCAGTTCGAGATCACCGGTTTCCGCACCGGCGCTCAGTTCCGCTAGGCGGATCGTCGCCGTGGCGATATCGCCGACACCCAGCGCGGCGCGGACGGCACCGATCCGGAACTGGCGCTGCCGGTCGCGGGCATAACTCGGCAGCGCCGGATTCCCTGCCATGAACGCCTCGTGGGCCGCCTGCCAGTTGCCGCGCTCGACCTCGGCCAACCCTCTCCACAGGGCGATGTCCGAGCTCTGACCGAGTCCGAACGTATTGAAGTCTCGAATGGCTTCGTCGGACCGGCCGAGCATCACCATCCCGATGCCGCGCAGCGCATGAAAGGACGGCTCGCGCTGCATCGCCGGATCATCCTGTGCGACCAGCGTCAGCTGGCCGATCGCCTCGGCGCCCAGATCCGACGCCAGCAACGCCCGCGCCAGCCGCATCCGCGCTCGGGTGCGTTCGATCTCGGGCGCAGCCGCTGCCTCGCGTTGGGCCTTCGAGAGGATCTTGTAGACGGCGCCCGGATCGAGGGCGCCGTCGAGCACATTGACGAAGCCCGGACGTCCGTCGTCTGAATCTGCGGCCACGTGCGGCGCGTAGGAACGGGAATACTCCGACAGCGCGAGTCCCCGCGACGGGCGCCTGACGCGCACTTCCTCGGCGTCGATTTCGAGCGCAAGGTCGTCCACCTTCGGGCTGATCGCCACGCCGTGAACCGACTGCAACGCCGTGAACTCGACGAACTGGAATGGCTTGACCAGGTTTCGCGCCGGGGCAGGTCCGGTCGCGATCAGAATGCTGTCGCCCGTGTCCCTGTCGCGCAGGCGGAAGGGGCCGGACGCTCCTGCAAACGCGATCCTGACCTCGGCATTGCCAGTCTCATCGCTCGCCCGGTGCAGTTCCATCGGCAGGGTCGGCTCCAGCAGCGAGTCGCCGAGCGTGATCAGCCATGTCGTCTCCTCGGTGGCCACCGAACTCGTCATCGGCGCCGCGAGGTCGAGACGCAGGACCGAAACCGGACCGTCCCGCCAGGACTCCACCCGCCGGGCAATGCCGACGAGATTCTCCCGCAGCAGCTGCACGTCGATCATCGTCGCTGTATCGAATACCGCCCACAGCGCGCCCGCCCGCTCGAACACCGCAGCGTTCGTCGGAACGCTGAACGGCAACGCCAATCGGATGCTGGTGCCGAAGCGCCGGGCCTCGGCACGCACGACATCCCCGTCGAAATCCTCCGGAACGACCGGCTCCGCATCCGCGGCGGCGTCTGCCGTTGCCGACGGTGACACCTCCGCCTGGTCCGGCGCCACCTCGGGAAGCTGGGCGGCAACAGCGGGCGGCCCGGACTGGTCAGACCGCGCCGGCAATCCCTCGGCCTCGGTGTCGGCGTACTCCTTGCGAGGATCGTGCTTGCCGGTGATCCTGTCCGGCACGGTCCGCGGTGCACCGGAATCGGTCGCGGGCTCCACCCTGATCTCCTCGAGCGGCTGCAGAGCGCCGCCGAAGGTGCCCGCCGCAACGTCCGGCATGGTGATGTCGACCACATAGGTCGAATCTTCCCGGAAGCCCCGCACCGGAGCCTGCGGGTCGACCTCGAAAACGATCTCCAGCCCCTCCTCCGACAGCGAGGAGCTGATGCCGTACACATAGGCAGGCAGCCGCGACTCGTAGCCAGCCAGATCAATCCGCGCGCCCCGGTCGAACTGCAGCCTCACCCGGGTCGCCGAACGCTCGATGCGGGCGTTCGGCACTGAATCCCAGACAAAGACGAAGCGGGTGAAGGTCGGCAGACCGGCGATGCGCAGCTCGACCGGCTTGGAGTTGCGGTATTGCTCGAGGATCTCCTTCTGGCGCCGCCGCGCTTCGGCCTCCTGCGCGCGGCGTGCAAGTTCGGCGACGACCTCGGGCGGCAGCCCCGGCGCTGCGCCCACCCAGCTGTCTGGCAGGAGGTCGATGAACAGCTTTTCGCCGGCCTCCATCGCATTGACGGACACGTGCCTCGCAAAGGCGAGCCGCAGCGCCCGTCGATCGGGATCGGTACGAGCGGCCGAGACGAACTGGGGAAGGCGTTGCGGCAGACGCGAGACGTCCGGGGCAACGGGTTCCTGGAAGCTGACGACCAAGACCCCCGTCGAGCTGTTGAGCTGGTACTGCGGAAGCCGGTCCTCGAACACCAACACCAAGCGGGCGAAGCCGCGGCTCGAATCCACCTCGAGAAGGGCGGGTGCCTGTGCCCGTGCCGTGGCCGCGAGCGACAGCCAGACGAGCGCCATGAGCAGCATGACCGGCAGCCAGGACACGCGGCATCGGAGCAGAATCGGGCGCCGGTGCCCAACATCCTCGCGATATCCTTCCGCCATGTCGTCTCCGCAACGCCGCCGCCGAACGGCGGTTCGACACGGGCCGCATCCTGCTCCCGGGAGACAATAGGAAGGTCGGGGTAAATGCCGGCTTAAGCGACGGCGCTATTCGGCCGGCCGCGAGCCGACGATCTGTGGAAGCTCGCCGCCCTCCTGAGGAGCCGCGATCGGATCCGGCGACTGGCGCGACAATTCGATCGTCAGCCGCTGGGCGGCCACCGGGTCCATCGCGGCGACAACTCCGGACAGCTGCCGCGGATTCATCAGGCTTGCCACCTGCACGAGGATCGGCAGCTCGAGGCCGTTGAAGATGCGCGCGGCATCCTTGGGCTTCATCTCGGCATACATCGCGACAAGTGCCTTGATCCGCCTCTCGTCCTCGGCCCGGCGCTCCTCGTCGGCGCGCGTCACCCGCGCTTCCAGCGCCTTCAGCTCGGCAATCCGTTGCTCGACCCGCTGCTCGGCCGCCTTCAGCAGCCCTTCGCGCAGGTCCAGCTCACGCGCCCAGGCCTCGAGTTCTTCGCGGCGCTCGCCGAGGCTCTCGTAGACGGCCTCGCGTGACCGGCTGTCGCCGCCGAACATCTTCTCCAGCATCGACTTCTCGAGCTCGACCGGAGTTGAACCGGCTTCGGTCTGCCCGGCTTCGGCCGACGATGCCGCCGCAGTGTCGCCCGGCGGCGTCTGCGGGGCGTCCTGCTGCGCCGCGGCCGGCGCGATCCCGGACATCACGCCCGCACTGCCAAGCAGCAACCCGACTCCCTTCAGCATCAGCAACGCCGCGACCGCAACCGTGACGATCGGCAGGAGACGGATGTCCTTCATGCCGCCCTGCCACCGCGGTCGGCCACCATCCCAACCCGCTGCCGCAACTGATCGGGATGCGATATCGTGCGGACCTCACCGGCCTGCCCCCTGACCGCCTCGCCGACCGCAGCAGCGGCCCGGCCGGCGGCCTGCGCCACGGCGTCCTGCCGCTGGTCGGCAGGATCGGTCGCTCGTGCCGGTACCGCGGATGCTTCGGCGCGCTCGACCAGCCCATGGGTCCGGGCGAGCTCGCTGATCCGCGACAGCCGGTTGAGCACCTTGCCGCCCAGCTCCACCTGCTTCTCGATCGATCGGCTGAAGCGGTCCGCCTGGCGCAGCTTGCTGGCGAGATTCCGGTCGCACTCCGCCGCCGTCTCGCGGAATCCGGCAATCGTCTTCTCGGCGATCTCGGTGGCGTGGACCAGCTCGATGATCGTCGCCCGGAGCGAGGCCTCGTCGGTACGCAGTCGCTTCAGCCGCCGGTTCAACACGACGCAGTAGCTGATTGTCACGACGAGCAGGATGGCGACGAGCCCCTCGATCATCAATCCCAGATATGAACCGCTCACGTGCCCTCCACGGCCATTCTGTCGGCCTTCTCGAACGCTGCATAGGTCATCTTCGGCCGGCGCAGCCGGCTGGTGATCCGGACCGCAACCTTGTCGCCGACCCGCCCCGCCTTTCCTTCCGTCAGTACCGTCTCACCGCATCTGAGGATGATCGGATCGCTCGTCCGGCGGTCGAGCGCCAGGGTGTCCCCGACCTTGAAGTCCATCACCTTGCGGAGTGGCATTTCCTGCTCGAAAAGCACCGCATCGAGCTCGACCGTGGCCGACCACAGCTCGCTGGCCAGATGCCCCTCCCAGATCGGATCGCGACCGAACTTCTCGCCCATGAACATCTGCAGCAGAAGCTCGCGGATCGGTTCGATCGTCGCATAGGGCAGCAGGATCTCGATGTTGCCGCCGCGATCCTCCATGTCGATCCGCAGCTTCACCAGGATCGCCGCGTTGGCAGGTCTGGCGATCGCCGCAAAGCGCGGATTGGTCTCGAGCCGCTCGACGTTGAAGTGCACCGGCGACAGCGGCGCAAACGCCAGATCGGCGTCGCCCAGCACCACCTCGATCATCCTGCGGATCAGGTTCATCTCGATGGTCGTGTAGGGCCGCCCCTCGATCCTGAGGCGCATCGAGCCGCGGCCGCCGCCGAGCAGCACGTCCACCATCGAGTAGATCAGATTGGAGCCGACCGTCACCAGGCCGTAATTGTCCCATTCCTCGGCCTTGAACACGGCGAGGATCGCCGGCAACGGAATGGAGTTGAGATAGTCGCCGAACCGGACCGAGGACAACCCCTCGAGCGCCACCTCGACATTGTCCGAGGTGAAGTTGCGCAGGCTGGTCGTCAGCAGCCGCACGAGGCGGTCGAAGACGATCTCCAGCATCGGCAGCCGTTCATACGAGACGATCGTCGAATTGATGATCGCCCGGATGCCGTTCCTCACGTCGCGGTTCATGCCCTCGACGTTGAAGCCCAGCAGACTGTCGATTTCCTCCTGGTTGAGAACTCGCTCGGTCCCCGCCGAGGCGACCGCTTCCGGCTCCTCCTCGTCGATCATGGCGGCCCACTTGTCCGCCATCGCGTCGTCGCCGCTCGCCCCCTCCTCGTCGTCGAGACTGACGCCCCATTCGGCGGCGAGGGCGTCCTGATCGATGTCGTCGTCGCCCGCCATCTCGGCTCCTACTGAACGATGATCTCTTTGAAGACGACGGCGTTGATCTCCGCCGGGTGAATGGCGAGATTGACCCGGCGCACCAGCTCCTCCTTCAGCCGATAGATGCCAGCCGACCCCTCGAGATCGGTGGAACGCAACTCCCGCAGATAGACCTGGAAGGCATCGAGGACACGCGGCAGCACCTGCTCGACCGCCGCGCGGGTCTTCTCGTCGCTCATCTCCAGCGAGATCTTGGCCCTCAGATACTGGGGCCGCTGGTCGATCGAGCTGAGATTGACCGTCATTTCGGGCAGATCGAAATAGACCGGCGGGGCCGAAGCGGCGGGGGCATCGTCCGAGAACAGACCGAAGAACATCGCCCCGCCATAGCTGGCGGCCGACAGCAGCAGGGCGCCGACACCGCCGATGATGGCGAGCCGCCGGATCTTGCGCGGTTTCGCCTCGTCCGTGGCGCCGTCGGTATCCGTCCCGATCCTGTCGAAATCCGGCTGCGCGGTGTCTGCCATGCCTGCCGCCCCTGCCGATCGGATCAGGCCCGCCGACAGACTCGCCAAGGCCTTCCGATCACCTCCTGGACACTAGGAAGCCGATGGTTAACGAAAGGTTTCCAAAGCGCCGGGGCTGGGAAAATTCTGCCGACCGGAACTGCCCGCTGGGCCGCATGCTGCCGGGTATCGGCTGCGCGTCATGCAGATATCACATTGAAATATCTAGCTTTCAAGATTGGCACGGGGTCTGCATCAACTGCAGCGAACCCGGCGCGGCACCGTGGCGGGTTCGCTCGGGGGAGCAAGCAACGGTGCGGACATGATCGACAATGCCCTTCTCATATCCCTGTCGCGGCAGGTCGCACTGCGGCGGGAGATGGACGTCATCGCCAACAACATGGCGAACATGAATACCTCCGGTTTCCGATCCGCCGAGGTGCTGTTCGAGGAGCATCTGATGCGCGGCGCCGAGGCGACCGCCAACAAGCGGGCCGACCGCGACCTGTCCTACGTGATGGATCGCGGGACACTGCACAATTTCGAACCGGGGGCGTTGATCCCCACCGACAATCCGCTCGATCTCGCCATCGATGGCGAGGGCTGGTTCGTCGTGCAGACGCCGCAGGGCGAGCGCTACACGCGAAATGGCAGCTTCCAGCTCACCAGCACCGGCCACCTCGTCACCAGCGAGGGATACCGCGTGCTCGGCGACGGTGGTCCGCTCATCTTCAACGACGAGGACCGGACGATCTCGGTCGCCGGCGACGGCACCGTGTCCACCGAGGCCGGCGAGAAGGGACGCATCCGCGTTGTCCGTTTCGCCGATCAGACCTCTCTCAAGGCCGAAGGCAACTCCGTCTTCCGCGCCGATGACGTCCAGCCGGAGATCCTGGATCAGCCGCGCGTCCTCCAGGGGATGATCGAGAAGTCCAATGTCAAGCCACTCCTCGAGATGTCGCGGATGATCGAGGTCACCCGCGCCTACGCCTCCATGACAAGCATGATCGAGCGGGCCGACAACCTGCGTCGTGATGCCATTTCCGCGCTGGGGCGGATCGATTGATCCGACGCCTCGGTCGCAGACACGAAAGGTCTTTGCAATGAGAGCCTTGCATATCGCCGCCTCCGGCATGATGGCGCAGGAGCTGAACGTCGAGGTCATCTCGAACAACATCGCCAACATGCGGACCACCGGCTTCAAGCGCCAGCGGGCCGACTTCCAGGACCTGCTCTATCAGAACATCAGGCGGCCCGGTGCGGCGACGTCCGATACCGGCACGATCGTGCCGACCGGCATCCAGATCGGCGGCGGCGTCAAGACCGCAGCCACGCCCAGGGTGATGAGCCAGGGCAACATCCTCATGACCGAGAAGGAGCTCGACATCGCGATCCGCGGCGACGGCTTCTTCCGCGTGCGATTGCCCGACGGCCGCACCGCCTATACCCGCGACGGCTCGCTCGAACGCGACGCCAACGGCACCATCGTGACGGTCGATGGCTTCGTCATCGAACCAGAGATCGTCATCCCCGATACGGCGCGATCGATCTCGATCAACGCCCAGGGCCTGGTGCAGGCCATCATCGGTCTCGACGCCGAGGCAACCGATCTCGGCACCATCGACCTGGCGCGCTTCGTCAATCCCGCCGGCCTCCAGCCGATCGGCGACAACCTGTTTCTGGAGACCGAGTCGAGCGGTCCCGCGCAGGTCGGCATCGCTGGCGAAGAGGGATTCGGGACGCTGCTGCAGAGCTACCTCGAACAGGCCAACGTCAATCCGGTTTCGGAGATCTCCGACCTGATCGCCGCGCAGCGCGCCTACGAAATGAACTCGCGCGTGATCTCGGCGGCCGACCAGATGATGTCGACCACCTCCAACATCCAGTGAGCGAGGCCAGGAGATGATCATCCGCACACTCGTCGTCGGTGCAGCGCTCGCCGCGGTCGTGTTCGCACTGCCGGCCCGCAGCGACGAGATGCCGCGCCTGCGCGCCGCGATCACCGTCCACGGTACCCTGGTCACGCTTGCCGATCTCATCGAGAATGCCGGCGCGGCCGGCGACACGGCGGTCTTCCGGTCACCGGAGCCGGGCACAACCGGGACCGTACGGGTCGACCGGGTGCTCGCCGCCGCCGCCGCCAAGGGCCTCACGAACGTGGACTCTGCCGGAGTCCTGTCGGTCTCGGTGACGCGGGCCGGCCGCATCATCTCCGCCGAGGAGATGACCGACGCCATCAGGCGCCGGCTGACCGCCGGTGTTTCGGGCCGTGACGCGGCCGATCTCGACATTTCCATCGACGGTCAGGGCCAGCCGATCGCCATCGAATCGACGGCCACCGCACCGCTGTCGGTCGCCGACCTTCAGCACGATGCCCGCACCGGACGCTTCTCCGCGCTGCTGAAGGTGAGCGACAGCGAGGTGATCGCCGCGGGCATCCGCGTGTCCGGCCGCGCCGTCGAAATCGTCGAGGTTCCGGTCCTGGTCCGTGCCATCGAGCGCGGCGAGACCATCGGCCCCTCCGATCTGGCCGCCGAGCGCATGCCGCGACACATGGTGCGCGGCGACGTGCTGACCGATCCGGCCGCGATCGCCGGGATGTCGGCGAGGCGCCGCCTGCCTTCCGGATCGGTCCTGTCCGGCGACATGCTCATGGAGCCGCTGCTCGTCCAGCGCAACGGGATGGTGACGATTGCCTACTCGGTTCCGGGCATGACCCTGACGACACGCGGCCGCGCGCTGTCGAATGGCGCGCGCGGTGAGGTGGTCAAGGTCTTCAACCTCCAGTCCGGGCGCACCATCGAGGCCGAGGTGATCGGCGAGGGGCTGGTCGCGGTAATGCCGCAGCGCAGGCCGATGGCGGCGCTGTCGGTATCGGCCAACTGACGTCAACGCTCCGGGGAGCACAATGCGCATCAACACCGATCGTCGCGCTGGCCACCGTGCCGGCCTGGTCCTGACCGCAGTCCTGGCCGCCTCCCTCGGCGGGTGTGCCCAGACCGTCGACAAGCTGCAGCAGGTGGGCAAACCGCCCTATCTCAGCACCATCCAGAACCCCACCGCAGCCGCAGGCTACCAGCCGGTGTCGATGCCGATGCCCGACCCGGAACCGCCGATCTTCGAACCGAATTCGCTGTGGCGGTCGGGTGCGAGGGGATTCTTCAAGGATCAGCGCGCCCAGCGCGTCGGCGACATCCTCACCGTCCAGGTGATCTTCAGCGACAAGGCGATCTTCGACAACAAGACCCAGCGCAGCCGCGCCGCCAGCGAAGGATTTGCCGCCGCCGGGGCGCTGGGCAACGCGGTGCTGGACCTGATCCCCGCCGACTACAAGAGCGGATCGGCTCTGGTGGATCTCGACAGCGACGGTCTCACCACCGGCCAGGGTTCCATCAACCGCAAGGAGGAACTGCGCACCAGCGTCGCCGCCGTGGTGACCCAGGTGCTGCCGAACGGCAACCTGGTCATCGAGGGTCGCCAGGAAGTTCGCGTCAACTTCGAGATGCGCGAACTCATCGTCGCCGGCATCGTCCGGCCCGAGGACATTACCGCCAACAACACGATCGATTCCAGCAAGATCGCCGAGGCGCGCATCGCCTATGGCGGTCGCGGCCAGATCACCGACGTCCAGCAGCCCCGCTACGGGCAACAGGTGCTGGACATCCTGCTGCCGTTCTGAGGCTCCCCCCTTGTGGAACGGCAGCGATCGGGCGCGGCCCCATGCTCCCCCGGGGCCGCGCCCATCCTCCGGAATCACCCGCAGCAACGAATATCCCCGGCGGACTCACCGCCGGGGCTTTGCTTCTCCGAACCTGCCAGGAGATCTGCGGCTCAGTCGTCGCGATAGATGCGCTCGCGCCGCTCGTGACGTTCCTGCGCCTCGATCGACAGCGTGGCAATCGGCCTGGCATCGAGCCGCTTCAGGCTGATCGGTTCGCCTGTCTCCTCGCAGTAGCCGTAGGTGCCGTCTTCGATGCGCTTGAGGGCGGCATCTATCTTGGCGATCAGTTTGCGCTGCCGGTCCCTGGCTCGCAACTCGATCGCTCTGTCGGTCTCGGATGATGCGCGATCGGCCAGATCGGGATGATTCTGGCTGTCGATCTGAAGTTGGGTGAGGGTCTCCCGGCTTTCGCGCAGGATGTCCTCTTTCCATGCCAGCAGCTTCTTCCGGAAGTACTCGCGCTGCCGGTCGTTCATGAAAGGCTCGGCCTCGGAAGGCCGATATTCGGTATCAAGCACGCCATTCATCGGCGATTCCCCTCGAGGACCGTCGACTATGGGCGCCCTTATAGCGGCAGCCCCTCCACCTTACAACAAAGCCTTCATGACAAATCGGAAATCACCCGCGCGCCGGTCGGGATGGGCTGGATTTCCCGACCTTCCGGATGCACGGCCTGCCGGGTCAGCAAGGCCGCCGCCGTCAACTAGGCCGCGACGCGACCGAGCTTTGCAAGCTCTACGCGGGCCCGCAGCTCGATCTCGTCGAGAAGCGCCTCGACCCGTTCGTCGGGATGACGCGACGGACGCCGGGCGATGCGCTCGACGAGCCCTTCGAGGCGCGATGCCGACACGGACCCGGACAGGATGTCCAGCTTCAGTCCGTCGAGCAGATCGAGCATGGCACGTCCGTGCTCCAGGCGGACGGCGCGGTCGGACGGCTGGTCGAGCGCCTGCAGCGCCAGCAGCGACTCGACCCCGCCGATCGTGATGCTGGCGGCCGTTGCCGTCGCCCGCCCTGCCGGTGCCTCCTCCGGCACCGAGAAGCTGCCCGTCGCGCTGTCGTGCAAGGCGACGCCCCGGCTCCTGCCAAGGGCGCCGGTCCGCCGATTGCCATCGATTCGCATGCCAGACGCCTCCAGCTCTGTCGCACGAGTTGAAGGTTACGAAACCCGGTTAACGCACCCTTAACGCCCGGCAAGAACTGCCGGGTTGCGGCAAATGATGACCGGCCGGTTAACCGCCTCGCGCGCCGGGCCAACGCGAAAAGCCCTGCTATGCCAGCACTTTCCTCCGAAGATCGCCCCCTGCCGGTTGGCATGCTTCTCGCATGTCGGAATGCATCGCACAAATGGGGAGCTGTGCCGATGCTGCAAACGTTAACGAAGCTCGCCCGTATCGTGGGCTGCGCCGGGATGGCGACGATGCTGGCCGGTGTCGCCGCGATCTCCGGCGCCGCCCCAGCCGCCGCGACATCGCGGATCAAGGACCTCGTCGACGTGGAGGGAATCCGCGACAACCAGCTGATCGGCTACGGGCTGGTGGTCGGCCTCAACGGAACCGGGGATTCCCTCAACAATTCGCCGTTCACCCGGCAAAGCCTGCAGGCCATGCTGGAACGGCTCGGCATGAACACCCGCGATGCCGCGCTGCGCACCAAGAACGTCGCGGCCGTCATGGTCACCGCCAATCTGCCGGCCTTCGCCACGCAGGGGACGCGGATCGACGTTACGGTCTCCTCACTCGGCGACGCCACCAACCTGCAGGGCGGCACGCTCCTGGTGACACCGCTGCTGGCGGCCGACGGCGAGGTCTACGCCGTCGCGCAGGGTCCTGTGGCGGTCGCCGGCTTCAGCGCGATCGGCGACGCGGCCTCGATCACCCGCGGCGTACCGACCAGCGGCCGCATCGCCAATGGCGCGCTGATCGAGCGGGAGATCGCCTTCTCGCTCGCACAGCTGCCGCATCTGCGCCTCGCCCTGCGCAATCCAGATCTCACCACCGCCAGCCGCATCGCCAATGCGATCAATGACTTCCTGGGCCCGGGGACTGCCGCGGCGACTGATCCGGCAACCGTCAGGCTGTTGGTCGGCGGCAGCGGCAAGTATGGCGGCGACGTCATCTCGCTGCTGACCGACATCGAGCAGCTGCGAGTCGATCCCGACCAGACCGCCAAGGTGGTGATTGACGAGCAGTCCGGCATCATCGTCATGGGACAGGACGTGCGGGTCAGCACCGTGGCGGTCGCCCAGGGCAATCTGACCGTCACCATTTCGGAGACGCCTGAAGTCAGCCAGCCCCAACCGTTCTCGGAAACCGGCCGCACCGAGGTGGTGCCGCGTACGCAGATCTTGGTCGACGATCAGTCAGGCAACCGTCTGGCGATCGTCGAGGGCGGCGTCAGCCTCCAGCAGCTCGTCGACGGGCTGAACGCCCTAGGGATCGGCCCCCGCGACCTGATCTCCATTCTCCAGGCGATCAAGACAGCCGGCGCGCTTCAGGCCGAGATCGAGGTGATGTGATGACACCGGATGTTGCAAGCCTCGCCCTGCCCGCCACGCCGGCGCTGCCCCCCGTCACCGCATCCAGAGACCGGATCCGGGCCACCGCCGAGGAATTCGAGTCGGTGTTCCTGTCGACGATGCTCGCGCAGATGTTCGCCGGTCTGCCGACGGACGGGCCGTTCGGCGGCGGCCATGCGGAAGAGACCTATCGAGGGATGCTGATCGAACAGTACGGCAAGGAAATCGCGGCCAACGGCGGCATCGGCATCGCCGACGAGGTCGCCCGCGAATTGCTCAGACTTCAGGAGGCACAGAATGACGCCGGTTAAGACAATTGTCCGCGATGCCGATACGGCCCGCAACTTCTGCATCGACCTGTCCGCTACGGTCGACGCGCTGATCAGTGTGCTCGAGGAGGAAACGGCGCTGGTGCGCTCGGCCCGGCTCAGCGCGGCAACGGCGCTCGGATCCGCCAAGTTCGAGGCCTCAGAGCGCTACCTGAAGAGCTACCCGACGCTACGCGACAGCGCCGGCGAGATCGCCCGCCTGGCACCGAACGAGATCGACCACCTGCGCGAACGACATCACGCGCTCGAATCCGCCCTCTCGCACAATCTTGCCGTCCTGGCGACGGCGCGCACGGTCTCCGAAACCCTCATCCGTGGCATCGCGGACATCTTCGAGGCAGAGGGCGCTGGCCCGACCGTCTATGGTGCCGATGGCCAGCATGCACCGACGCCAAGGCGCGGCACGGCATTCAGCTGCAATCTGGCACTCTAGCGCCGGGCGCCCGTCACGATTGCCCGCACACGGGCTGTCCGCCGGCCTTCGGTCTCTTGACGACCGAATTGCAGGCATTCTAGCGATTTCCTACAGCGGATGTTTACGACGGTGTTCTAGTTTGGCGACGTAACGTAAGTTATGCTGTGCCAACCCGGGAGCGCCTCGTGGAGTCGTCGAGTTCGGGAAAGCTGCCGCCGTCACATCCGCTGAGCCTCGGCAAGGCGGCCGGCGGACTGGCGATCGGACCGACTGTGACGGGCACCGGCCAGGCGGTCGGCGCGGCCAATCGCGCGGCTCGCGTCCGCCCCGACAAGCGCGATCGCGATCGCGATCGCAGGCGGACTCCAGAGCGGGATACCGACGCGCACACCGCCGGGGCGGCGGATCCCGCCGGAAACGGCCTGCCGGCCCCATCGGACCTTCCGCCGATCGATCATGCCGGATGGCTCGCGCTGGCCGGCTTGCCGCGCTCCGAGGCGCCGACGCTGCCGCCTTCGGGCTCGGACGTCCGTCGTGCCTACCACCTCGATACGGACGAGCCGGAAGGGCCGAGCATCATTCGAACAGCCTGACCCTGCGGTCGAAGCGGCTGCGCCAATTAACCGAGAATTAGGACGCGGCGGCCTAAAAGCGGGGGGTCTCCCAGGAGGGAGCCAACCCTAGTCCGTACGCATCCAGAAGAGGATCGAACCATGTCCGATATCACCCTGTCCGCAGGTGTGCGGCAGAACCTGCTTTCGCTGCAGAAGACGGCAGACCTGATGGCCACGACGCAGAACCGTCTCGCCACGGGCAAGAAGGTCAACTCGGCGCTGGACAATCCGACGAATTTCTTCACCTCTGCATCGCTGCAGGCCCGTTCCAAGGACCTGTCGTCGCTCCTCGACTCGATGTCGAACGGCATCAAGACGCTGGAAGCCGCCGACAACGGCCTGACCGCAATCACCAAGACGCTCGAGTCGATGCAGTCGACCCTGCGCCAGGCCCGGCAGGACAAGTCGTTCAAGACCGAGTCCTTCGCGGTCAATCTGGGTGCGAGCCCGACCGGCACCGAGACCCTTTCCTTCACCGGCGGCGCGGTCGGTACGACGGCCGTTGGCGTGGATCTCACGACCTCGACCGCAACGTTGGCTGGCGGCGCGTTCACTGCCGTTGACTTCACCAACGGCGGTGCGAATGACGGCTCGATCAGCTTCGACATCTCGGCGAATGGCGGAGCCACCCAGACCATCACCATCGCCTATTCCGACGTGAACGGCGTCGCCGCCGATGCGTCTGCGGTGACCGCGGAAGAACTGGCCTCGATCATCAACACCAAGCTGACCGCAGCCAACGTCGACGCATCGGCAACGGTCAATGGCAGCGGTCAGATCGACATCGCAAGCAACCGCACCGACTCGAGCGACGCCAGCCTGACGATCTCCAACTTTGCGGTCGCCAATGGCGCGAGCGGCTCGGGTCTTGCCAACGGCAGCGGCACGGTCGGAAACGTGGAAGCCAAGACGGTTGATCAGCTGGTAACGTCGATCAACAACAGCAACGCTCTCAAGGGCAAGATTCGTGCGTCCAACGATAACGGCAAGCTGCGCATCGAGAACCAGTCGACGCAGGACCTTACCGTCACCGGTGTGAACGCGACCTCGGGTCAGATCGACGGCAGCACCGGCACCAGCAGCATCGTCGGCAACTCCGTCCGAGCTGATCTGGCGGCCCAGTTCAACGAACTGCGTGACCAGCTCGACAAGCTATCGGACGATGCCTCGTTCAACGGCATCAACCTGCTGCGTGGCGACAAGCTGACCCTGACCTTCAACGAGACGGGTACCTCGACGATCGAGATCCAGACGAAGGGTGGGGAGACGATCAATTCCGCCTACCTCGGACTGACGAACATCGAGGAAGCCGATCTCGACGCCGATACCAACATCGACTCGCTGCTTGCGACCGTTGGCACCGCGCTCGGAACGATCCGCTCTCAGGCTTCGGCGTTCGGCTCCAACCTCTCGATCGTCCAGAACCGCACCGAGTTCACCAAGTCGATGATGAACACGCTGCAGACTGGTGCCGACGCGCTGGTGCTGGCCGACTCCAACGAGGAGGCTGCCAACATGCTCGCCCTGCAGACCCGCCAGCAGCTGTCCTCGACGGCGCTGTCGCTGGCCTCGCAGGCCGACCAGGCGGTGCTCCGCCTGTTCTGATCCCCGTCGGGACAGACAACGATCGATGCGGCGGGGCTTCGGCCCCGCCGTTTTGTTTGGCCGGTTCACGGCGCCCTGCAATTGTTCGATTGTTCGCTCAGAATGGCGAAGGGATCGATTCTGCGGAGGGTTGCGCAATGGCTCTGAAGGTCGAGTTGAAGCCCGGCGAACGGTTCATCCTCGGAACCTGCGTCATCACCAACGACAATCAGCGGACCCGCCTCTATATCGAGGGCAACGCGCCGATCCTGCGTGAGAAGGATATTCTGACCCCAGAAACGGCAGATACGCCGGCAAAGAGGATATATTTGGCGGTCCAGATGATGTACCTCATGGGAGAAGATGAAAGCCGACGCAACATTTATTTTGAACTTATCAATGACATCCTCCGCGCGGCGCCCAGTACCTATCCCTACATTGATCGCATCAATAATGAGATATTAACCGG
Organism: Tepidamorphus gemmatus; assembly: GCF_004346195.1. Classification (NCBI taxonomy): domain Bacteria; kingdom Pseudomonadati; phylum Pseudomonadota; class Alphaproteobacteria; order Hyphomicrobiales; family Tepidamorphaceae; genus Tepidamorphus; species Tepidamorphus gemmatus. The sequence goes on along the minus strand of NZ_SMAK01000011.1, from coordinate 49,526 downwards.
TTCCCTTTACAAAGCTCTTCGGGAAGCGAAAGCTCTCATAACTTACGAAGAGGAACTTCTGACTCATGCACAACTCGGCGGCGCAGGTCTACGGCAGGACGGCCCAGCAGACGGTGAGCCCGCGTGATCTTGAGGCCGACCTCCTGATGAAGGCCGCGGCCAAACTCCAGCGCGTCTTCGATGACTGGGGCAACCGGCGCTGCGAGCTCGATGAGGCGCTACTCTACAACCGGAAACTCTGGACGATCTTCGTGAGCTCGGCGACGCGTCCGGAACATCCGCTGCCCGGACCGGTGAAGCAGAACATCACCAGCCTGTCGATGTTCATCTTCAACCGCACCATTTCGATTCAGTCGGACCCGCGGCCCGACAAGCTGCCGTCGCTGATCACCATCAATCGCGAGATCGCCGCGGGACTGCGCAGCTCGTCATAGCCGCCCGCGCATCGACTGTCTGCCAAGGGCGACCGCGAGGTCGCCCTTTTGGTTGGCAGGGCGGACGGAATACGGTCCGGCGCCGTGCGGTCTGCGGATCATGGCAGCCATGCCGGACCTGGGCAGACGATCGGGCGATGCGACGTCCCGGAAACGGGCAACTGATGCGGCGGCGGCCGCAATCGCGCTCTGCTCCCCTTGCCACCCCGGCAAAAGCGGCCGATCGGGTTGCCGCGGCCGCGGCGCTACGGCAACGCGGTCACAGGAAGCGCGTCAGATTGAGCTGCGACAGCATCGCGGTGACCTGGTAGCTAGCCTCAAGCCGCGTCTGAAGCTGCAGGAGCTTGACACTGACCTCGTTCATGTCGGCAAGTTCGACGCCGGCAACGAGATCCTCGGCCATCGCCTTCGTCGTGGTGTGGCGCGCGTCCGCCTGGCCCGTGACGTACTGGACCGACGCGATCTCGGCATGGACGGCGCTGATCGTCTGCCGCCCGGAATAGGCGATGTTGTTGACGACGCGCTGCGTTGTCGCGAAGTAGCGGTCGCGATCGGTCGAGACACCGGGATCGAAGCTGTCCGCTGCCAGCACCGCAAGGTTCTGGACCATCCAGCGGAACGCCTCCTCATTGGCGCGGGCGCCATAGCCGACGGTGATGTGGTCGTCGATCTTGGCCGAGGAGGTCGCGCGCGGATCGGTGGTTTCCGCATCCCCGGTGTACCAGAACACCGTGTCGGCGGCCGTGGCGGCGCGCAGGCTCGTGGCCGTATCGAACGGCGGCCCATCCACGCGCCGCGGCGGATTGGCCGCGTCAATGTTGAAGAAATCCTCCGCCGCCGCATAGGCGGAGGCCGCGGACAGGTCGATCGACGCTGCAGTGCGCATCGAATCGGTGAGCGCCTGCTGGAAATTCGCCGCGGTCGCGGCCTCGTCGGCTCCGATCTCGAAGGTTCCCCGCTCGCCACCCTGCCCGGCCGCCACCGCGCGAAGCTGCACCGTCGTGGTGGTACCATCCGGCAGGTTGAGGTCGAAGCGGATCGTCTCGCCGGGCTGGGGCTGACCGCCGAAGGAGACATCCACCTCGCTCGGCGCCCCGGCCGGTCCGGTGACGCTCACGCCCGAGAGGGTGCTGGCGACGCCGGCAATCTTGAAGCCGAAGGGGCTTCCGGCGACGTCTTCCGCCACGGTCACATCCGTTCCCGCCGCGGCCGGCACGACGAGACGGCCGAGCCCGTCCGCCCCCAGATCCGCCTGGCGACGCTCGCTGAGATGCTGGCGAAATCCGGCCTGCTGACCGTAGCCATCCAGGATCGACGTCGTTGCTGCGATCGGATTCTTGTCGACCGCCCGCCCGGCAAACAGATAGCGGCCGTCGACCTCACCCGACAGAAGGCCGAGCATCTCGTCCAGGGCCGCCTCCGCGCGCACCTGCAATGCGGTCTGCCCGCCACGGACGAGCTCGAAGTTCGGAACGATCGCATCGGAGCGCGTATCGGAGAGAATCGAACGCATCCGGTCGAATGACTGCGCCATGACATCGGTGCGCAGCTGCACGGTGCCGATCACGCTCTTGTAGGATTCGATCTGCGCAACACGGGCGCGCATCGAGACGGACAGCGTCCGATCGCTGCCGAGTTTACCGAACGTGGTCGCCTTCTTGCCGGTGGCCAGCTGACGCTGCAGATCCAGCATCTGCGCGCGCATCTCGACCAGCCCGCGGGTCCAGCCGATTGACTTCGACAGGCTCGAAATCGACATCTTCGATCACACCCTCAGCAGAAGGTCCATCATTTCACGAAATGCGGTGACGATCCGCGCATTGGCCTGATAGGCGGTCTGCAGCTCGATCAGATTCGCCATTTCCTGGTCGATGTTGACACCCGACTCGGCAACGAACCGTTCCTGGAGCTGGGCAGAGACCATCTCCTGAGCCGAAGCGGCCTTGTAGACGTCGCTCGCCATGGCGCCCTGATAGGAGATCACCCGCTGGATGAAGCCGCCGAGCGTACCCGTATAGGGCGTTGACCCCGCCACCTTGGTTTCCGGCGCGAAGGTGAAGACGGCTTCCGAGAGGCGGCGGAGCAGTTCTGCGGGCCGCGCCGGGTCGCCCTCCATCGTGCCCGAGCCGTAGCGCACGAGCAGCGCGTTGTCGTTCAGCAGCGCAGGATTGACGCTGATCCGCCCCGCGAAACCGAGCTGCTGCGGAATGGCGTCGAGATTGCCCGTATAGGGAAACCCGCCATCGACGAACAGCGGAATGCCAAGCCCGGACGTGAAGTCGGTCGCGGTGATGCCCGCGGAGAGCGCGTCGATGCTCGAGGTGTTGTGCGAACCCTCGGCCAGTCCTGTCGCCAGTCCGACGGACGGATCGGAAAAGCTGATGCTGAAGCCGGTTGCCGGCGTGTCGCCACTGATCACCAGATCGCCCGCCACGATCGACGCGCCAATCCCTGGAATGGCATCGATGAACGCCTGCAGATCCTGGCCGGTGGAGGTTGCGGTGAAGGCATATGAGTAGTCGGTGCCGCCGACCGAGACCGTGATCGACTGACCGGCGAGGGCGGACAGATCGAGTGTCGAGCCGTCGAGTCCATAGCCGACGCCCGAGGACGTCGTTTGCCCGGCGCCGTCGTCCAGGAAGCGCAGGATGTCGCCGCCCGGCGCCGAGACCTGGATCGCGCCGCCGAGCGCCGCCTCGATCTGCGCAGCCGCGGTCGCCATGCCGCCCGAAATGTCGAAACCGATGACGACATCATCCCGCTCCGGCGTCACATTGTCCGGAAGCGGCAGCGCCGCAGGGTCGGTCACCGGGATCAGGGTCAGCTTGCGCTGTACTCCGTCGACGGTAACGGTCATCGAGATCCGGTCGCCGGGCTGAATTCCGGCGAGGTCGATCTCGCGGCCCTGCTGGGTACCGCTGGTGACCGCACCGGAGGCGACACTGTTCGTCGACAACGCCCGGGCGAGACCGTCGGCGATGGCGTCGAGCTGCGCCTGCGCGTCCACCAGATACTTGTCGCGCAATTCCAGGAGTGCGGCGATCTTTCCGGAGCGGATCTGATTGTCGGCGATCAGGTCGATGCTGCCGCCGTTCGGAGTGACGATCTTGATCGTTCCGACGCCGCTCAGGCTTGCGTCCGAATTGTAGAGCGACTGCGCGGTCACCATCCCGCGTTCGTCGAACACGAGCTGCGCCGGCAACGGATCGAGCAGCGACATGCCGGACTGCGTCATGATGCTGACGACACCGCGCTGGCGCTCGATCACCCGAATGTCGAGCAGCTCGCTCAGTTCGGCGATGTAGTTGTCGCGCAGGTCGAGGAGATCCGCCGGCGGCGACTCGATCTGCGGGCTGCTGCCGATCTGCTGGTTGACCTCGGAAATGCGGTTGAGAAGTTCGTTGACGCGCTGCACTGCGTCACCGATCCCGCGTTCCGCCTCGAGCCGCATCGCCTGGATGTCCGCCGACATCTGGTTCAGCCGAGAGGCGAGGACCTGGGCATCGCGCAGCACCTGTTCGCGCGCGATATAGGAATCCGGTGTCGCTGCAAGCTCCGCCATCGAGTTGCGGAATGCCGAGAACAGCGTATCGACGCCGACCGACGACCCCGGTTCGGCATAGATGTTGTCAAGCTGGGTGTAGTAGCTGTTCAGGATGCGGACATAGCCTAGGCCGGCATTCTCCTGGCGGATCTGCCGAACCAGCAGGTCGTCGACCTGCCGCTTGACGTCACCGGAGACGACCCCGGTGACGTTCGCGCCCATGACCAGCGATGTCTGACCGATCGTCTTGCGCGTGTAGCCTGGGGTATCGGCGTTGGCGACATTGCGCGACACCACGTCGAGCCCCGCCGTGATGACCTTCAACCCCTGCAGCGCGGTGCCGAGAACCCCGTTCATTCCCATGGCGACGTTCCGATCGGTTCACGATGCTGACTGCGATCCGGTTCGCCTCAGCGGATCATGTTGAGCGCTTCCTGCAGCATCTCGTTGCTGGTGGTGACGATGCGGGTGCCCGCCGCGTAGGCCTGCTGCGTGACGATCAGCTTGGTGAACTCGTCGGCGATGTCGGTGTTCGAGCTCTCGATCGCCGCGCCGATGATGTTGCCCTGCGCGCCGAGCATCGCGGGCCCCGAATCCTGCGTCACCGCGAAGGCGCCGCCGTCCAGCTTCTGCAGCTTGTTTTCCGCATTGAAGCTGGCCAACCGCACCTCGTAGAGATCGACCGTGCGGCCGTTGGTGTAGCTGGCGACGATGCGTCCGGCCGCCGATATCGACACGCCCACCAGTTCGCCGGCCGCATAGCCGTTCTGAACGAGTTCCGTCACCTGCACATTGCCGTTCGAATCGGCGAACTGGGTGATGCCGTTGGTGCCATGGTTGAGCATGATGTCGCCGACGCTGACGCCGTTGACGGTCACATTGGCGATGTTGACGCTCGGAATGTCGGGATCGAGCTGGCCGCTGGCATTGAATACGTAGTCCTGCCCTACATTCTGCCAGGCCGGGGCGGTGCCGGTGGCACTGGAGTTGGTTTGATAGAACAGGTTCCAGGTGTCGGGGCTGCTGCTGATCTTGGCCCAGCGCATCTGGATGTTCACGGCGTTGCCGGTCGAGTCGTAAACGGTCACGGCACCGCCAGCGATGGACTGGTTCAGGAAGTCGTCGACGTCCTGCCCCTGCACGAAGCCGTCGCCCGAGGCGCGCGGATCGTTGTTGTAGCTGGCCGGATTGAGCAGTTCGCTACCCGGTATCGCCGGATCGGCATCCGTCGTCTTCGGGTAGGCGGCGAGATTGGCGCGCAGATTGATCGACGTGGTCTGCTTGGCGGGCAGGAAGTCGTTGGTGATCTGCACCGGCTCGGGCTGGCTGCCGACCAGATTGCCGGTCTGCGGATCGACCCGGATCGCCTTCAGGTAATAGCCGGCGCCGTTGACCAGATAGCCGTTGCGATCGAATTCGAAGTCGCCGCGCCGGGTGAAGTAGTCGACCCCCTCGAAGACCGGCTTGCCGTCGGCCACATCGGCACGCCTCTCCACCATGAAGAAGCCATTGCCGTTGATGCCCATGAAGGTCGGCGTCTCCACCGACCTGAGATCGCCCTGGATGTTGTTGGTCGCGCGGGTCGAGACCTGCACCGAACCGGCGAGCTGCTTGTAGTAGGGCGAGGCCGGCACGAGGTCCGCAAACGACGTCTCGGTTCGCTTGAAGCCGATCGTCTGCGAGTTCGCGATGTTGCCGGAAATGTGCTCGAGCGCGAACGACTGCGCCTTCAACCCCGCCACCGCGGTCGCCAGAGCCCCGTAGATACCCATGGTTCGAAAATCTCCACGCATGTCCGGACCGCGTCCGGACGACTGGTTCCCGCTCGCTCCTACGCAACCTCCATGCCAGTTCCGGAACCCTGTTGAATCAATAGGATCGGATGGAATCCCGCCGCACGGGACACGATCCGGCCGGCAAGAGCTGACACGCGCGGGAAAAATCTGCCGGTCGGTTCTGGCGATGCGGCCGCTTCTGCGCTACCTGTCGGCTCGCCGACACAGGGAGCCCTTATCAGATGCGTTTCGAAGGGACCGGGAACTACGTCGCCACGGAAGACCTCAGGATTGCCGTCAACGCAGCCATAACCCTCCAGAGGCCACTGCTGGTCAAGGGCGAGCCTGGAACAGGCAAGACCGTGCTGGCCCACGAGATGGCCAGGAGTCTCGGCGTCCCGCTGATCGAATGGCACATCAAGTCGACCACAAAGGCCCAGCAGGGTCTCTACGAGTACGACGCGGTCAGCCGACTGCGCGACAGCCAGCTCGGCGACGAGCGGGTGCACGACATCCGCAACTACATTCGTCGCGGCAAGCTGTGGGAGGCGTTCACCTCCGAGACGCGGCCGGTCCTGCTCATCGACGAGATCGACAAGGCCGACATCGAGTTCCCCAACGACCTGCTTCAGGAACTCGATCGCATGGAGTTCCACGTCTACGAGACCGGCGAGACGGTGCGGGCGGCCAACAGGCCGATTGTCGTCATAACCTCCAACAACGAGAAGGAGTTGCCCGACGCCTTCCTGCGGCGTTGCTTCTTCCACTACATCCGCTTTCCCGACAGGGAGACGATGGCCGCGATCGTCGATGTGCACTTCCCGGGTCTGAAGAGGCGACTGCTGCAGGAGGCACTGTCAGTCTTCTACGATGTGCGCGAGGTGCCGGGCCTGAAGAAGAAGCCATCGACCTCCGAGCTTCTCGACTGGATCAAGCTGCTGGTGGCCGAGGACATCGACGAGACCGCACTGCGCGAGCGCGACCCCAAGAAGCTCATCCCGCCGCTGCATGGTGCGCTGCTCAAGAACGAGCAGGACGTCCACCTGTTCGAGCGGCTGGCCTTCATGGCGCGCCGGGAGAGCCGTTGACGGGATGATCACGGCGACTTGAAGCGTCGTGAGCAATCCTCGCGCCGTGGCGCCGCCGTAGTCCGGGCAACCTCCACCGCGGAGGTCACTCAGACACGGGAGCACGCCATGATCCTTTGCAGAAATGCCCTGTTCGGTGCGGCGGCGATCCTCGCCGCCGTCGTGTCCGCGCCGGCCCTTGCCGGTTCCGGCAAGACCATCGTCGATGCAGCTGCCGCCTCCCCGGACCATACCACCCTCGTCGCCGCCGTGACAGCCGCCGGGCTGGCCGACACGCTCGCCGCCGAAGGGCCGTTCACCGTCTTCGCGCCAGTCAATGAGGCCTTCGCCGCGTTGCCCGAGGGAACGGTCGACACGCTGCTGGAGCCGGCCAACAAGGACCAGCTCGTCGCCGTGCTGACCTACCACGTGGTGCCGGGCCGGCTCGAGGCCGCCGATCTCGTCGAAAAGGCCAAGGCCGGCGGCGGTACCGCCACGGTCGAGACCGTCCAGGGCGAGAACCTGACCGTCTCTCTGGATGGTGACGCGGTCATCGTGACCGACGCCAAGGGCGGGTCCGCGACCGTGACCGTGGCCGATCTCGGCCAGGCGAACGGCGTCATCCACGTCATCGACGCGGTCCTGCTTCCCTGATCACACCGATCGGGGCCGCCGGCAGCCACCGGCGGCCCGACGCTTCCTCGCCGGTTGCAACCAATGCGACTGATTGGAACACCGCCACGGTTCCGCTAGGATACTGTAGGGTTCTTCTGAGTCCTGCCGCTGTCGGCAGACGGAGGGCCGCGTTGCACGAGGGCAATTGCGCGCTACCCGCAAGGGAAGCAATCACGGGAACCAGCACATGCAATCCAGATTGAAGTTGATTGTGGGAGCGGTAGTCATTTCGATCGGAATGGCCGGATCTGCCGCCGCCCAGTCGCATGCCGCCTGCGACGCCTATGCGCGCGACTATGCCAAGAACGTGTCCAGCGGTGCAGAGGTGATCGGCGGCGCGGCGATCGGCGCCGGCATCGGTGCGGTCGCCGGGGCGATCATCGGCGGCAACAGCCGCAGCGCTGGCACGGGCGCGCTCATCGGCGGCGGCACCGGGGCGGTGGCCGGCGCCGCAACGCATTCGCAGCGCTACAAGGATGCCTACAACTACGCCTACTACAACTGCATGAACCAGCGCGCGGCGGTTCCCGCCAGCGGCGGCTATCAGCCCTGGACTCCGGCCTGGTATCAGTACTGTTCGTCGAAGTACAAGTCGTTCAACCCTCAGACCGGCTACTACACCACCTACGGTGGTCAGAAGAAGTTCTGCCAGTAGGCAGGATGCGATCCCGTTCCGGACGAGGCTGGCCGCCGGGCCCCGCATGGCCCGGCGGTTCGATTTCGGGGAGACATGTCGGGTAATGACCGAACAGATCGTGCGAAGCTGCGATGACGGCGTGATGGTGCTGCGGCTGAACCGTCCGGACAAGAGGAATGCCATGACCGGCGCCATGTATCAGGCGCTCGCCGATGCGCTGACAGACGCCGAAGCGGATCTCGGCATCCGGGCGATCGTGCTCCTGGGCACGCCGGGAACGTTCTGCGCAGGCAACGATATCAACGACTTCCTCAGCCGATCACCGGACACCCCGTCGCAACCCGTCCAAGCGTTCCTGTACGCACTGGCAAGGTCGAGCGTGCCGATGGTGGCCGGCGTCGACGGCGATGCGGTCGGCATCGGCACGACGATGCTGCTTCATTGCGACATGGTGCTCGCCACGCCTCGCGCGCGGCTGCGCCTGCCCTTCGTCAATCTCGGCATCGTCCCGGAGGCCGGCTCGACGCTGCTCCTGCCGCGCATTATGGGGCATGCCCGCGCGGCGGAGCTGGTGATGCTCGGCGAGCCCGTGGGCGCAAGCCGGGCCGTCGAGCTCGGCCTCGTCAACCGTCTGGTCGAGCCGGACGCGCTGGAGGCGGAGACGCTGGCGGTCGCATCCCGTCTGGCCGCACAGCCGCCGGGCGCGCTGCGCGACACCAAGCGACTGCTGAAGGGCGACCGGGGAGCACTCGAGGCCACCATCGCCGAGGAGATTCGTATCGTCGCCAAGCGGCTGGGCTCAGCGGAGGCGCGAGAGGCCTTCACAGCCTTCCTCGAGAAGCGCCCTCCGGACTTCTCGAAGCTCCGCTGAGAACCAGCCAGACATCGCGCCATGCCCCGCCTCCTGCTGCTGCGCCATGCGAAGTCTTCCTGGGAGGATCCGTCCCGGACCGACTTCGAGCGTCCGCTGAACAGCCGTGGCCGGTCCAGTGCGCCGCTGATGGGTGCGTTCATGGCGCAGCGCGGCCTGCTGCCGCAGCGGGTCGTCTGCTCCGCCGCCCAGCGCGCCGTCGAAACACTTGCGCTGATCCTGCCGCACCTGTCGACCGACATGGACATAACCGTCACCCGGCGGCTCTACGAGGCCGACGGCGAGGGCTACCTCAAGGCGATCCGGACGGCCGGCGGCACCGCCGAGACGCTGCTGTTGGTCGGCCACAATCCGGCGATGGAAGATGTCGCCGGGATCCTGGCAGCGGCCGGCGAGGCTACAGCTCTGGCCGAGATGCAATCGAAGTTCCCGACCTGCGGCCTTGCCGTCATCGACTTCGACCAGCCGCGATGGCGCGATGTCGGGCCCGGTGCCGGACGCCTGACCGGATTCCACACGCCGGCCAGCGTCGGCAGCTGACGCCTATTCCGTTTCCCGCTTCTCGGGCCTACATAAGCCTCGACACCGACCGGAAGGCGCGGACTTGGCATCGATCACCATCGCCGACGAGGCACGTCTGGCCGTCGGCAACATCCTCGATTTCGCGACCGGCCTGGTCACCCCCACGCTCCGCCTCGGCGTGACCGGCCTGTCGCGGGCAGGCAAGACCGTGTTCATCACCGCGCTCGTGCACAACCTCGTTCACGGTGGGCGGCTGCCGGTCTTCGATGCCATGTCGCAGGGGCGGCTGGTGCGCGCCCGCCTCGACCCGCAACCCGATGATGACATCCCCCGCTTCGCATATGAGGACCATGTCGCCGCGCTGACGGGTCCCGACCGCCACTGGCCGGACTCGACACGCCGGGTCAGCGAATTGCGGGTCACGATCGACTACGAGTCCGCCACCTTCTGGGGCCGCAATCTTGGACCGGGACGGCTGCATCTCGACATCGTCGACTATCCGGGCGAATGGCTGCTCGACCTGCCACTGCTCGCCCAGAGCTACGCCGAATGGTCGTCGCGCGCCGTCGCGCTTTCCCGCCGCCCGCCCCGCGACAGGCTTGCGAGCGCATGGCACGCGCATCTGAACACGCTCGATCCCGCGGCGCCCGAGGACGAGGCGGCGGCCCGGCGGGCGGCGGAGCTGTTCACCGGATATCTGCGCGACTGCCGGGACGAGCGATTCTCGCTGTCGGCACTGCCACCTGGCCGCTTCCTGATGCCGGGCGACCTTGAGGGTTCGCCCGCGCTCACCTTCGCGCCCCTCGACATCGCGCCTGACGCCCGCGCGCCGCGCGGCTCGCTGCAGGCGATGATGGAACGCCGCTACGAGGCCTACAAGTCGGTCGTCGTAAAGCCGTTCTTCCGCGATCACTTTGCCCGGCTCGATAGGCAGATCGTCCTCGTCGATGCCCTCCAGGCGCTCAACGCCGGTCCCTCCGCCCTGGCCGACCTCGAATCCGCGCTCAGCGAGATCCTCGCCTGCTTCCGACCTGGCCGTACCTCCTGGCTGTCGCGCATTCTGACGCGCCGGGTCGACCGCATCCTGTTCGCCGCCACAAAGGCCGATCATCTGCACCACCGCAGCCACGACAGGCTGGAAGCGATCCTCAGCCGCATCGTCCGCACGGCCGCCGATCGCGCCTCGTTTGCCGGTGCCGCCGTCGACGTCGTGGCCCTCGCCTCGGTGCGGGCGACCCGGGAAGCGCGCGTCAGACAGGGTCGGGAGATGCTCGACTGCATCGTCGGCGTCCCGGAGGCCGGACAGACCGTCAATGGCGAGCTGCTCGATGGAACCGAGGAAATCGCCATATTTCCCGGCGACTTGCCTGAGAATCCGGATTCAGTTTTCGAAACCCCTGAATCGATCTTTCAAGTCCCTGAATCGGTGTCTGAAGAAGCCGCCGAGACCTACCGGTTCATACGGTTCCGTCCGCCTCGCGTTCAGCGCACCGCCGAGGGAGCGACCCTGTCGCTGCCGCATATCCGCCTCGACCGGACGCTGCAGTTCCTGATCGGAGACCGGCTGGCATGACCAACGAGCGTATCAGACGTCCGGTCGCGTTCCGGCTGAGCGATCCGGGCGTGACGGTGGAGGAGCCCGCGGTGACATCCGCCGGCCGCCGCAAGGCGGCTGGCGCAGTGGTGATCCCGGAACCCGACATCTCCGGCTCCGACATCGGTCCGGGCACCCTGCCGGGTCCGCTCGTCCCGCGGCGGCGCGGTCTGCCATGGGGCCGCATTTTCGCCGGAACTGTCGCGACGTTCCTGACCTTCGCGGTCGGTGTCTGGGTCACCGACTTCGTCGTGTCGCTGTTCCAGCGCGACGATGTGCTGGGGTGGATCGCGGCGGTGCTCGCCACCGCGGTCGCACTGGGCCTGGCCGGCCTGGTCGGGCGCGAGGCCGTCGGCCTCGCCCGCCTCGCACGCGTCACCCGGTTGCGTGCGGATGCCGAGGCCGCCGCCAGCGCCGACGATCGCGAGGCGGCGCGCGCGATCGTCCGACAGGTCATCGCGCTCTATGCCACCCGCCCGGAGACGGCCCGTGCACGCGCCGAGGTGGAGGACCATGCCGGCGAGATCATCGACGGCCGCGATCTCCTGCGGCTCGCCGAGCGCGAACTGATGGTTCGCATCGACCGCGAGGCTCGTGCGCTCGTCACAGGCGCCGCCCAGCGGGTCTCGGTGGTGACAGCCATGAGTCCGCGCGCACTGATCGACATCGTCTACGTGATCGTCGAGACGCTGCGGCTCGTGCGCCGGATCGCGACGCTGTATGGCGGCCGCCCGTCGGGGCTGGCGATGATCCGGCTGATGCGGCTCGCGATCGGCCACCTCGCCGTGACCGGTGGCATGGCACTCGGCGACGGGCTGGTGCAACAGCTTGTCGGCCACGGCCTCGCCGCCCGGCTGTCCGCCCGCCTCGGCGAGGGCATGATAAACGGCATGATGACAGCGCGGATCGGCCTCGCTGCGCTGGACGTGTGCCGTCCCCTGCCCTGGCTCGCTGGCCCGCCGCCGGGCCTCGGCGACGTGATGGCGACGCTGGCGGGCACCGGACTGAAGAAAGACGATTGACCGGACGCGGCGACACGCCTCATTACGGTGCCGTCGCTGCATTATGAATGTTCCTGTCGACGAAAGGTGCCGTCCATGCGCCGTCTTCTGTCCATCTTCCCGATGTCGGCTACCTTGCTGCTGGCGCTGCCCGCCAATCCCGCATCCGCCGATGCACTTCTGGACAGTCTCAAGGGGACCTGGCGGGGCTCCGGCGCCGTGCGCACCTCCGGCAGCACGCCCAGCGAGAAGGTCGTCTGCCGGGTCGAGGGCGCCATGGATGGGCCCGGTGACCTTCTGAAGCTCGACGGCCGCTGCGGCGGCGAGGGTTTTACCGGAACATTTCAGGTGACAATCGCCTACGACGCCGGCCGAGGGCGCTATACGGCCGTGTGGCGCGACTCGCTCGGCTCCAAGAGTCCGCCGCTGACAGGTCTCAAATCCGGCAATCGGGTCGTCTTCCGCATCGGCCACAACGATTTCGAGTCCGAGGGCCGCGCGGTCTCCACGCTCGTGGTCGATCCGCAGTCGGCGACACGACTGCGCATCACCGGCCAGACCATCCCGGCACACGGCGGTGCCGAATTCGTCTCGGCAGACCTCGTCTTCGACCGGAGCTGACCGGCCGCGGCGCACTATGCAACGGCCTCGACCACCACGTCGGCCGCGTCGGCTTCGCTCGATTCGGCGGCTGCCACCTTGTGCCGGGCAGGACGGTGATGCTAGCTCAACCGGTTATCCCAGTGGCGAGGCGGCATGTTTGTCACCTTCTTCCACGAGCTGAAATCGGCCGGACTGCCGGTGACCCTGCGCGAGTTCCTGACGCTCATGGAGGCGCTGGAGCTCGACCTGGCGGATAAGAAGGTCGAGGATTTCTACTACCTCTCGCGCGCCTGCCTGGTGAAGGACGAGCGCAACCTCGACAAGTTCGACAAGGTATTCGGCCATGTCTTCAAGGGCATCGAGCGCGTCTCGGACGGGATCGAAGCCGAGATCCCGGAGGAGTGGCTGCGGAAGCTTGCCGAGAAGTACCTCACGGACGAGGAAAAGGCCGAAATCGAGGCGCTCGGCGGCTGGGACAAGCTGATGGAGACGCTGAGGGAACGGCTGCGCGAGCAGAAGGGGCGCCACCAGGGCGGTTCGAAATGGATCGGGACGGCCGGAACCTCGCCGTTCGGCGCCTATGGTTACAACCCGGAGGGAATCCGCATCGGCCAGGACGGCAACCGCAACTTCCGTGCCGTGAAGGTCTGGGACCGACGCGAATTCAGGGACCTCGACGATTCCGTCGAACTCGGCACGCGGAACATCAAGGTGGCGCTGCGCCGTCTGCGCCGCTTCGCCCGCACCGGTTCAGCCGACGAGCTCGACCTCGATGGCACCATCCGCCAGACCGCGCACCGGGGCTGGCTCGACCTGAAGTTCCGACCCGAACGGCGCAATGCCGTGAAGGTCCTCGCCTTCTTCGACATCGGCGGCTCGATGGACTGGCACGTCAAGATCTCCGAGGAGCTGTTCTCGGCGGCCAGGAGCGAGTTCAAGGTGATGGAGCACTTCTATTTCCACAACTGTCTGTACGAGTCGGTGTGGCGGGACAACCGTCGACGCTGGCAGGAGCGCACCCCGACATGGGACGTGCTCCACAAGTTTCCGTCCGACTACAAGGTGATCTTCGTCGGCGATGCCTCGATGAGTCCCTACGAGATCACCCAGCCGGGCGGCTCCGTGGAGCACTTCAACGAAGAAGCCGGCGCCACCTGGCTCAGCCGGCTGCTCGACGTCTACGAACACGCTGTCTGGCTCAATCCCGTGCCCGAAAAGCATTGGGACTTCACCCCCTCCATCCGCATGATCCGGCAACTGTTCGGGAACCGGATGTACCCCCTGACGATCGAAGGCATCGACGCGGCAATGCGCGAACTGGGCCGGTGAGGATCGGTTGAACGGGCCTCACCCCGGCCACAAATGCCGGTGATAGCTCTCGCACGGCCGATCGGTTGCCCCGGCTGTCATGCAGTTGCCCCGACCATGAATTCCCCCACCGACGAAAGACACCCGGGATCGCTGCACGCGGATTCCCCACTGCTGACGCCAGAGGCGGAACTGGCGGCGGAGTCCATCGCCATGCCCGCAGCCCCCAACGAGCCTGTGAAACGCCGGCGCGCAACGTCCGGCCACTCGAGGCGCGCAATCCTCGCGACGACATCCGGCGCGCCGGTGAACGCCAGGGTTCGGACCGCCTCGTCACGCCCGGCAGCGCAGCAGTTGCACAAGCCGGCGAAGGCACGGGAACCGCGGCACATCGCATCGACGCCAAGCGAGCCGGCAGCATCAGCCGCCCCCTCGTCGGCGCAGAGGTCTTCGCCCTTGCCAGGCGGGCAGAAGCGGCGCGAGTCGTCTCCGCAATCCCCAGCCCACCGCGCGCGCCATCCCGGTCCGTTTCCGATTGCCCCGCCGCTGTCGCCCTACAGGGCCTTGTTGCGATCGGTACATCGGTGGCTGCCAGACCCGGTGGGACGCCTTGAACGCGTCAGCACCGCCACCGACGTCGCGCTCGACGGGCAGATCGTCGCCGGACCCAATCTGCGCCACGCGCAGCCATACCGGCCGAGCCCACGCCCGCTCGTGCGCCGGCTGATCAGGGCGCTTCCGGGGCCTCTTGATCAGACAACCTTTGTCGATATCGGCTCCGGCCGGGGCCGCGTCGTCTTCGAGGCGGCGGCGCTTCCGTTCGCGCGCGTCGTCGGTATCGAGTTCGCCGAAGCGCTGCACGAGGATGCGATGCTCAACCTGCGGCACTGGCCAAGGGCGCGGATGCGCTGCCGCAAGGTCGATTTCATCTGGGCCGATGCCCTCGACGCACCGCTGCCGTCTGGCGACCTGGCTGTCTACATGTTCGATCCGTTCGACGAGCGCACGACCTTGCGCATGGCAGCGCGCCTGGCCGAGCACGGCCGCACCGCCCGTGTCAGCGTCGTCCTCGTCGGCATGCGCGACCTGACCGTGTTCCGCGAGAGCAGCGCCTTCGCCGAATTGCCACTGCCTCGCGCCCTGTCGGTCTGGGTTGCCCTGTTCAGTCCCTATTCCGTCCGCATGTTCGAGGCTGTGCCACACTGACCGGTCCCGTGTCCCGCGAGCGCACGCCAGTCGGGACTTAACCTTAAGGAGCGGTTTGGAACTTCCGGCGATTGCGCTGCGTCGGGACCGTGTGCATTTTGCGCAACGATCCTGGGAGGAGGCGATGCAGGAACTTCTGTTCGAGGCGGCGCCACTGGTCACCGGCATGCTCGGCCTTTCGACCCGGTCGGCCCGCGCGTCTGCCGATCCGATTCCCGATACGCTCGCCCTCGCCACGATCCGCAACCCCGCCACGCTCGAGACCATCGCCAGGGATTGGCGCGACCTCGAGTCAGCGCCCGGATCGCGGACCACACCCTTCCAGACCTTTGACTTCCATCGCATCTGGGCGCGGCATTTCGCCAGCGATGACGACCTGCGCGTCATCACCGTCCGTGAGAGGGGGCGGCTGGTCCTGATCCTGCCGCTGGTGGTCGGCCGCACGCCCGTGGGCCGGGTCGCCCGCTGGGCCGGCGATCCGATCCTGCAATACGGCGACGTCGTCGCGGCCCCCGACGGGGATGTGATACCATGGCTCGATGCGGCCTTCGCGGAGCTCACCCGGCCCGGTGATATCAGTGTGCTGACGCTGCGGCGCATCCGCGCCGACGCGGCCATTGCCGACTGGGCCGCGAGGCGCCTCGACGCGGTCGGTGCTGCCGAAAAGGCGATGGAAATCGACCTGTCCGGGTTCACCGAGCCGGGCGACTATGCGAGGGCACGGTCGTCGCGAACGGCGCGCAACCGACGGCGGCGCAACAAGCTGGCGCAGATCGGCGACGTCGCCTTCCGGATGGTCGACGGCGGCGAGGAGGCACGCAAGCTCGCCCGCGCCGCGCTCGATCTCAAGCGGCACTGGCTCGAGCAGCAGGGCCAATACTCCAGGGCCCTAGCCGACCCGCGCACGACGGCCTGCCTGGTCGACATGGCTGCACACGAGCCCGCCGACAGTGGCGTCGTGACTGCCAGCCTCGAGGTCGGCGGAAGGCCGGCGGCGGTTGAGATCGGCATGGTGCACAATGGCCGCTACTGCGCCTTCCTCGGTGCCTTTGACCCCGCCTTGTCCAAGTACAGTCCCGGACAGGTACAGATGCAGGACAGCATCGAGTGGTGCATTGCACGCCGACTGGGCTGCTACGACCTGATGGCTCCGGCCGACGAATACAAGCGTCAGCTGGCCGGCCGCGCGGTGTCGGTTCAGGACTATACCGGGCTGCTCGGGCTGACGGGACTGCCGGCAGCCATCTGGTCGACCTATGCGCCGCGCTGCGCCAAGGCAGCCTTCCAGATCCTGCCTCGCGGCCTGCGCAACGTCATCCGCACCCGCATCGCCTGACGGGCCATCCCGGTTGCGCCCCGGCTCGACAGAGGGGTAGTGCTGCGCGCAAAGTGCGGCGCACAGGCCAGCGGGGACGTCCGCGCCGCAAACGGAGGCCACATGTACGGCGACGATGGCAGGGATGACATTCCGACCACGAACGAGGAAATCGTTCATTGGCTGCGCAGCCGCTCGATCGACGAGGTCGAGTGCCTGGTTCCGGACATGACCGGAATGATGCGCGGCAAGATCGTCCCGCGCGAGGATTTTATCCGCAACCTCGGATCGGGCCTGAGATTGCCCGAGACGATCCTCCTGCAAGCGGTCACCGGCGATACGGTGTGGGATACGCGCATAGCTTCGGAGACCGATCAGGACATCCGGACGATCCCCGACGTGACGACGGTGCGCATCGTGCCGTGGTACGAGGAGCCGACGGCCCAGGTGATCTGCGACGTGGTTTACAACGACGGTAGGCCAGTCGATTTCGCGCCGCGCTCGGTGCTGAAGCGCGTCCTCGGGCTGTATCGGGAGAAGGGGCTCAAGCCAATCGTCGCACCGGAACTCGAATACTACCTGGTGGAGAAATCCGACGATCCGGACCTGCCGCTGTCGACGCCTGTCGGCATCTCGGGCCGCAAGGAATCCGGCCGTCAGGCCTATGGCATCGAGGCCGCCAACGAATTCGATCCGGTCGTCGAGGAGATCTACGCCTATTGCGAGGACTCGCGCATCGAGATCGGCACGATGGCCCACGAGGCCGGCCCCGCCCAGCTCGAGATGAACTTCCTGCACGGCGATCCGCTCGAGCTCGCCGACCAGGTTTTCCTGTTCAAGCGGGCCGTGCGCAAGGCGGCGCTGAAGCATGGCATGTTTGCGACCTTCATGGCCCAGCCGCACGAGAACGAGCCCGGCTCGGCGATGCATGTCCATCAGTCCGTGGTGCGGTCGAGCGACGGGTCCAACATCTTCGTCGATACCGACGGCGAGGATTCCCCGGCCCTGTTCCACTACATCTCCGGCCTGCAACGCCACGTACCCTCGGCGATGGCGCTGTTCTGCCCGAACGTGAACTCGTTCCGGCGCATCCGGCTCGAATCCGATGCCCCGATCAACGTCCACTGGGGGCGCGACAATCGCACCTGCGGCCTGCGCGTGCCCGACTCGCCCCCCTCGGCGCGGCGCGTCGAGAACCGCGTGCCGGGTGTCGATGCCAATCCGTATCTCGCCTTTGCCGCGACGCTCGCCTGCGGGCTGATCGGGCTCGAGGAAAAGATAGACCCCGCGCCGGTCGTCACCATCGACGCGCACACCCTGCCATTCGGGCTGCCGCGACACCATCACGAGGCGCTGGAGATGCTGGGCAAGAATGCTCCGCTGCGCGAGGTGCTCGGCAGCCGCTTCATCGCCGCCTTCACCGAGGTGAAGCAGCTGGAATGGCAGCTTTACAACCGGGTTATCTCCAGCTGGGAGCGCGAATATCTGCTGCTCAACGTCTGAACGGCCCGGAGTATCCCTGCTTGCAGAGGGTGACGCGTCGGGGCTTCAAGCACCGCGACGGCCGATCGTCCCCGCGCTGCGCGCATGCCGGGCAATCTCCACGATCTGCCGACGGTCGCAGGCGACTGCGCCGTACCGGATCGCCTTGCTGCGCTCCCAGGCGGTCAGGTCGTAGTGCGGGACCGCCGTCTTCGGCGGCCCCTGATAGGACGAGCCGTGGAGGCCGAGATCCGCGGCGAAGCGATGCAGCTCGTCGGTGTCGTCGGCAAGCAGATGGCACCAGCGGCGCCCGTGCCGCACCCATACCGCATCATCGACATAGACCGCCAAGGATGGACGCCGGCAGGCTCAGCCGGCGACACCAAGCTTCTTCTGAAGGCTCGTCGAAGAGGTCGTGTACTGGAACACCAGCCGCTTCTCCGGATAGACGATACGGTGCGCGGCCTGGGCCATCAGCGCGGCCTCGTGGAAGCCCGACAGGATCAGCTTCAGCTTGCCAGGATAGGTGTTGATGTCACCGATGGCGAAGATGCCTGGTTCCGACGTCTCGAACTTCTCGGTGTCGACCGGGATCAGGTTCTCGTCGAGGTTGAGACCCCAGTTGGCAACTGGCCCGAGCTTCATGGTAAGCCCGAAGAACGGCAGCAGCCGGTCACAGCTGATCAGCGTCTCGCTCTTGTCGTCGGCCCTGACCGTGATCGCCGACAGTTCGCCGTCCGAGCCCGTCAGCGTCGAGACCTGTCCGAGCATGAAGTCCATCTTCCCGGCCTCGACCAGCGCCCGCATCTTCTTGACGGAGTCCGGCGCCGCCCGGAACGCGTCGCGGCGGTGGATCAGGGTGACCCGCCTGGCCAGCGGCTGCAGGTTCAGCGTCCAGTCGAGCGCCGAATCGCCGCCGCCGACGATCACCACGTCACGATCGCGGAACTCCTCCATGCGGCGTACCGCGTAGAAGACCGACTTGCCTTCATAGTCCTCGATGCCGGCGATCGGCGGGCGCTTCGGCTGGAAGCTGCCGCCGCCGGCCGCGATCACTACCACCTTCGCCTCGATCTCGAGCCCCTGGTCGGTACCCAGCCGGAAGCCGCCCTCCGGCAGCCGCTCCAGCCTCTCCACCATGTGACCGTAGTGAAAGGTCGGCTGGAACGGGGCGATCTGTTCGAGCAGCCTGTCGGTCAGCTCCTGGCCCGTGACGACCGGAAGCGCGGGAATGTCGTAGATCGGCTTTTCGGGATAGAGCTCGGCACACTGGCCGCCCGGCTTGTCGAGAATGTCGATCAGATGCGCCTTCATGTCGAGCAGACCGAGCTCGAACACCGCGAACAGGCCCACCGGCCCGGCGCCGATGATGGCGACATCGGTTGCGATCGGAGATTTCGTCAGCAATGGTACATCCCTCGCTTCGGGGCGCCGGTCCCCTCAGGGGCGGCGGCGCATCCACGGTCGGTTGCCCAGCGGCACCTCGTTCCGCTCTCCGACGGGCTGGAGGTAGATCGTCACCTCGGGCATCCGTCCTTCCGCGAGCGCACGCCGCGTCGGCTGGTGACTTATGGCAAAGGACGAGAATCCGCAACGCAGCATGAACGGAATCTGATCGATCAGAACGTCGCCGGTGGCGCGCAGTTCGCCGGTGAAGCCATGCCGCTCCCTGAGCAGCCGCGCGCTGGAGAAGGCGCGCCCGTCCGAGAACACCGGAAACGCCAGCGCCACCATCGCGATGCGATCGAGGTCGGGGACGAGGTCCTCGACAGGCTCGTCCGGCTTCAGCTCGACGCCGATCTCCCAGTCGTCGAGGCTGTTGCGGCCGCGCTCCTCCTCCCAGCGAGCTTTCGACAGCAGGATCGGGCCGCTGCCGGGCAGCGCCTCGTCCTCGCCGACACGTCGCCAGCGGTCCGCGACGAACCCCTCGTCGCGGCTCCAGATCTCGATCGGCTCGCTCATTGCCTGCCCGCCGGGATGATCCTGACCAGTGCACCGTTGCGGGTGAGATGGATACCGCATTCGGTCTTGCCTGTCCCGCGCCAGCGACCGGCGCGCTCGTCCTCGCCCGCCGCCACCGGACTCGTGCAGGGCGCACAGCCGATCGACGGATAGCCCCGCGCCACCAGCGGATGCGACGGCAATTCGTGGATCGTCATGTAGGCGCTCACATCCGAGGCGTCCCAACCGGCGAGCGGATTGACCTTCAGTCGGCGTCCGTCGCGCTCGACCAGCGGCATCGTCCTGCGGCTCGCGGTCTGGTGCCGACGCCGTCCGGTCAGCCAGACGTCGAACCCCGCGAGCGCCCGCTCGAGGGGCTCCTCCTTGCGCAGGGCGCAGCACAGATCCGGGTCGACCGCATGCAGACCGCCCGCCGGATCGAAACGCCTGAGCGCTTCGGGATCCGGCGCGACCGAACGTACGTCGCTGAGGCCCAGCCGTTCGATCAGTCGGTCGCGATGGGCCAGCGTCTCGGGGAAGTGCTTTCCCGTCTCGAGGAAGATCACCGGGGTCGACCGGTCGACCTGCGCGACGAGATGCAGGAGGATTGCCGAGTCGGCGCCAAACGACGAGACGACGGCCGTCCTGCCCGGCGCGAGCTCGCCGAGGGTATAGGCAACGAGATCGCGCGCCTGCGCGCCGGTGAACAGCCTGTCGAGGACGGCCGGGTCGGGCCAGGTGTCCGCCGTGCAGCACACCTCCGCCCCCGGGCTGATCGCTCCCGGCCGCGGGCTTCCGTCAGCGGCCATAGAGCGCCTCCTGGAACGGTTTCTTGCCGAGACGGCGATATGCGGCGAGGAAGCTCTCCTGCGGCGTCTCGCGCAGCTTCAGATAGGTGTCGACGATGGTTTCAACGGCATCCACCACTTCGTCGGTGGAAAAGCCCTTGCCGACGATCTCTCCGATGGCTGCGTCCTCGCCGCCGTTCTCGCCGCCGGGCGCACCGCCGAGCGTGATCTGGTAGAATTCCTCGCCCTTCCGGTCGACGCCGAGAATTCCGATGTGGCCGACATGATGATGGCCGCAGGCATTGATGCACCCGGAAATCTTGATGGCGAGGTCACCGATCTCCGACTGACGCCTGGTGTCAGCGAACCGCTCGCTCAGGCGCTGGGCGACCGGAATGGACCGGGCATTGGCGAGCGCGCAGTAATCGAGGCCCGGGCAGGCGATGATGTCGGTGATGAAGCCGGCATTCGGCGTCGCCAGTCCTACCGCCTTGAGCTCGGCGTGAAGTGCCGGAAGGTCGTCCTTGCGGACATGCGGCAGGATCAGGTTCTGCTCATGGCTGACGCGGATCTCGTCGAAGCTGAAACGTTCGGCAAGCTCGGCAACCTTGTCCATCTGGTCAGCCGTCGCGTCGCCCGGAACGCCGCCTATCGGCTTCAGCGAGATCGTCACCGAGACATAGCCCGGCTGCTTGTGGGGATGGCTGTTGCGTGCCACCCACAGGGCAAGATCGCGATCGCGGAGTCGGGCCTCTTCCAGGATGCGGCTCGTCCGCGGCAGGTCTTCGAACGACGGCGGGGCGAAATAGGCGGAGATCGCTTCGCGCGCCTCGACCGGGACGTCGAGCGCACCACCGCGCAGCTCGGCGAATTCCGCCTCGACCTGTTCGCGAATTTCCTCGAGACCGCGCTCGTGCACAAGGATCTTCACCCGCGCCTTGTACTTGTTGTCGCGCCGGCCGTAGCGGTTGTAGACGCGCATGATCGCCTCGAGATAGGCGAGCAGCTCCTGTTCGGGCACGAAGTCGCGGATTTCCTTCGCGAGCATCGGGGTCCTGCCCTGCCCGCCGCCGACGAAGACGCGGAAGCCGAGGCCGCCGCCGGGGCCGCGCCTCAATTCGAGGCCGATGTCGTGGACGCGGATTGCCGCCCGGTCGCGCGCCGCGCCAGTCACGGCAACCTTGAACTTGCGAGGCAGGAAGGAGAACTCCGGATGCAGGGATGACCACTGCCGGATGATCTCCGCCCACGGCCTCGGATCGTCGACCTCGTCGGCCGCCGCGCCGGCGAAATGATCGGTGGTCACGTTGCGTATGCAGTTGCCCGAGGTCTGGATGGCATGCATCTCGACCTCGGCCAGTTCGGCCAGGATGTCGGGCAGATCCTCCAGCCGTGGCCAATTGAACTGCAGGTTCTGCCGGGTGGTGAAATGGCCGTAGCCCTTGTCGTAGGTGCGCGCGATGTAGGCAAGCTTGCGCATCTGCCGCCCCGACAGCGTGCCGTAGGGTATCGCGATGCGCAGCATGTAGGCGTGCAGCTGCAGATAGACGCCATTCATCAGCCTGAGCGGCTTGAACTGCTCCTCGGTCAACTCGCCAGACAGGCGGCGCGCCACCTGGTCGCGGAACTGCGCAACCCGGTCGCGTACGAAGGCGTGGTCGAATTCGTCGTAACGGTACATGGTCAGTTGCCTCAGGCCGCCGCGCCGCGTGAATGGCCGGTCGATGGGCCACGTGCACGGATGCGCTCGCGCAGACTGGCGGGGAGAATGCCGCCGGTCTCGGTCTCGACATCGATCAGATAGGGTTCGACGACCATGCGGTCCGCGACCGCCCGGGCGCCTTCCGCTTCGGCACCGGACGCCTCGTCCGGCGTCGCGATCAGACGTGCCTCCTCGATCGCCACGGTCCAGCCCGTCTCGCCGAGATAGACCACCCGGCCATCACTCAGTCGATTCGCTGTCAGAACCTTGAGTGTCGCGTGAGAAGCCATTGTAACAGTCCCTATGCGGCCAGCACGGCGGCCGGCGCGAATGCCTCGGCACCTGTCCAGTCGCCCTCGGCGACGGCGGGGCCGACGAAGATCACCACGGGTCCGCTGACGTCGCCGCGACCTGCGAGGCCGGCGAGTTCATCAAGACGTCCGTAGAAGCGGCGCTGGTCGGGCCGACACGCGTTCTCCACGGCCCCCACCGCCGTGTCGGGCGAAAGCCCGTTCGCCATCAGCTGACCGGCCACTTCGCCAGCCACCGATTTTGCCATGTACAGGCTGACCGTCGCATCGCTGCGGGCGATCTGCGCCCAGTCGAGCCCCTCCTCACCCGGCGCCGCATGGCCGGTGGCGAAGACAAGCGTCGAGGCAAGTCGCCGGTGGGTCAGCGGCATTGCCGTCTCGGCTGCCGCGCCCAGCGCCGCCGTGATGCCGGGTACGACCGCATGGGCAATGCCCGCCTCGCGCAGCGCAGCGATCTCCTCGCCGGCGCGACCGTAGATCATCGGATCGCCGGCCTTCAGCCGCACGACACGATTTCCCGCTGCCGCCTCGGCGATCAGGATCGCATTGATCTGGTCCTGGGTGACCGATGCCCTGCCCTTGCGCTTGCCGACGTCGATGCGCCGCGCATCGCGGCGGACCACATCCATCACGCCAGCATCGACGAGGCTGTCGAACACCACGACGTCGGCCTCGGCAAGCACGTTGCGCGCCCGCAGGGTCAACAGGTCCGCCGCCCCCGGACCTGCACCGACCAGCCAGACGAAGCCGGCCGAGGGGGCAGCGCCGCGCTCTTCCTCGAGCAGCCTGAGCGCCCGGCGCCGTACCTCCGCCGCACCGCGCGTGGCCGCGTCCGCAAACTCGCACGAGGTGAAGTATCGCCGCCAGAACGACAACCGCCGCGCGCCGGGGGGCAGTAGGTCGGCAACCCGATCGCGCAGCGAGCTGGCGACACCAGCGAGCAGGCCCAGGCCGGGCGTCAGCATGGCCTCGATCCGCGCGCGCAGGATGCTGGTCAGCACCGGCGCTGCACCTTCGGTGGAGATCGCGATCGTCACCGGCGCGCGGTCGACGATCGCCGGCGTCAGCACGTCGCACATCTCTGGCCGGTCGACAACGTTGACGGGCACGCCGGCCGAGCGCGCCGTCGCGGCGAGTGCCCGATCCCGATCCGCGTCTTCTGCCGCAATGAAGGCGAGCGCCGCGCCGGCGAAGTCCGCCGCATCGGGCCACCGGGCATGGACCGGATACCCCTCGGCGGCCGCCAATGCCAGAAGCGGCGGCTCGCCGTGCGGCGAGAAGACATGAACCTCAGCCGCCGTCTTGGCGAGAAGCCGCAGCTTGGCTTCGGCCGCCTCGCCGCCGCCCGCGACCACCACGCGGCGGCCCTCGACGACGGTTGAGACGGGAAAGGTTTTCAACGCGCCCATGCCGGACCTCGTGACTGACCGGTAGCGAATATGGCGCGGATGAGCCCCCCGAGACAATCGGGAATGCTCAGAAAAACAAGCAAATTCAATTATTTAGAGAAATCTGGAACAGCATGCTGCGATGCGACAGAGCAACGCAAGCTGATTTCGTCCAGATCCTGCAGGGCGCAATGCGACTTGCGCCGGGACGGTTGGGGCCGCGCCGGCAACCGTGCCAATTCGTTCCTCACAGGGGCCATTCGATCGAACGGAATTCCGTTCCATCATCGCGCAGACAGACCGGCGCGCAATGCCATGCCCCGCCTGTCGGCAAGGGCGGGGTGATGCTGCGGACAGTCAGAGTCAGGCTGCCTCGGCGACCGCGTCCTCCGACGCCAGTTCCACCCGCAGACCGTCCAGTTCCTCGGTCAGCAGGATCTGACAGCTCAGCCGCGAGCATGATGTGACGCCGTCAAGCTTGTCGAGCGTGTCGAGTTCGTCGTCCTGCGGATCTGGCAGGCGGTCGAGCCATTCCCGTGCGACGCGGACATGACACTTGCCGCAGATCGCCGCACCGCCGCATTCGGCCTCCATCGGAAGGCCCCAGTCGCGGATCACTTCCATGACCCGCCAGCCCTCGAGTCCCTCGAGGACATGTTCCCGACCATCGCGGTCGGTGACGATGATTTGCATGATGTCGTCTCCCAATCGTCGGATGGTCGTCACGGGCCGGTCGGGAACGACGAAGCGCGTCTTGCTACAGGATGCCGTGATGTTTGTCAAAAGTCGTGGCGTGGCCGATCGCCGCGTCGGGCGCAGGAAAGGCGGCCTACCGCCTCCGGTCGCCTGCCCGGCGGCGCCTAGCCCTGCCGCTCGGGAATCCGCACGACGAGACCATCCAGCGCCTCGGTGACCTTGATCTGGCAGGACAGGCGCGAGGTCGGCTGCACGTCGTAGGCGAAGTCCAGCATGTCCTCCTCCATCTCGGAGGGGCCGCCGGTCGCCGCAAACCACTTCTCGTCGACATAGACATGGCACGTCGCGCAGGCGAGCGCACCGCCGCATTCGGCCTCGATGCCCGGGATCATGTTGCGGATCGCGGTTTCCATGACAGTCGAGCCGGGCTCACCCTCGACCTCGTGGACCGCGCCGTTGTGCTCGATATAGGTGATCCTCGCCATGGGGTTCCCGATCTACGGTATGGAGGTCGGATGCATGCGATGCGGAACCGGGTGGATGGCCATCCGGACCGCACGGTGGCTCGCTATAGGGGAATCCGCGGGGCTACGCCAGCCCCGCAGTGCCGCACCCCTGCAGCACGCGCCTCAGTGCGCGACGATCAGAGAGCGGATGAAGCTGTTGGCGCTGTCGATCTCCTGCTCCAGCGCGATGATCGCCTCGCGGCAGCGGGCATCCTCCACGTTGCCGCCGAGACGTTCGGCCGCCTCCGCCCGCGCCGCCACCGCCCAGGCCCCGATGCCGCGCGCAGATCCCTTTATGGTATGCGAGGCGCGCCGCCACTGCTCGGCATCGCGGGCCTCCTTCAGGCGGTTGAGATGGGCGTGCGACTGGGCGACGAACAGCTGCAGAACCTCCCGCTCCAGCTCGGTGTCACCGAAGGTATGGCGCGCCAGATGCGCCAGATCGACGGGAGGACCATCCCAGTCCACCGCCATCGGGCGGGTTTCGTCCCCGTCGCTCGTGCGTCCCATTCCAAAACCTCCCGGAACCGATCCTGTGGAACCCGCCGCTTGGCAAGGCCACCGAATGCTGGCTCCGGCGTGTCTAATGTGGGGTTAATCATGCCCCCGTCCGTCCGCCGGCCTGACGCCGCTCCTTGCGGCCAGGCGGCGGCCCGCTTCGGTCAGGCGGCAGACCAGCCAGTCCGGCTTGATGGGATTGGCATACCAGGGCTCCGCCCAGCCGTTGGCGATACAGGCGCGGATCGTCTGGTGATTGATCGGCCGGCCCTCGCGGTCGAACAGCGGCAGCTTGCCGCCGGGCTGGTCAAGCCCCCGCACGAGATAGTCGAGCTGGGCGCGGGTGGGCCGCGCGGAATCCCCGTGTCCGACTGCGTCGTCGCTCACCGCCGCTCCATCGTTAACGATGTCCTAACACTCCGCCGGGCGGGTGTTTTCCCCGGGCGGATTTGGCACTAGACTACCGGCCGCGGCAAGTGTCGTCGGCACCTGCACGGAGTGTGTACGTCCGTGTGCGGGTTGCAGACGTCCTGCCGGCGGGGGAAAGCGTCTGTGGTTCCGGAACTGTGTTCGGCAGACTGTTCCCGAGTTGTCTCGAATGCGGCGGGCGGGCGCCCGGGTTGGTATTGAGTACGGACGCGAGGCAGACGGATTATGGCGAAGCAATCCCAGAAGGGCCGCGATGCGGCCGAAGCGGCTCTTTCGGCCGTTGAAGAGGCGCTGTTCCTGGACGAGACGCCTTCCAGTGCGGCGGAACCCCCGGCTAAATCCCCGGCCTCGAAGGACCCGGTTGACGCTGCCGACAAGGCAGCCGACAGCGTCAACCGGGCCGTCGAGCGCGTCGTGGAGGCCGCACGCGAGCAGCCTGCTCGCGCGAATGGCCCGGCCGAGGGGCGCCGCCGCGCTGCGCCGCGGCCGCCGGAGCCCCCCGCAAGCGATGCCCGCCGACCAGCTAACGACGATCGTCCCTCCGTTGGGCACATCGTCTACGCGATGCAGCGCCGCGCGCCGCGGACGCCCTACCTGATCGCAGCCATCGTCTCGATCGCCTGGGTCGCGCTCGCCGGATCGCTCGCCTGGGGCATGTACGGCAATTCCCTGTTCGCACTGACCGATCCGGATCTCGTCCGTTCCGATCCGGGCATCCTCGGCGCCTGGGCAAGCCTGACGATCCCCGTGCTGCTGTTCTTCACGATGGCCGCCATGGTTTGGCGCGCCAACGATTTCCGCCTCGCCGGACAGTCGCTGACGCAGGCCGCGATCCGGCTGTCAGAACCCGAGGGCGTGGCCAAGGAAGCCGTCATGACGGTCGGCCAGGCGATCCGCCGCGAGGTCGCCGCGATGGGTGACGGCGTCGAGCGCGCACTGGCCCGGGCCGGCGAGCTCGAGGCCCTGATCCACAGCGAGGTGTCCTCGCTCGAGCGCGCCTATCACGAGAACGAGATCCGTATCCGCGCGCTGATCGACCATATGGCCAACGAGCGCGACGCGCTAGTCAACACCGCCGATCGCCTGCGTGCCTCGATTTCCGGCGCCCACGAGAATCTGACACTGGATCTCGCCACGGCCAGCGAGCGCATCACCGAGGCTGTCGCGATGGCCGGCGACCGTGTCACCGCCGTCCTGACCCGGCGCGGCGACGAGATGGCCGATGCCCTGACCGCCTCCGGCGACAACCTGATCGCCACGCTGACGACGCACGGCGACGATTTCGTCCGCCGCCTGTCCCATACCGGCCAGGAGGTCGCCGCGACGCTGGCGGCCTCGAGCGACATGGTTGTCGCCACCCTCAGCCAGCGCGGCCAGGAGGTCAACGAGGCCTTCGAGCGCACCGGCTTCATCATCGTGCAGGATCTCTCCGAGCGCGGCTCGGCGATCAACGACACGCTCGCCGCCACCGGGCACAGCCTGATCCAGGCTCTGACCGACCGCAGCGCCGAGGTGACGCATACGCTCAGCGACACCGGCGGCCGCCTGCTTTCCGAGCTCGTCTCGCGTGGCGGCGAGGTCACCGAGCGCCTCAGCCAGATTGGCGTCGAGATGACCGACAATCTCGTCAGTCGCGGCAGCGAGGTGACCGAACGGCTGTCCGCGGTCGGACGCGAGATGACCGACAACCTGGTCGGGCGCGGCGCCGAGGTAACCACCCGCCTGTCGGAGGTCGGCGACCGGATATCCGCCTCGATCGAATCCAGCGGAAATAAGCTGACCGCGCAGATCGAGACGACCGGACACCAGATCGAGGAAACCCTGACCGGACGCGGGGCGGAGCTCACCGAACGTCTGTCGGCGACCGGCGCCAGCTTCGTCGACGAGATCGTCGGCCGCACCGCCGCCTACACCGAGCAGCTCGGCACCGCCGGGGCTGAGATTGCCCGCGCCATCGCCCAGCGCAGTGCACAGCTTCAGGACAGCCTTGCCTCCAATACCGACCGTCTGATCGAGTCGATCGGCGAGCGGGCGCACGCTGTCGAGGAAACCCTGAGGCGCACGGTTGCCGACGTCGACCACACGCTGTCGGTGAAGGGCGGCGAACTGGTCGACAAGCTTGCATTCCGCTCGACGGAAATCGCCGAGCTGCTCGACCATCGCTCCGCCGAGCTCAACGAGATCCTCGCCAATCGGGCGGCCGAGATTGCGGAGACGCTTGCGACCCACGGCGAACAGATGACGACGGCGCTCGACGGGCGCCTCGCCCGCGTCGAGGAGACGTTGGAGCAGCGTGCCGGCGCCATCGAGACGACACTGTCGAGCCGCGCCGAGTCCTTTGTCAGGACCGTCGCCGAACGGGCTGGCGAAATCGATTCGACGCTGGGGCGGCGGCTCGGCGAAATCGGCACGACGCTCGGCGAGCGCGGGGCGGCGTTGGATGCCGCCTTCGGCGAGCGGATCAAGGCGCTTACGGAATCGATTGACGACGGCCGGGACCGACTCGAGGCACTCCTTGCCGAGCGTGCGGGCGGCATGAAGGAGACCATCGCCCAATCCATCGGCGAGGTCGACCGTCTCCTCGCCGATCGGGTCGCGGCGATCGAGTCGACGCTAGCCGATCGTACCGAACATCTGGAGGCCGCTGTCGGCCGTCGCGCCGCCGAGCTCGACCGCAGCCTCGCAGGCCGCGCGCTCGAAATCTCCGAGGCGCTGGGGACACGGATGGGCGAGATCGATGCCCTTCTCAGTGGACGCAGCGAACGGATCGCCGACATGCTTGGCGCCAAGGCGCTCGACATCGAGACGGTGCTCACCAGCCGCGCTGACCAGATTCTCGTCAATCTCGGCAGCCGCGCCGATCAGATTTCCGAGACGCTGGGCGCCAAGGCACTCGACATCGAGACCCTCCTGGGCGACCGCGCCAGCGAGATCAACATCACCCTCGGTGCGCGCGCCAACGAGATCGAGCAGACCCTTGCGACCCGCACCGCAGCGCTCAACGAGACGCTCGCCGCCCGCACTGCCGAGATCAGTGAGCAGCTCTCCGGCCGGGCCAGCGAGATCGAGGAGACGCTGGTGGTCCGTGGCGGGCGCCTCGTCAACGAGCTTGCCAAGCGGTCGGGCGAGATAGAGACGGTGGTCGGCAACGCCGCCGAGACCGTGTCGCGCGTCATCACCACGAAGGGCGGCGAGCTGACCAAGGCCATTGCCCAGCAGGGTCTCGAGATCACCAAGGCGATTTCCGAGAGTGGCCAGCATGCCTATGAAGCGCTGGAAACCCGCGGCAGGCAGATCGCCCAGGAGATTGCCCAGACCAACGACTCGCTGACGACCAATATCGAGGCCATCCTCGAGCGCCTCGGCGAATCGAACGCGCTGCTTCGGTCGGTACTGACCGGCGCCAGCGAGAATCTCTCCGCGATCGAAGCGACGCTGAACGAGCGGGTCCGGGAGTTCCGCAACGCCGTGGACTCGGTCTCCGCGGACACCAACGCCACGTCGGAGCGGATGAGCGAGCAGGTCAAGCTGCTGGAAGGCATGTCCGCCCGGGTGCTGCGCGACATCGGCGCGCTCGCGACGCGCTTCGAGGCACAGGGCCAGGCGCTGGAAGCCACGGCCATTCACCTCGACCGCACGAACGCCGAGATGGACCGCGCGATGGAGGAACGGCGTAAGCGCCTCGACGATCTGGCCGCCAATCTCGTCGTGCGCGCGCAGCAGCTGGACGGCCTGATCAGCGGGTATACCGGCTCGATCGAGGCGACGCTTGCCGCCGCCGAACAGCGCGCGACCCAGCTCGGCGAGATGCTCGACCGCTCCTCGGCCACCGCCGCACAGAAGCTGCTGGGCGAGTTCGAACGCCTGAATGCCTCGGTCGAGGCCTTCACCAGCACGATCGGAGAGCGGGCGGCAACCTCGAGCCAGGCAATCTACCGTCAGCTCGACGCCATCCGGCGCGCCGCAGACGAGGTCTCCGCCAGTATCACCGACCGGACGTCCAGTGCCGCCCAGGCGCTGATCGCAGAAACCGAGCGGATGCGGGCTGCCGCCGACGAGATGGCAGCCGCCATTGCCGACCGCGCTGTGCAGTCCAGCCGGACAGCGCTGCAGGAAATTTCCGGGATCGAGGCTGCGGTCGACCAGATTACCGCTGCGATCGCCGAGCGGGCCCGGCTGTCGAGCCGTGCCGCGGTGCAGGAGATCACCGGGATCGGATCGTCGGTCGACGAGATCACGGCTGCGATCGCCGAGCGGGCGCGTCAGGCGAGTCGGTCGGTCCTCGACGAGATCGGCGGACTGCGCGACAGCGCCGGTCAGATCTCTGAGGAGATCGCCGCCCGGGCCGCGGAGTCCGCACGGGCGCTGATCGCTGAGCTGTCGGACATCCAGAAGCAGGCCGATCGCGTCAGCGCCGGCATCGCGGACCGCGCCCAGCTGTCTGCCCGCTCGGTCGCACAGCAGTTCGAAGCGCTCAAGGCGTCGGCCGAGGAAATTCGGCTGCTCATCTCCGATGCGGCCACCACCTCCTCGCGCACGGTCGCCGAGCAACTGGAATACATGCGCCTGTCGGCCGGTGAGGAAGGCGAACGGGCAGCCCTTGCCGTACGATCCGGCTTCGAAGGCGTCACACGCGAGATTGCGGATCTGCTGCAGGCCGCGACTGCCCGCTTCCACGACGCAACCCAGGACATCCGGGCGGCCGCCAAGGCCATCGCGGAAGAACTGGAGATGACCCGAGCGGAACTGAAGCGGGGCGCATTCGAACTGCCGCGCGAGACCCAGGAGAATGCCGCCGCGATGCGCCGGGCCGTCGCCGACCAGATCAAGGCGCTCAACGAGCTCGCCGAGATCGTCAGCCGTCACGGCAACGCCCTCGACGTGGCGGTTCCGGACCGCAGACGGCCCGTTGCCGCAAGCGGCAGCCTTGCCGCTGCGGCGCCAGCCCCGGCATCCGCACCGGCACCGGCCGCCCCGCCGTCCTCGGCCAGCCGGGCGATGCCGCCCGAACCGACGCCCACGCCGCGACGGCCGCAGCCTGCCCCTTCCCGCGCGGTGAGCTCGCCTCCGGCTGCACCCGAGACGCCGCGCCCGCCGCGTCAGCCGGCCGCTCCGGCCGACCGCTGGTCGCTCTCGGACGTGCTGGCGCGCGCCGCCCGGAGCGAGGAGGCGGAGCCGGAAGCCCCGCGCCGCGCCGAGGCCGACGACCGCTCGCCCGCCCACATGATGGAATCGCTCAATGCGATCGCCGTCGACATCGTGCGGGCGATCGACGACAACGCCTTCATGGACCTTTATGACCGCTATCGGCGGGGTGAAAGGGACATCTTCATCCGGCGCCTGTTCGCCCAGCGCGACCGCGGTGTCATCGACGAGATCCGGCGCAAGTATCGTCGCGATCCCGAGTTGCGCGAGACGGTCGACCGCTATCTGGAAGGCTTCGAACGGCTGATCGAGGAAATCTCGCGCACCGATCGCGATGGGATCATGCGGCAGATGTACCTGACCTCCGAGCCGAGCAAGGTCTACAGCATCCTGGCGGACGCAGCTGGCCGGCCAGCCTGACCGGAGACAATCCCCCGAGCGGACAGTCGAAGGGCCGGCCCGCGAGGACCGGCCCTTCGCGTATCCACCCTTCCTCGATCGGACCATGCCGCGAGGCGCCGGATCCGCCAGGGTCTCCCTGCTGCTCCCCGGCGCCCGGGGCCACTATTTCGCCTGCCGCGCCTTGCGCCACATCGCGTCGGCGAGCGCGAGAACGACCATGAAATAGGCGAACATGGTCAGGATCCCCGCTACGACCAGGATCTCGGTACCACTCATCGTCACCCTCCTTCCGGCTCGTGCAACCCGGATAGCAGGGATCGGCGCCTGCACCGGCGCATTGATCGGGATCAAGGCGATGTCACCGGGCCGACTCCTCAGGCGATGCGACGGTCGCTGTCCAGGTCGAAGAAGTGCATGCTGCCGGGCTTGAGACGCATCGGCAGAGCCTCGCCCGGGCGCACCCTGGCGGCCCCGTCGAGCCGCGCGACCACCGGGCGGCTGCCGAACAGACCGTGCACTATGGTCTCCGAACCCTGCGGTTCGACGATGTCGGCGACGATCCGCAGCTGGGCATCGGACTCCGCGCAGGGCTCGAGGTGCTCGGGCCGGATACCGAGCCATGCCCGCTCCGGCAGGCCGTCCGGCACGGCAATGTCCATCCGCCCGGCGCCCTCGATCTCGACGCCCGACCCGTCGACCCGACCCTCGAGCAGGTTCATCGGCGGCGAGCCGATGAAGGCGGCGACGAAGGCGGTCGCGGGACGGGCATAGATGTCGAGCGGCGCTCCCTCCTGCTCGATATGCCCGTTGTTCATAACGATCAGCCAGTCGCCCAGCGTCATCGCCTCGACCTGGTCGTGCGTCACGAAGATGCTGGTCGCTCCGAGGTCGCGGTGCAGCCGCTTTATTTCGGTGCGCATGACGATCCTGAGCTTGGCATCGAGGTTCGACAGCGGCTCGTCGAACAGGAAGACCTTCGGATTGCGCACGATCGCCCGCCCCATCGCCACGCGCTGGCGCTGGCCCCCGGACAATTGCCGCGGCCGGCGATCAAGCAGATGGGCAATCTGCAGGATTTCCGCGGCGCGGCGCACGCGCTCCCGGATCTCCGCGCGTGGCAGCCCGCGCACCGACAGGCCGAAGCCGATGTTCTCGGCGACGCTCATATGCGGATAGAGCGCATAATTCTGGAACACCATGGCGATGTCGCGGTCGCCCGGTTCGAGGTGGCCGACGTCGCGGCCGCCGATCGAGATGGTGCCGCCGTCCGCCCGCTCCAGGCCGGCCACGAGCCTCAGCATCGTCGACTTGCCGCAACCGGACGGACCGACGATCACCACGAAGGCCCGGTCGGGGATCACGGTACTGATACCCTTCAGGACCGCAGTCTCGCCGAAACTCTTGCGGATCTCCCGCAGCCGCACCTCTGCCATCGCGACGGCTCCCTTCTCGCTCGACTTCGGACGCCTGCGTAACCGTTGTCGATGACACCTCGATGATGGGGTTCTCCACAGTCACCGACGCGTCATCATCCTCTCATTCACCTGTCACGGATTGCTCCGATGGTGCGCGCCAAGAAGGGGGCAAGCAATGACCGACACTACCCTGTCAGGCGTGCATCTTGCGGATTCTGCACGTAAATCGCGAATCCATGAAACTTTTGGCGTGGCGCTGCTGCTGCTCGCCCCTTCGCTCGTGTTTCTGGCGCTGTTCACCTACTGGCCTGTGGTTCAGGTCGCCTGGCAATCGCTGACCGTCGAATCCTTCGGCGGCGCGACCCGCACCGGGCTCGACAACTTCCAGCGGCTGTTCGCCGACGCACGCTTTGCCCGCGCGGCCCAGAACAACATCGTCTTCGCGGTCGGCACGGTGGTTCCCAGCATCGTCCTGGCGCTCGCCTTCGCCGTCGGTCTGCAGGAGACGACGCGACTGACCTCCGGGCTGCGGACGGTCTTCATCCTCCCGGTGATGATCCCGCTGGTGGCGGCGTCGGCACTGTTCAGCTTCATCTTCCAGCCGCGCTTCGGCCTGCTCGACTACTATCTCGGCAGTCTGGGCTTCGGCACGACCAACTGGATCGGCAATCCCGACCTGGCGCTGTGGTCGCTGATGGGCCTGACCGTCTGGAAGAACGCCGGCTACTACATGCTGTTCTTCCTCGCCGGACTGCAGGCCATCCCCGACGAGTTGTACGAATCCGCCCGCGTCGAGGGTGCCAAGGCCGTGCAGCGGTTCCGGCGCATCACCCTGCCGCTGCTACGGCCGACACTCGCCTTCGTCGTGGTCATCGCGCTGCTGCAGGTGCTGACCAATGTCGACCACATCATCCTGCTGACCGGCGGGGGTCCCAGCGACTCGACCAACGTGCTGCTGTACTACATCTACCAGCAGGCGCACGAGAACTACGACATCGGCTTGGCCGCCGCCGCCACGGTCGTCACCGTCGCCGCCCTCCTCGTCATCTCCGCCGTCTCGCTGCGCACGCTCGAACACGGCATCCATTACGAGGGCTGAACCATGACCGCATCACGTTCCGGCTCGCCCCGCCTTGCTGCCACGATCCTGCTCGTGGCGGTCGCGGTGATCTGGGTCACCCCGTTCGCCTGGATGCTGATCGCCTCGCTCAGGCCGGATGCAGCCGGAGGCGCCGACATCGCATCGCTGATCCCCTCCGCGCAGTCCGGCTTCGGCAACTTCGTCGATGCCTGGCAGTCCGGCAACTTTCCGCTCTGGTATCTGAACACCGCGATCCTGTGCGCCGGGGTGCTGGCGGTCCAACTCGTGACCATTACCTGCGCCGGCTATGCCTTCGCCAGGCTCGAATTCCCGGGTAGGCAAGCATTCTTCTACCTGTTCCTGATGCAGCTGATGCTGGTTCCGCCGATCCTGATCGTGCCGAACCTGATCACGCTGTCGAAGTTCGGCCTCTACGACACCTTGGTCGGCGTGATGGCGCCCTACTTCGCCTCCGCCTTCGGCGTGTTCCTGATGCGCCAGACCTTCAGGACCATCCCGCGCGATTTCGAGGAGGCTGCGCGCGTCGATGGCGCCAGCCGCGCCCAGATCATCTGCAGGATCCTGGTGCCGCTGGCGCGACCCGGCTTCATCGCCTTCGCGATCGTCTCGGTCACCGCGCACTGGAACGAGTTCCTGTGGCCGCTGATGGTGACCTCATCGCCGTCGAACCGTGTCCTGACGGTCGGTCTGGCGAGTTTCACGCGCAGCGCCGAGAGCGGCTCGCAATGGGGGCTGATCGCCGCCGGCACGCTGTTGGTGGCGGCGCCGCTGCTGATCGCCTTCGTGCTGTTCCAGCGTCGTTTCGTGTCGAGTTTCGTCTTCACTGGCATCAAATAGGAGTCTGCCAATGAATGCCCTGATGCGCTCGGCGGCGGCGGTTGCCGTCGCCTCTGGCCTGAGCCTAACCCCGGCCCAGGCTGCCACCGAGATCCAGCTGTTCTTCCCCGTGCCTGTCCAGGGCAAGCTCGCCAACGAGATGGAGAACCTGGTCGCCCGGTTCAACAGCGAGCACCCGGACATCAAGGTGACGCCGGTCTACACCGGCTCCTATGACGAGACCAACCTCAAGACCCGCGCTGCCATCAAGGCCGGCCAGCCGCCGGCTGCGGTCATCATGAGCGCCAGCTTCATTCTCGAATACGTGATCAACGGCGAAGTCGAGCCCTATGACGAGCTGATTGCCGCCGAGGGAAAGACGCCCGCCGAATTCATGGATGACTTCTGGCCGGCGCTGCATGGCAACGCCCTGATCGATGGCAAGGTCTATGGCGTGCCCTTCCACAACTCGACGCCGCTGCTCTACTACAATGTCCGTCTGTTCGAGGAGGCCGGTCTCGATCCCGACAATCCGCCGGCCACCTGGGCCGAATGGATCGACGCCGCGCAGAAGCTCACAAGGCGCAACGGCGACAAGGTCGAGCAGTGGGGCGTGATGATGCCGACCACCTACGACTACCTCGGCTGGATCACCAGCGCCCTGAACATGTCGAACGGCGGCCAGTACTACAACCAGAACTACGCCGGCGAGGTCTACTACGACACCCCGACGATGCTCGGCGCGCTGAACCTGCTGCACGACATGGTGTTCGAGTACAAGGTGATGCCGGAAGGCGTCAACGACGCCAACTCCGTCACCTCGGCCTTCTTCGCCGGCCAGCTCGGCACCATGATCCTGTCGACCGGTTCGCTCAGCTTCGTTCGCGAGAACATGAAGGAGCCCTACCGGGTTGCCTTCGTGCCGAGGAACGTCCGCAATGCGGTGCCGATCGGCGGTGCCTCGCTGATGATGCCGAAGGGCCTGTCGGAGGAGCAGAAGAAGGCCGGCTTCGAACTGGTCAAGTGGCTGACGAGTCCCGAGATCTCCGGCCACTGGAGCCGCTTCACCGGCTACTTCGCCCCCAACCGCCACGCCTACGACTCCGACGAGATGAAGGCCTTCCTCGTCGAGCATCCCGATGCCAAGGTTGCGCTCGACCAGCTCGCCCATGCCGGCTCGTGGTTCGCCACCTACAACACCGTCGGCGTGCGCAAGGCGCTCGAGGACGAGGTACAGGCGGTTCTTTCCGGCAAGAAGGATCCGGCTCAGGCACTCAAGGACGCCCAGGCCGCGGCCGACGCCCTGATGCGCCCCTATGTCGAGGCCACGGCGCTCAGCTACCTGAACTGACACTGCTCGGCTGACGAGCCGGTTGGGGCCGCACCCGCCTGGCGGCCCCGATCCGCGTCGTCCCCCCCACAAGAAGCGCAAGCCGGTATCGCAACGCGACGATCCGCGGACGTCTCCTGCGTCCTGTTCCCGGATCGCCGCGATGCGAAGTACGGGGCGACACGCTAGTGTTGCGCAGCGCCCGATACCTCACTTCCGTCAGTGCGGATTGTTCCCAATGCTCATCGCCCAGATCACCGACCTGCATCTGCGCCCCGTCGGCAAGCCCGCCTACCGGATCGCCGAGACCAGCATGCTCACCGAACGTGCCTTCCGGGCCGTCTCCCGGCTCAACCCGCGCCCGGACGCGGTAATCATTACCGGCGACCTGACCGATTGCGGTCTCGTCGAGGAATATGAGCTGCTTGGCGAACTGATCGCCCGCTGGCTCACCATGCCGGTCTACCTGATCCCCGGCAATCACGACCGCCGCGAAAACCTCAAGGCGGTGCTCGGCCACCTGCCGGGCATCGGTGCGGACCCGGATTTCGTCCAGTACACGGTCGATGACCACCCGGTGCGGCTGGTCATGCTCGACTCCGTCGTGCCCGGCCACGGTCATGGCGAGCTCTGCCCGCGCCGCCTCGACTTCCTGAAGGCCGCTCTCGCCGCGGCCCCGGACAGGCCGACACTGATTGCCGTCCACCATCCGCCGATCGTCACGGGCGTTCAGCACATGGACAGGATCAATCTGCGGTCGCGATCGGAACTCGCCGAGATCGTCGGCGGCCACGGCAACGTGCTGGCGATCGTCTGCGGCCACGACCACCGGCCAATCGTCACCCGCTTTGCCGGAACCGTCGTACAGGTCGTGCCGGGCGTCGCCCACCAGGTGGTGCTCGACCTCAGGCCGGATGGACCGGCGCATTTCGTCATGGAGCCAGCCGCCTTCGCGCTCCATCGCTGGAACGAGGCCGATGGCCTGGTCTCGCACGGTGCCTATGTCGAGGATTATCCGGGCCCGTTTCCGTTCGTCGCCGATCCGGACTATCCGGGCAAGGCCGAGTGACATCACTGGCCGTCGTCGACGACTGCACGCGGGAATGCCTGGCGCTGATCGTCGACACCGCTGTCAGGCCTGCGTGTCGTGCGGGAGCCGGATGCCATCATCCGCCGGCGAGGCCGGCCGGACACGATTGTCTCCGGCAACGGCACCGAACTGACCTCGAGGGCGGTCCTGCGCCGGTGCCGACAGACCGGCGGCGGATTGCACTGCATCGCGCCGGGGAGACCGAGTCCGAACGCCTTCGCCGAAAGCTTCAACAGGTCTTCCGGGACGACGCCGCAACGACACGCTGTTCCCGACGCTCACCGAAGCCTGCAGCGCCATCACGTCATGAAACGAGGATGACAACCATCACCGACCACACGCGACGCGCGGCAACATGCCTCCGGCGGAGTGCGCAATGAGATCCGCTCTGGAAAGCATGCCGCATGAGGCCAGGAATGAAACTCAGGAGACCCTTCCTCAAGCCGGACGAGAAGGGGGTCTCCGGTCAGTGCGCATTATCCGGGAGGCGGGCGGCGGCCACGTCGCCATCGCATCGGGACGCAGACCATTGCTGATCTGCCGATAGCAGGTCGATCTGACGGGGAAACGACAGTCGAAGCCCTTCACCTGCCTCGTTTTCAGGCAACCGGACGGGATCCCGTCATCAGCTGCCGATGCGCCAGGCCTGCGTGCGGCGCTGTACCAGACGCCCGACGCCCAGATGAACGACCCGCATCACCAGGTTGGTGTAGAAGATCATCATCCCCATCGCCGCGGCCGCCGGAAGCTGGCCGGCATCATCCATGTTGAGCACGGCTACCGAAGCGAGCGTCGTCAGCGGTGAATAGAGAAACACCACCGCCGAAACCGTCGTCATCGCGTTGACGAACAGGTAGATCCAGATGTCGAGGATCGCTGGCGTGCAGACCGGTATCGTCACACGCGCGAACACCCGTGTGACCGGCTGCTTGAGAGAAGCGGACACCGACTCGAACTCCGGATCCATCTGCTTGAGCGCCGTCACCGCCGTCAGATGCGCAACCGTGTAGAAGTGGGTGATCGTCGAAATCACCAGGATCGCCATGGTGCCGTAGATGACATTGAGCGGATTGGCCGGACTGTTGAAGAAGAAGATGTAGGACAATCCGAGCACCATGCCCGGGATCGCCATCGGCATCATCGCCAGGAATTGAACGGCCGCCCTGCCGGAATCGAAGGCACGGACCCTTTCCACCACATAGGCACAAAGGAAGATGACACCGGTTCCGACGAACGCAGTCCAAAGCGCCAGGGTGAGCGAGTTGCGGTAGCTCTTCCAGCCGCCGCCGTCGGCCAGGTCGAAATTGTAGTGGCGCAGGGTGAGTTCGAGATTGTACGGCCAGAACGTCACCAGCGCCGCAAACTGGCACGTGGCCAGAATGCCAAGGATCAACGCCGACACCACCGCGCAATAGCCGAACATCGTCCAGTCGAGGCGCGCGTTCGGCTTCGGCATGTAGGGCACGGCACGCGAGGATAGCAGCGCCACCTGCCTGCGGGTGGCGAACCGGTCGACGACGAAGGCGAGCACCGCCGGGATCAGCAGCACGATCGAGACGACGGCACCCATCTCGAAGTTCTGCTGGCCGACGACCTGCTTGTAGATGTCGACCGCCAGCACGTTGTACTGACCGCCGATCACCTTCGGCACGCCGAAATCGGTGATCGTCAGGGTGAACACCACGAAGGCCGCCGAGATCAGCCCGTAGCGCGCGCCGGGAAGGGTCACCGTCCAGAACACCCGATGGGCAGGCGCACGCAGGACGGTCGCTGCCTCGTAGAGTCTCGCGTCGGAAATCGACAGGGCGACGGTGATGATGATCAGCGCGTGGGGAAAGGTGAAGAATACGCTGGCCATGACGATGCCGATCGGGCCGTAGATCGACTGGCCCATCAGCATGTCGCGCAGGAGACCCTGGTTACCGAACAGATAGACGAGTCCGATCCCGGGCAACAGCGACGGCACCAGGATCGGCACCAGCCCGATTGTCTTGAATGCGCCCTTGAAAGGCATCTGCGTGCGGGTCAGCGCATAGGCGAAACCGAAGGCGAGCGTCACCGTGAACGCCGTCGTGAGAATCGCCACCAACAGTGAGTTCCCGACCGAGTTGAACAGCGCCGGCGTCGTGACATAGCGCACATAGTTCGCGACCGACCGCGCGGTTCCGGCCCGGAATACGACGGAGCGGATCTGATCGCGCGGAATCTCGACCCATTCGTCGAGCGGCAGTTGCTTGCGGTCGAACTCGGCGGTGCCGGCCTCGCCTGACCGGTTCAGCACGCGGTAGGCGACGACCGTGCTGTCCGGCGAATCCCAGCCGGGGAACAGGCGGACGGCGGGAATGGCACTCGACCGCCCCGCCTGGGCGACGGCTTCGGCAAATCCGGCATCGGCAGCCCAATCGCCCAGAGTCCTGACCTCCTCGCTGCCGTCTTCGGCCAACCTTGCGATGTGGATGGAGTCGTAGGGAAAGGTGCGGACCTCGAACGACTTCGACACCATGGTGGCAAGCGGCAGGGCCAGCGCCACGGTCAGGTAGACCGCGATGACGGCCAGGAAGGCGCGCATGATCCAGTCGTCGCGCCCGAGTTGCGGACGCACCCGCAGCTCCGGCGAGGCCACCGTTGCCGCCGGCAGGGCCGCATCAACCACGAGCACTCTCCGGATAGAGGCGCAGCCGGTCCGCCGGCAGCGCGAACGACACTTCCGTG
This sequence comes from Tepidamorphus gemmatus, assembly GCF_004346195.1. Lineage (NCBI taxonomy): Bacteria > Pseudomonadati > Pseudomonadota > Alphaproteobacteria > Hyphomicrobiales > Tepidamorphaceae > Tepidamorphus > Tepidamorphus gemmatus. The sequence goes on along the minus strand of NZ_SMAK01000011.1, from coordinate 9,221 downwards.
CCCTCCTGCAACGCCATCTGCCGCGCCCGTGCGATCGGCAGGTCGATCCGGATGCCCGCCTCGCCGGTGCCGGTCCGGTGCAGCCCAAGCCGCACGAAGGAGCCGAGGAACTCGATCCAGGCAATCTCGCCGGCAACGACGTTGCGGCCGTGCTGCGTGCCCAGCTCGATGTCCTCAGGCCTGATCGCGACCGTGACAGGTGTACCCGTCGGGATGCCGTCCTCGTCGCAGGCGAGTTCGGCGCCATAGGCATGGAGACGACCGGGACCGGCCATGACACCCGGCGCGAAGTTCATGGTGCCGATGAAATCGGCGACGAAGGTGGAGGCCGGCGTCGCATAGATCTGCATCGGGGAGCCGACCTGTTCGATCGTGCCCTGGTTCATCACCACGATCCGGTCGGCCATCGTCAACGCTTCCTCCTGATCGTGGGTGACCATGATGGTGGTGATACCGAGGGTGCGCTGCAGCTTCTTGATCTCGAAACGCAGGCGGGCGCGAACCTTGGCATCGAGCGCCGACAGCGGCTCGTCGAGCAGCAGCAGGCCGGGCGACGGCGCCAGCGCCCGCGCCAGCGCGACGCGCTGCTGCTGGCCGCCGGACAGCTGCGCCGGGTACTTCTCCGCCTGGTCGGTGAGACCGACGAGATCGAGAAGTTCGTCCACCCGTCGCCGGATGTCGGCGCGCCGCAGACCGCGGTTCTCGAGGCCATAGGCGACGTTGCGGCGGATCGTCAGGTTGGGGAACAGGGCGTAGGACTGGAACACGATGCCGAAATCGCGTTCGCCCGGCGGCAGCGCCGAGATGTCGCGGCCACCCTGATGGATGCGCCCTGAAGTCTGGATGTCCAGGCCGGCTATCGCCCTGAGCAGCGTCGTCTTGCCGCAGCCCGACGGGCCGAGGAAGCAGACGAATTCGCGGTGCGCGACCTCCAGCGAAACGCCCTTCAGCGCGGCGAACCCGCCAAAGCGCTTCGTCACGTTCTCGATGGCCAGATAGGGGCCGTCATGCGGTGGCGCGACGGAGTAGGCCGTTTGTCCGGGAGCGGCTGGTGGCATCGTCTCATCCCCCTTCCCTGCCCGGGCCGCTGGGCCATGCTTCGCTGCATGCAACCCCGGCATCCGCCGCAGCGCCAGGCAGGCCGCGAGCACTGTCGACAGACAGGTCCCGGACACAGGCAGCGCGGCATCCGGGGGCCTGTGCTGCGCCGGGTCAGCGACCCGACGTCCGCTCAGGGCGCAGAACCGTCATTTCGGCTGTGACTTTCCGTCGTAACGCTTCTGCCACTCCTCGAGGATGCGGGCGCGGTTCATCGCCGCGAACTCGAAGTCGTTGTCGATCAGCATCTCGGTGAAATTTGCCGGCAGCCCCTCGAGCGGCTTGGCGATCCCGTCGACGGCGACGATAGCGTAGCCCTCGTTGTACATGCGCATGGCATCCTCGCTGATCGCCCAGTCGATGAGCGTCTGCGCCGCCTCCAGGTTTGGCGTGCCGCGCACGATCGCTGCCGCCTCCATGTCCCAGCCGACCCCTTCCTCGGGGATGACGATCTCGATCGGCGCGCCGTCGGCCTTGGTGCGCGCCGCGCGGTACTCGAACGAAATGCCGATCGGATACTCGCCGGCACCAGCCATCCGGCACGGCGCGGAGCCTGAATGGGTGTAGACCCCGATGTTCTCGTGCAGTTTGTCCATGTACTCCCAGCCGCCCTCCTCGCCGAACAGCTGCAGCCAGCTGGACACGTCGAGGAAGCCGGTCCCCGAGGAGTTCGGGTTCGGCATGACGATGGCACCCCTGTAGACGGGATCGGTCAGATCGGCCCAGCTCTTCGGCAGCGGCAGACCCTTCTTCCCGGCCTCGACGGTATTGAAGCAGATGGCGGCAGCCCACACGTCCATGCCGACCCACTCGGGCGGATTGGCAGGATCGCGGAATCTGGGATTGAGCTTGTCCAACCCCTTGGGCGCGTAGGGCTCAAGCATGCCCTCCGCCTTCATCAGCATCAGCGATGTTGCAGCCAGTCCCCAGATCACGTCCGCCTGCGGGTTGTCCTTCTCGGCGAGCAGCTTGGCGGTGATGATGCCGGTCGAGTCGCGCACCCAGTTGATCCTGATGTCCGGATGGGCCGCGTTGAACTTCTCGGCATAGGCGGCGAGCTGGTCCGCCTCGATGGCGGTATAGACGGTAAGTTCGGTTGCGGCATGCGCGGCTTCTGACAGGCCGAGCAGCAGCGCGGCACCGGCAAGCAGCCGGAACGGTTTACGGGTTGTCGTCAAGGCAGCCTCCCGATCATCTGAAAGCACAGGCCGCGCCGGAGGGTCTTCGCGACGGGCTTGGACGGACGATAGGGAGCGCGGACGACAGGCAGGCGACGATTGCATGAACGATGCATGACAGTGGCGCGGCGATCGCTGCGGCATTGGACAGGTGCCTGCCCCAAGCGGCAGATCGTGACCGGCCGTCACCGATCACCGATGGCGGGCGCCACTCTGTCGCCGCGATCAGGCGCGGTGTGCTATCGGGAGATGGATCGGCCGATCGTCAAGGCGCGCGCCGGACAGCCCGACGTGCCTGTCGAAATCCGAAACCGGCGGCCCCGCGTCGACGTGTTCGCCGATCGCTGCTACCTGAAGCGGGTCGCCGAGAAGATCTATGCGAAGGATTTCGAGCTGTTCGGCTACTGAACGGCCCTCGGCACGATCGGCACCGCTGCCCACGCCCCCAATTTGATCCGGACGAAACCGGCGATCTTGGCAGTCCCTTACAGGAATGGTGGGCGCACATGGACTCGAACCATGGACCCGCTGATTAAGAGTCAGCTGCTCTACCAACTGAGCTATGCGCCCGCCGAACGCGGCCGTCGCAGCCTTGCGGCTGCGGCGTCGAGGCGGGATATAGCAACGTCGGCGCGCCGCGTCCAGATATCCGCGTCCGTTTTCCGCCAGGTGCGTGGCCGCGATGACCGCCGCTGCCGCCATGTTCATCCGACGCGGCTCGCACCCCGGGGCAAGCGACCCGCGAGGCTGGCGGCGATGCAGTCCGCCGTCGCCGGATTGCAGGCGACCGGAACATCGTAGAGCGCCGCCAGCCGGATCAGCGCCTTTACGTCCACATCGTGCGGCATTGCCGTGAGGGGGTCGATGAAGAACACCAGCGCGTCGATCGTCTCCTCCGCGATCAACGCCCCCATCTGTTGGTCTCCGCCGAGAGGTCCGCTTCGCAACCGCCGGATCGCCAGATCGGGATGCGCCTCCAGCAGCGCACCGCCGGTCGTACCGGTCGCGACCAGCTGGTGCGGCGCCAGCACCGCGTGCCAGCGGCCGACCCAGGCGACCATCGCCGGCTTCTTGCTGTCATGGGCGATCAGCCCCACAGTCAGGCGGGGCGGGGGCGGTGACGTGTCAGCCATCGTCGTCTCCAGGTGCGGTCGGTGACGGCCACGGCAAAGCGCGCCGGTCAACGACATGCGAGATCGGGCCGACAGCATGGTGCAGCTCTACCGCCAGGGAAAGGATTCGCTGATGACCAGCCTCGGCCGATTGCGCAACCACATCGGCGGTGAACACGTGGAAGGCTCGGGCAGCCTGTTCGAGACGATCAACCCGACGACCGGGCTTCCGCTCGGGGAGGCGCGTTCGTCGCTGGAAGCCGACGTCGATTCCGCCGTTCAGGCAGCCGCAGCGGCTCAGCGTCAATGGATCGCAATGCCGCCTGCCGAACGGGCGCGGGTCCTCCACCGGGTGTCGCAGCGCTTGCGCGACAAGCGGATGGAGCTGGCCCGGCTGGAGGTTCTCGATGCCGGCAAGGCGATCCAGGAGGTTCCGGCTGCCGACATCGATTCGGCTGCCGACTGCTTCGAGTTCTTCGCAGGCGTGCTGCAGGCCGCCCATGGCGAGCATATCGATCTGGGGCCATCGGCCTTTGCCTATGTGCGGCGCGAACCGCTGGGCGTGGTGGCAGGAATCGGAGCCTGGAACTATCCGATCCAGATCGCCAGCTGGAAGACCGCCCCCGCGCTCGCCGCCGGCAACGCGATGATCTTCAAGCCGAGCGAGCTGACACCGGTGTCGGCGCTGGCACTGTCGGAGATTGTCGCAGAGGCGGGCGCTCCGCCCGGCCTGATGAATGTGGTGCTCGGTGCGGGGGAGACCGGTGCCGCGCTTGCCGCCCACCCGGGCGTTGCCAAGATATCACTGACCGGTTCGGTGCCGACCGGCACAAGGGTCATGGCGGCGGCAGCCGAGACACTGAAGCATGTGACGATGGAGCTCGGCGGCAAGTCGCCGCTGATCGTCTTCGAGGATGCCGACCTCGACGACGCGGTGTCCGCCGCGATGCTCGGCAATTTCTATACGCAGGGCGAGATTTGCTCGAATGCGACGCGGGTCTTCGTCCACCGTCGCCTCCATGATGCCTTCCTCGAACGGGCGATCGCCCGGACCGAGGCGATCAGGGTGGGTGATCCGCTCGACCCCGACACGCAGATGGGGCCGCTCATCTCGCAGGCGCATCTGGAGAAGGTGCTGGGCTATGTCGAGGCCGGCCGCGCCGAGGGCGCGCGGCTGGTCACCGGCGGCGGTCGCATCACCGAGGGGCCGCTGGCCAGCGGCTGGTTCATGCGGCCTGCAATCTTCGCCGACTGCACTGACACGATGAAGATCGTCACCGAGGAGATCTTCGGCCCGGTAATGAGCGTCATGACCTTCGAGACCGAGGAGGAGGCGGTCATCCGCGCCAACGCGACACCGTTCGGGCTCGCGGCTGGCGTCATGACCCGCGATCTCGCCCGCGCCCACCGCATGGCCGCCGCATTGCAGGCCGGTGTGGTCTGGATCAACGCCTACAATCTCACCCCGGTGGCAATGCCGTTCGGCGGCTCCAAGATGTCCGGCATCGGTCGCGAGAACGGTCTTGCCGCCCTCGACTTCTATTCGCAGCGCAAGAGCGTCTACGTCAATCTCGGCAGCGTCGAGGCGCCATACTGATCGCGGCGGATCCTACTCGGCCCGCTTCATGCCCGTCACCATCGCCCGCGGCAGATTCTCGTGATGGGCGAAGCTCGCCAGCGCTACGCCGCCGATGTGCAGGATCACCAGAAGCAGCGTCAGATTGGCCAGCATCTCGTGCGGCTCCTTGTAGGGCGAGCGGTAGCGAAAGCGCTGGCCGGCAGCTTCCGCCGTCGCGCGCTGTTCGACGACCGCCTGGTTGCCGAACCAGGGTGCCAGCGGCCCGGCATTGGCGCTGTCGGCGAGCGTCATCATCCCTGTGATCGTGGTGGCTGCCAAGCAGACGAGCAGGGCCACGACCATCAGGCCTCCGGCCGGGCTGTGGCCGAGATAGCGGGGCGCCCGCCGCAGCACCAGGTCGCGCAGGTACCGGACCGCCGTCGCGGGAGCGTAGAGGAAATCGGAAAACCTCGCCCTCCGGGGGCCGACGAACCCCCAGACGACCCGCACGACGACGACCGCCGCCACCGTGTATCCGGCCCAGACATGTATCGTCAGGGGGTCGCCTTCGGTCACATAGGCGACGACGAACGCCACGACCAGCAGCCAATGACCGATCCGGACCAGCGGATCCCAGACGCGTATGCTGTTCGGGCTCATCGGACTTCTCTCCGGCATCGACACCTACCGACGGGTACGAGATGACCACTGCGCAAGAACAAAAGGTTTGCGCTGGATCAAGCGAAAATTTGTCGGTCTGTCTCGGAAGCCCCCCTTCTGCCACCCATCGCGACCATCCTGTCAGGCCATGGCCGGCCGCCCGCGCCGGCAGGTGGCGGGCGGCCGCTGGTCTGTGTCGCGGCTCAGGCAGGCGTCGCCCGGCTGTGCTGGGAATGGAGACGGTCTTGCTTGGCCATCAGCTTGGACAGCGCGTGGGCATAGGCACGCGCCGAAGCGACCAGGGTATCGGGATCGGCGCCACGGCCCGTGAATTCGCGACCGTCCTGTTCCAGCCGGACCGAGACCTCGGCCTGAGCGTCGGTACCTTCGGTAACGGCCTGCACCTGATAGAGCGCCAGCTTGGCCGAGTGCGGAACCAGCGCCTTGATCGCGTTGAAGATCGCATCGACCGGACCATTACCGGTGGACTCGCGTGTCACCTGCCGCCCGTCGAAGTCGAGGGTCAGCGTCGCCTTCTGCGGTCCGCCGGTCCCGGCGATCACGGTCAGCGCCACCACCTTGAAGCGGTCGTGCGCGGCACCGATTTCCTCGTCGATGAGCGCCTCGATGTCCTCGTCATAGACCAGCTTCTTGCGGTCGGCGAGGTCCTTGAAGCGGCGGAATGCGTCCTGGAACGCATTGTCGCCCAGGCTGTAGCCGAGCTCCTTCAGCTTCTCGGCGAAGGCATGGCGCCCGGAATGCTTGCCCATGACCAGCGAGGTCTGCTTCACGCCAACGGATTCCGGCGTCATGATCTCGTAGGTTTGCGTGTGCTTCAGCATTCCGTCCTGGTGGATGCCGGACTCGTGCGCGAAGGCGTTCCGGCCCACGATCGCCTTGTTGTACTGGACGGGGAACGAGGTCACTGCCGCGACCAGCCGCGACGCACGCATCAGCATGGTCGACTGGATCCCGGTGACGTAGGGCAGCACGTCGTTGCGGGTCTTGATCGCCATGACGATCTCTTCCAGAGCCGCGTTGCCGGCCCGCTCGCCGATGCCGTTGATTGTGCACTCGATCTGCCGCGCGCCACCCTTCACACCGGCGAGCGAATTGGCAACCGCCATGCCGAGGTCATTGTGACAATGCACCGAGAACACCGCCTTGTCGGAATTCGGCACGGCCTCGCGCACGCTGCGGAACAGGTGCGTGTACTCCTCAGGCGTCGTGTAGCCCACCGTGTCGGGAATGTTGATGGTCGTCGCGCCGGCCTTGATCGCCGCCTCGACACAGCGGCACAGGAACTCGAACTCGGTGCGGGTTCCATCCTCAGCGCTCCACTCCACATCGTCGACATGGCTGCGGGCGCGCGTCACCGAATCGATCACCGCCTGCAGCACCGCCTCTGGCTCCATCTGCAGCTTGTGCTTCATGTGGATCGGTGAGGTGGAGATGAAGGTGTGGATGCGCGGACGCCGCGCGACCCTCACCGCCTCGGCACAGCGGTCGATGTCCCTGAAGTCGGCGCGCGACAGGCCTGCGATGACGGCGTTCTTCGCTCGCCTGGCGATTTCCTGCACGCTCTCGAAATCGCCCTGGCTGGCGATCGGGAAACCGGCCTCGATGATATCCACGCCCATGTCGTCGAGCACCTCGGCGACCTGCAGCTTCTCCTCGAATGTCATCGAGGCGCCGGGACACTGCTCGCCGTCGCGCAATGTCGTGTCGAAGATCAATACGCGCTCGCGCTCGCCCTGCGCGCCGTGACTGGTATCGATAGTCATGTCCTGAAGTCCTTCTCCGGTGGCCCGTTCAGGGCCCGCTGTTCGGTCCCGTCGGTGTTCCCCTGAGAGCCTGCCCGCGCGTGCGGGCCAGCCGGCGCTCAGGGGCCGGTAAGGAGAAGGAGGCCGCCGCCCAGGCAGGAGGGCAGGCACGGCAGGACGCGCGGCGCCGATGCCGCTGCGATGCCGAACCCGATATGCCCGTTCATGACCATAGTCCTGCCATTTCGGCCCGATAGTCTCAACCCCGGTCGCTCGCCACCGCGACGCCGCAGTCTGACGGTTGTCAGACGTTCTAGACGACCGCCCCGCTTCGCGCAAGGCGGCAGCGCGCAACGGGCGACCGGCCTGCCGCCGTCCCGGCGGCGATCCCAGTCAGGAGATGTCGGATGAAAACCGTGATCCGCGCCGCAATCATCCTCGCACTCACCGTGGCACCCGCGATGGCTTTCCAGTGTCCCGCCGACATCGCGAAGATCAACCAGGCATTGCAGACGACGAGCCTTTCCGATGCCGAGAAGGCTCAGGTCATTGCGTTGCGCGATCAGGGCCAGGCCTTGCACGATGCCGGCCAGCACCAGCAGTCGGTCGACACGCTGGCGCAGGCCAAGCAGATGCTCGGCATCGAGTAGGTCTGGCGAAACGCGCTAGACGGCGAGGGTCCCCTCGGCCACCACCACCGCGCCGCCGCCGATGCGCACGGCGTGCAGCTTGCCTTGCACGTCCAGCTCGAGATTGATCAGGCTGGGGCGGCCCATTATGTGACCCTGCTCGATCCGGAAGCGGTGGCGGCCGCCCGGCGGCTGATCGAAATGCATGATGACACCAGCGAAGGCGGCTGCGGCCGCGCCTGTCGCCGGATCCTCGCTGACGCCGAGGCCCGGCGCGAACATGCGCGCATGAAAGTCGTTCTCGACCGAGATCGTCTCGCGCGTGTAGAGGTAGGCCGAGCCGGACGGAAACGCCTTGGCAAAGGCCCGCACGTCGACCCGGCACCGATGCAACACGCCGAGATCACGGACCGGCACGAAGTCGAAATCGACGCCCGCAGTCCAGCGGCTGGGGCGATGGTTCTCGAAACACATCTCGGCCGGCACCAGTCCGAGGGCCGCTGCGACGAGCTCGGCGTCGAGACCGCCGTCTACCGGTTTCGGCTTCTGCGGGATGTCGAATTCGGCGAAGGCGTTGCCGTTGCGCAGCACGACGCCGATACGCACCGGCCCGACCTGTTCCTCGAGGACAATGATGCCCTCGATCTCCTCCGCTCCGGCCCAGCGCCGCCGCGCCAGCATGATCGCCGTACCGACCGTCGGATGGCCGGCGAACGGGAGTTCCTTGCTCGGCGTGAATATGCGCACCGCGGCCGTGTGCGCCGGGTTCTGCGGCGGCAGCACGAACACCGTTTCCGACAGGTTGAATTCCCGGGCGATGGCCTGCATCGCCGCGGTATCGAGCCCCTCGCAATCGTGGACGACGGCGAGCGGATTTCCGGACAGCGGCGTGTCGGTGAACACATCCAGAATGTTGTAGGCGCGTGTCACTGTCGGCTCTCGGAGGTCGTCGTGCGGTGGGTCGCGCCATGTAGCACGAAATCGCGGCCGATTGCAGATGGCGCCTCAGCGAAGTCGTTTGGCCAGGCGCGGCAACATGCGGCCGGCAATGGCGCCCGACGGCGCCTCGCCGACCCGCTGCGCCCCCATCGCCAGATAGAATCCCTCGGCGAAAGGATCGGAGTCGACGCTTGTAACACTTCCACTCATCGGTGCGATCCTCGGCTAAGGTGAAGCACCGGTTGCTGGGAGAGGGTCGCCGCAGCGTGGTCGGGGGTTGTTCC